>JAYRNW010000223.1:0-2959 GCA_041911995.1 Casimicrobiaceae bacterium | reverse complement strand
TCGTAGCCGCCCCAGCCGTTATTGACGGTCTTGCCGAGCGTCACCGCGACCGGTCGGAACGGCATCGTCTTGCCGCCGATCGTCACCGTCTGGCCGATGCAGGCATGGGCGAGGTATTCGTTGGCGATCTTGCGCATCGTCGCCGCGGGCACGTCGCAGATCGCTTCAGCCCACTCGGGCGAGTACGGCGCCATGTGCGCGACCAGCTTGTCGAACGCGGTCTCGCCGGCGAGCAGGCCGTCGGCCATCACGTCCTGGTCGGGGCCGATCTCGACCGCGTCGACCTCGACCTTGGCCGAGAGTGCCTCGCGAATGCCGGGCGTGTCGTGCGCTGTCGCGCGGCCGCTCGCTTCGTCCCAGACGAGCGGCTTGCGCGTCGCGCGGTCACGCAGGTAGTAGCCGTGCGGGCCGACGAGATAGGGCGAACTGGTGTGCCGCGCCAGGTGCTGCAGGTCGAGCTGCTCGCGCGGCGCCTCGTGCAGCATCACGTGGATCAGCGCGTAGAGAAACGCCGGGTCGGTCTTCGGCCGGATCGGCACCCACTGCGCCGAGCACGCGCCGGTGATCGACAGGTGCGGCTCGACCTGCACCCGCTTCATGCCGCGGATGCGCGCGTCCGAATGGCGCCACACGCCGACCACGCCGCCCGCGGCCTCGATGTTGTTGCCGCACGAGATCAGGTAGTTGCAGCTCGGCGTATCGGCGGCGACGATGAACGCCCGGTGCCACAGCTCGCCGTACAGGTGCTCGGAGTGGTAGCACTTGACGCCCTGGCCCGAACCGAAGCCCATGTCGACCGCGCCCCACGCGGCGAGGAACGCCGGGAAGGTGCCCATGTAGAACTGCGGCGTGCCGCCGCCGCCGAAGCTCGCCGCGACGCGCGGATAGCCCGACGCGTCGGTCAGCCCCTCTTCGCGCACGCGGTTCAGCCGCTCGGCGATGGTGTCCAGCGCCTCGTCCCACGAGATCGGAACGAAGCGCGGGTCTTCGTGGCGACCCTTGTTCGGGTTGCTGCGCTTCATCGGCGTGAGCACCCGGTTCGGGTTGTAGGTCTTTTGCACCAGCCCGTAGGCCTTGACGCAGACCTTGCCGCCGCCGGGGTGGACCTCGGCGGCGCAGAAGTTCGGCTCGACCTCGGTCGCGACGCCGTTCTCGACCTTCACCGTGAGCAGGTCGGGCCCGGCGACGCACTGGTAGCAGTAGGTCGGCACGCGCTTGACGTTGCTCGCAGCCTTCATCGGTGGAGCCTCCACTGCGGCGCCGACACGAACGCCACTATGCGCCCGCCTGCTGCGCCTTCTGCGCCTTCGCCGCGAGGCGCTGCGCGGTCTTCGCGACATCGACGACGAATCGTGCATGCTGGCCGCGCACGATCGGCTCGACGCTGTCGCGGCCCTCGATCTCGAACGCCACGGCCCGGCCTTCGACCGAAGCGACGCGCACCGTCAACGTGACGGGCATGCCGAGCAGGGTAGCACCGATATGGTCGATCGCGACGCGCGTGCCGACCGAATCCTCTCCGGCGTCGAGGTGCTGCAGCAGCAGCTCGCGGCACGCGACTTCGATGTCGCGCACGAGCATCGGCGTCGCGTAGACGCGCGCGTTCTCGCCCATGAAGTCGATCGTCCGGTCGCGGCTCACGTCGAATTCGACGGTGCTCTCGAGTCCGGCCTGGAGGGTGGGTTTCATCGCACTCCTTCGGTTGGCGGCGCCGGGGAAATACTGACCGCGGCGCGCACTGCTGGGCTAGAATTCGGTCAGAAACCCTATTCTGGTACCAGAATACTGGTATCAGTTTGATCTGGTACAAGCTTTTGTCCGAACCTGAAATCCCCTCCCCCGAGGCACCGGCGGGGCGCCGAAGCGCCGCGCGGGCCGCGGCGAGCGCCGCACACGACGCGGTCGAGGTGCGCGCGGTGCGGCGCGCCGACCTGGACAAGGTGATCGCGATCGACGCCAACGTCACCGGCATCGAGAAGCGCAGCTACTGGCAGCGCATCTACCGCCGCTACGGCATCGCGGTCGGCAGCGAGCAGCGCCACTTCCTCGTCGCCGTCGCCGATGGGCGCGTCGTCGGCTTCATGATCGGCGAGGTGCGCGACTGGGAGTTCGGCTCGCCGCCCTGCGGCTGGGTGTTCGCGATCGACGTCGACCCGGCGGCCCGCCAGCGCGGCATCGGGACGCGGCTGCTCGCCGCGATGAGCGCGAAGTTCCGGCGTGCCGGCGTGCGCCAGCTGCGCACCCTGCTGTCGCGCGAGAACACGCTGATCCTGTCGTTCTTCCGCAGCCAGGGGATGATGGCCGGCGCGCTGATCCCGCTCGAGATGGAGCTCACGCCGGCCGGCGCGCCCGGCGCGCAGCGCGCGCGATGAAGCTGCAGGTCAACACGATGCTCGCGCTGTACAGCGTGATCGAGTTCGCGGCCGAGCCCGAGCGCCACATCCCGGCCTCCGAGATCGCCGACAAGTACGGCGTGTCGCCGCACCACCTGGCCAAGGTGCTCGCCGAACTGGTGCGCGCCGACATCGTCGAATCGGTGCGCGGCGTCGGCGGCGGCTATCGTTTCGCCGCGAACGCGCGGCGCCTGACGCTGATGGACGTGATCCAGTTGTTCGAGGACTTCGCGACCCCCGGCGCCGCGCGCGGCGAACCGCACACGTCGATGCCGGTCGATCGCGCGCTCGACATCGTGCTCGGCGAGATCGACCAGACCGCGAAGGCCACCTTCAGCTCGATCACGCTCGCGACGATGCTGCAGCTCGTCGCCCGCCAGCAGGCGGACGCACAACGCGCCTGACGCCGGCGGCCGCGCACGGCGCGCCGCGCGGTCTCATGCGAGTTTGCATTCAATCGTATAGATCGACCCCACGCCGACCTTTCATGCCCACACGCGCGGCGTCGAGCGCGTCGCGCCGGGGCCCCCCCGCCGCGAGCGCAACGCGTGCGGGCGCCGCGGGCG
>JAYRNW010000222.1:0-20564 GCA_041911995.1 Casimicrobiaceae bacterium | reverse complement strand
GTCCACGATACCATACTGCTTTGCACCGCAGCTTCCGGCCATGACCGCGCCGCTCCCGGCCGTCCTCGACTACCCGTTCGCCGCCCCGCCGCCCCCCGGGGAAGCGCTCGCCGTCGCGCCGGGCATCCGGTGGCTGCGGATGCCGCTGCCGTTCGCGCTCGACCACATCAACCTCTGGCTGCTCGACGAGGCGGACGGCTGCACGCTGATCGACTGCGGCTACGCCGACGAGACGACGCGCGCGCTGTGGGAGCGCCACTTCGCGACGACGCTCGCCGGGCGCCCGCTGCGGCGGATCGTCGCGACGCACTGCCATCCCGACCATCTCGGCAACGCCGCGTGGCTCGCCGAGCGGTTCGGCTGCACGGTGACGATGACGCACGGCGAGTTCCTCGCCGCGCACTCGATCATCGACGAGCGCGCCGCGCACGCGCCCGCCGACACCTGCGCGCTGTTCCGCCGGCACGGCGCACCCGACGCAGACGTCGCGGCGATGTCCGCGCGCGGCAACGCGTACAAGCGCGGCGTCCCGGTGGCGCCCGCCGACTTCCACCGGCTGCTCGGCGGCGACACGGTGACGGCCGGAGGCACGCAGTGGCGCGTGATCGTCGGCCACGGCCACTCGTCCGAGCACGCGTCGCTGTTCGCGCCGGCGCACAACGTGCTGGTGTCCGGCGACATGCTGCTGCCGAAGATCAGCACCAACGTCAGCGTCTGGCCGTCCGACCCGGACGCCGATCCGCTGGGCCGCTTCCTCGACTCGCTCGCTTCCTTCGAGGACCTGCCGCCGTCGTCGCTGGTGCTGCCGTCGCACGGCATGCCGTTTCGCGGCATCCCGCTGCGCGTCGACCAGCTGCGCGCGCACCACGCCGCGCGGCTCGCCGAGCTCGAAGCGGCGATGGCCGCTGCCGACGGGCCGGTCACCGCCGCCGCGATGGTCCCGGTGCTCTTCCCGCGCGAGCTCGACCTGCAGCAGCGCTTCTTCGCGATGGGCGAGACGATCGCCCACCTGAACCACCTCTGGCACCGCGGGCGCGCACGCCGCTCGGCGGCCGCCGACGGCGTGCTGCGCTTCGCCCGCTGACCTTCCTCCCGCTTCCCGCTTCCGACGAGGCCCACGATGTCCACACCCGCCACCGACACCACGCCCCCCAAGATCGACCCGGTCGCGCTCGCCGAATCGCTGGCGTCCGCCGCCGAGAAGAGCGCCAAGGTCATCGGCGACTTCGCGGCGCGCAACGCCAAGGCCGGCGCGCCGATGCCCTCCGACGAGCTGGGCCTCGGCAAGGCGTTCATGGAGCTCGCCGCGCAGATGCTGTCCAACCCGGCGCGGCTCGCCGAGTCCCACTTGAACCTCTGGTGGGAGTACATGAACCTGTGGCAGGGCTCGATGATGCGGATGCTGGGCGCGCCGGCCGAGCCGGTCGCCGTGCCGTCGCAGGGCGACAAGCGCTTCAAGCACGAGGACTGGCAGGACCACTTCCTGTTCGACTACATCAAGCAGAGCTACCTCATCGCCGCGCGCTGGATGCACGAGCAGGTGGCGAAGGTCGAGGGCCTCGACGACCACACGAAGAAGAAGGTCGACTTCTTCACGCGCCAGTACATCGACGCGCTCGCGCCGTCGAACTTCGCGCTGACCAACCCGGAGGTGTTCCGCGAGACGATCGCGTCGGGCGGGCAGAACCTCGTGCGCGGGCTGCACAACCTGCTCGACGACATCGAGCGCGGCGGCGGCCAGCTGCGCATCTCGATGACGGACGCGAAGGCGTTCGAGCTCGGCGTCAACATCGCGACGACGCCGGGGAAGATCGTGTTCCAGAACGAGCTGATGCAGCTGATCCAGTACGAGCCGACGACGAAGAAGACCTGGAAGCGGCCGCTGCTCATCATCCCGCCGTGGATCAACAAGTACTACATCCTCGACCTGCGCGAGAAGAACTCGTTCATCCGCTGGGCGGTCGCCGAGGGGCTGACCGTGTTCGTGATCTCGTGGGTCAACCCCGACGAGCGCCTCGCGCACAAGAACTTCGAGGACTACCTGACCGAGGGGACGCTGGCGGCGCTCGACGCGATCGAGAAGGCCACCGGCGAGACCGACGCCAACGTGATCGGCTACTGCCTGGGCGGCACGCTGCTCGCGGCGACGATGGGCTACCTCGCGGCGAAGAAGGAGAAGCGGATCGCCTCGGCGACGTTCATGACGTCGCTCGTCGACTTCACGGCCGCCGGCGAGCTCGAGGTGTTCATCGACGAGGGGCAGGTCGCCTCGCTCGAGCGCAAGATGAACGAGCGCGGCTATCTCGAGGGCAGCGAGATGGCGACGACGTTCAACATGCTGCGCGCCAACGACCTCATCTGGTCGTTCGTCATCAACAACTACCTGCTGGGCCGCGACCCGTTCCCGTTCGACCTCCTGCACTGGAACTGCGACTCGACGCGGATGCCGGCGGCGATGCACAGCTACTACCTGCGCAACATGTACATGAAGAACCTGCTGCGCGAGCCCGGCGCGCTGACGCTCGCCGGCGTCGACATCGACCTGTCGAAGGTGACGACGCCCGCGTACTGCGTCTCGGCGATCGAGGACCACATCGCGCCGTGGAAGACGACGTACGAGACCACGCAGATCCTCAAGGGCAAGTCCCGCTTCGTGCTGTCGGGCTCCGGCCACATCGCCGGCATGGTGAACCCGCCGGCCGCGCAGAAGTACGGCTTCTGGACCAACGACCAGGTGCCCGACACCGCCGACGCGTGGTTCGCCGACGCGAAGCAGAACGAAGGGTCGTGGTGGCCGGACTGGCGCAAATGGCTGACGCCGTACCTGGGCCGCGAGGTCCCCGCGCGCGTGCCGGGCAAGGGCAAGCTCAAAGTGATCGAGGCGGCGCCCGGGACGTACGCGCGGATCCGCGCCGACGGCAAGTGACGGCCCGCGCCTGCGCGCGTATCGTGCAGTGCATGGACCTCGCACGAGGAGAACCGTGATGAAGCGACAGCTCGCATTGCTGATGTCCGCCGCGGCGCTCGCCGGCGCGCTCGCGACCGGCGCCGCCGCGCAGGCACCGTGCACCGACTGCGGCGTCGTGCAGTCGATCCGCTCCGTCGAGAAGAAGGGCGAGGGGACCGGGCTCGGCGCCATCGCCGGCGGCGTGGCCGGCGGCGTGCTGGGCCACCAGATCGGCAGCGGCCGCGGCAACACGGTCGCGACGATCGCCGGCGCCGGCGTGGGCGCCTACGCAGGCCATCAGGTCGAGAAGAACGTGAAGTCGACGACGTCCTGGAACGTGACCATCAAGATGGACTCGGGGCAGGTGCGCACCTTCACGTACTCGAGCCGGCCGCAGGTCAACGAAGGCGAGCGCGTGAAGCTCGTCGACGGCGGCCGCCGCCTGGCACTGGTCACGAACTGACCGCCGCCCGCGCGCGAACGGCGCGCGGCCCCAGCGAAGCCGGGGGGACTCGCGCCGGCGGCCGGCCCCGCCGGGGCCGGTTACCGGGGGGCCTTGTCCGGATTGTTGCCCGCCGCGTCGCGGCTCTGCCGCTGGGCGTTGCCGCCGTCCTGCGCGGGCTTGGACGGCTGCGCGCTCGGCGGCGGAGGCGCCGGGGCCGCGGGCTGCGGGCGCGCCATCGGCGCCGCCTGCGCCTGCGGTGCCGGGGCGGCCGGCAGCGAGCGCGTGAGCGGCTGCGCCTGCGGCGCCGGCGCTTGCGCGGGCTGCGTGCGCATCATCGGCGGCTGCGCCTGCGGTTGCGAGGGCTGGACCTGCGGCGGCTGCGTGCGCGTCATCGGCGACGCCGGCTGCGACATCGGCGACGGCGTCGTGACCGCGGCCGACGGCGCGCGATACACGTCGCGGCTCGCGCTCGCAGGCGGCGGCGCGGTCCTCTGCGCGGGCGCGCCGGTCGGCGGCGTCGACGCCGGCGCACTCTGCCCGGGGTAGGCGGACGCGCGCTGCTCGGTGCGCGTCTGCGGGACGGCCCCCTGCATGCCGCCGACGCCGGAAGCGCCCGTGGCCGGCATCGATCCCTGCATTTGCCGCTGCGTCGGCGGCACGGGCACCGCAGCGCCGGTCATGCCTTGCGGGCCGGGCGCCGGCTGCACGGTGCGCGTCCCGGACGGCACGGCGCCGGTCATGCCGCCGATGCCGCCGCGACTCGCCGGCGTGCCCTGCACCGACCCCTGCCGCTCGACCGGCGTGCCGGGCATCGTGTCGCCGCGGGTCGTGCGTCCCGCCGGCACGCCGGTGTTCATCGGTGCGTTTCCGGTGGCGCCCGAGATGCCACCCGGCCGCGACGCGGTCGGGTAGAACGTCGACGCAGGAGGCGGTGCGCCGTCGCCGACGCGACGGGTCGGGATGCGGCCGACCTCGGTGCGCACCAGCGGAACGCCCGCCATCACCGGCGCGCTTGCCGCGATGCCGCGCGGCACCGTGACGAGGTTTTCCTGCACGGGCCGGCGCACGACGAGCTCGGACCCGCGGACCGCCGAGATGCCGCCCGGCGCGTTCCAGTTCACGAAGTGCGTCGGCGGCGGGCTCGTCGGCCGCACGACGGCGACGTTGACCGCGTACGGACGGTTGAAGCGGTCCCAGCAGCCCGACGAGCAGCGGCCCCACCACGGCCGGAACGGCTCGCCCCACGCGAGCGGCACCCAGCCGAACACCGGCGCGCCGACGGTCATCGAAAGACCCCAGCCCGGTCCGCCGGCCCAGCCGACCATCGCCGGCGCCCACAGCGGCCGCGCGACCCACGTGCCCGGGCACCAGCCCCACCGGCTGCCGACGAACACCCAGCGCCCGTAGTGGAACGGCGCGTAGCCCCACGGCGCGGCGTCGACCCACGTCGGGCCCCAGCCGCCGACCTCGGTCCAGTAGCCGTTGCGGTACGGCGCCCAGTCGGCCGCCATCCCGGTCGGGTACCAGACGTTGCCGTATTCGGGGACCTCCGACCACGTCCCGTACTGGTCGAGCTCGGCCGCGCCGACCATCTGCGGCGACACGTAGCCCGCCGAGCGCCCGCGGTCGTACCGGCGGTCGCGGTTGGCCGCCCACGCGTCGAAGCCGTCGGTGCCGATGCCGTTGTTCACCGTCGCGTAGCGCGGGTCCATGCCGTCGACCAGCGCCGTCTGCCCCGGCAGCACCTGCTGCAGCGTGCCGGCCGTCTGCACGTTCGCCTCGCCCTCGCGGACGACGACGCGCGTGTGCTCGCGGTCGTCGGACACGTCGACGCGGTAGAGCCCCGGGCGCGTCAGCACGACCTGCGCGTTCGGCGTGTCGATGCGCGCGGCGTCGCCGGGCTCGAGGTAGCGGACGCGCAGGCTGACGCGGCCCTGCGCGACGAACAGCGCGAACTGCCGGTCGTCGAGGCGCGAGACGTGCAGGTTGGTGTCGCCGGCCATGCGGAACTGGCCGGCGCCGAAGTCGACCTCGGCACGCGCGTCGTTGCCGGCCCACAGGTTGTCGCCGGTGGTCACCGGGTAGTTGACGCCGATCGCCGTCCACTGGTCCGGACGGTCCTGCGGCGCCAGGAACAGCTCGCCGCCGACGTCGGCCACGCGGCCCACGCGGCCGGGCAGGTCGTCCTGGGCCAGCGCGCTGCCGGCCCATCCCATGCCGGCCGCGAGAGCGACCACGAACGTGACCAGGAAACGGGTTGCGCGGCGCAGCATCGGAGCGGGGTGGAGGTTCATGGCGTCCTTTCGCACGATGGAATAGACAACGCCGCCGGACGCCCGTTCGTTGACGCGGGCCGCCGGAGGCCGCTTGCGCTAGAATCGGCACTTTGCCGCGGACCGCGACGCCGGTCCGCGCCGGCACCTGTCACGATCCACCACGGAGAACCACCATGCGGAAGTTTCGTCCGAAGCACGTCGCCTGCGCACTGGCCATGGCGCTCACCGCGGGCACCGCGTCCGCGCAGTTCACGAACACCTACGTCTTCGGCGACAGCCTGTTCGACGCCGGCCAGTACGGCGCGCGCTTCACGACCAACCCGGGCCTCGTCTCGCCGATGTACGTCGGCCAGTATTGGGGGCTGACGGTGACGCCGTCGTTCACCGGCGGCAACGGCTACGCGCAGGGCGGCGCGCTGATCAACGCGCCGCAGGGCGGCCTGCCCCCCGGCGTGCCCGACCTGTCGGTGACGGCGCAGGTCAACCTGTACCTGTCGAAGGGCCCGGTCGACTCGCGCGCGCTCTACCAAATCGACGGCGGCGGCAACGACCTCTTCAAGCAGTTCACCGCGTACGCGACCGGTCAGATCACGCAGGCGCAACTGCAGGCCAACGTCGCGCAGGCGGCGGTCGACCTCGCGGCGGCCGTCGGCAAGCTCAAGGCGGCCGGCGCCCAGTACGTGTTGGTCTTCAACCTGCCGGACGCCGGCAAGTCTCCCGCGGCCGCGCCGTTCGGCGCGGCGGCGCAGGCGGCGCTGACGCAGTTGTCGCAGCTCTTCAACACGACGCTGAGCCAGGCGATGGTGCAGGCGAACGTGCAGGCCATCCAGTTCAACGCATACGGGATGATGAACGAGATCCTTGCGCAGCCGGGCGCGTATGGCATGGTGAACATCAAGGACGGCGCGTGCACGACGTCCGACATCCTGAAGTGCAATGGGTCGACGCTCGCCGCGGCGAACGCGAACATGAACTACTTCTTCGCCGACGGCAAGCACGCGACCACCGGCACGTACCTGATCCTCGCCGCCGCGATGGAGTCAATGATCACCGGCCCGCAGCAGATGGCGGCGCTCGGCGAGGCGCCGGCCGAGGTCGAGCGGGCGACGTGGCGCGCGCTCGACGGCCGCATGATGTCGGCGATCAACGGGCCGGCGGCGCCGGGCAAGTTCCAGGCGTGGGCCGCGTACGACTACGGCAACGCCGACATCTTCGGCGCGAGCCTGTCGGGCAACGGCGACCTCAACACGATCTCGGTCGGCGGCGACATGCGGCTGTCGGACCGGCTGCTCGCCGGCCTGCAGTTCTCGTACACCGAGTACAAGGGCGACTTCGGCGCCAACGGCGGCGACTTCAAGCTGCGCGAGCCGATGATGACGGCGTACGTCGGCTACGGCGAGGGCCCGTGGTACGTCGGCGCGACGCTCGGCGCCGGCTCGCTCGACTACTCGACCAACCGCACCATCGTCCTCGGTCCCGCGACGCGCACCGAGACGGGCTCGACGCGCGGCTACCAGGTGATCGGGCGGGTGCTCGGCGGGTGGTGGTTCAAGTACCAGGACTGGAACCACGGGCCGTTCGCGAAGCTCACGTACGAGAACAACGTCGTCCGCCAGTTCAGCGAGAACGGCAGCGACAGCACGGCGCTCACGTACGGCCAGCAGAAGAACGACTTCTGGTGGTCGAGCATCGGCTGGCAGGTCGCCGGCACCGTGGCGGGCTTCCGCCCGTTCGCGCGTGCGACGTGGGAGTACAACTTCGACGCCGAGACGCGCGCCGTGTCGGCCAAGCCGGTCGCGCTCAACGGCTGGTACACGGTGCCCGGCTTCCAGCAGGACGACAACTGGTGGCTGTTCGACGTCGGCGTCTCGCGCGACTTCGGCAACGTGACCGGCTACATCGCCGGCAACGCGTCGGCCAGCAAGGGCGACGGCAACTACTGGGGCATCACCGTCGGCATCAAGATGCCGCTGTAGCCCCGCGCTGCGTCGCGAACGGGGGTCGCCGGCGCCGGCGGCCCCTGTTTTTTTCCGGGGTTCCCGGCGCACGCCGCCGGCGTCACAATGGGGGAACGGCGCGCGACGCGCTCCCTGCGCCGCCGGCCGACCCATGCGCCACCTGTTCGAGCCCCGCCTCGTCAACGACGCGTTCGGCGACCCCGGCCTCTACGTCGACTTCCGCGACGAGCGGCGCGCCGTCCTGTTCGACCTCCCCGACCTCGCGGCGCTGCCGCCACGCAAGCTGCTGCGGCTCACGCACGTGTTCGTCACGCACGCGCACATGGACCACTTCGCCGGGTTCGACCACCTGCTGCGCGTCGCGCTCGGGCGCAAGGAGCGCGTGACGCTGACCGGCGGCCCCGGATTCGCCGCGCAGGTCGGGCACAAGCTCGCCGCGTACACGTGGAACGTCGTGCAGCGCTACGAGGTCGCGCTGACGCTCGACGTGCGCGAGGTCGCGCCGGACGGGAGCGGCCGCTCGGCGCGCTACTCGAGCCGCACCGGCTTCGCGCGCGAAGACGGCGCCGCGTTCGCGCCGGCCGGCGACGTGCTGCAGGACGAGGCGCTCTTCCGCGTGCGCGGCCGCTTCGTCGACCACGGCACGCCGTGCCTCGCCTACGCGATCGAGGAGAAGGCCCGCGTCAACGTCGGCAAGGACCGCCTCGCGGCCGCCGGCTTCGCGACCGGCGCCTGGCTGCGCGCGCTCAAATCCGCGGTGCGCGCCGGTGCGCCGGACGACACGCCGATCGACGTACGCTGGCGCGACCGCGCCGGCGACCACGCGACGGTGCGCACGGTCGGGCAGCTGCGCCCCATCGTGCTCGACGTCGCGCCGGGGCGGCGCGTCGGCTACGCGACCGACCTCCGCTGCACCGAGGCGAACGTCGCGGCGCTCGCGCAGCTCGTCGGCGGCGTGGACACGCTGTTCATCGAGGCCGTGTTCCTGGACGCCGACGCCGACCACGCGCACCGCAAGCACCACCTGACCGCCGGCGAGGCGGGCCGCATCGCGCGGCGCGTCGGCGCGAAGTTCGTCGTGCCGTTCCACCACTCGCCGCGCTACGAGGGACGCGCGGCCGAGCTCGCGGCGGAGGTGGCGGCGGCGCACGCGGGCGCCGCGTGATCAGGGGGCGTCGCGCGGCTTGCGCTTGCGGCCGGCGAGCACGCGGTCGTACAGCGGCCGCGGCGCCCACTTGAGCAGCAGGCCGACCCACCGCATCTGCCACGGCAGCACGTAGAAGCGCCGCTTGCGCGCGATCGCGCGCGCGACGAGCCGCGCCGCGCGGTCGGCGTCGAGCAGGAACGGCATCGCGTACGGGTTGCGCGCGGTCAGCGGCGTCGCGATGAAGCCCGGGCAGACCGTCACGACGGCCACGCCGGAGCCCGCGAGCTCGACGCGCAGGCTCTCGAGGTAGGCGATCGCGCCCGCCTTGGACGCCGAGTAGGCACCCGAGCCCGGCAGCCCGCGGAAGCCGGCCACGCTCGCGATGCCGACGAGCGCGCCGGCGCCCGCGCGCCGCATCGCCGCGACGAACGGCGCGAACGTGTAGACGATGCCCAGCACGTTGGTGTCGAGCACGTCGCGGAACGTCGCCAGGTCGCCGGGCTCGTCGGTCAGCGCGCCGCGCGAGATGCCGGCGTTCGCGATCACGACGTCCGGGACGCCGAAGCGCTCGGTGAAGTCGGCGCCCGCACGGGCGAGCGCGGGCGCGTCGCGCACGTCGCCCGCGTAGGTGACGACGGTCGCCGGCGCGAGCGCGGTGGCGAGGCGCGCGAGCTCGTCGCCGCGCCGCGCGAAGAGGCCGAGCGTCGCGCCTTGCGCCGCGTAGTGCCGCGCGAGCGCCTCACCGAGGCCGGACGACGCGCCGGTGAGGAAGACGCGCATCCGCGCGCTAGGACTTCGGCCGTTCGGCGCGCGCCTTCGCGACCAGCGCGTCGATCGTCGGCGGGACCGCCGCGTGGCCGCCCTGCAGGCGCTCCGGCCCGGTCGTGAACTTGCCGTCGACGATGATCGTCGGCACCGACTGGATGCCGTAGGCGCCGGCCAGCTGCTTCGCGCGGTTGACCTTGCCGACGACGGCGAACGACTTGAACATGTCCTCGGTCTTCTTGCGGTCGAGCCCCTTGCTCGCCGCCCAGTCGAGGAAGTCCTTCTCGTTCCACAGCGGGACGCCCTTGCCGTGGAGGGCGGTGAAGACGTCCTGCGACAGCTTCGCCTCCTCGCCCATCGCGTCGAGCGTGTAGTAGATCTTCGCGAGGTTCTCCCACTTCGGCTGGAACATGACCGGGATGCGGCGGAACGTCACGTCGGCCGGCTTCGCCTTGAGCCACGCCTGCAGCGAGGGCTCGAGCTCGCCGCAGTGCGGGCAGCCGTACGAGAAGAACTCGACGACCTCGATGTTCTTGCCGGTCTCGACCGGCTGCGGGTTCTTGAGGCGCGCGTAGTGCGTCCCCTCCACCGGCGCCTGCGCGGCGGCCCCCGCGGCGAAGGCGACGGCCGCGCAGAACGCCGCCGCCGTGCGCGCGATCCGGCCAAACGTTGTCGACGTGGAACTGGTGCTCATGTGTGCTCCCGATGTTGCGCACGAACCAATCGTGCCGTTGTTGCGATTCGCAAGCCGTGCGTTGGGCACGCCGGACCGCGGTCGAGTTCCGCGGCGGGGCCTGCGCGCGGCGGTCAGAACTTGATCACGGCGACGTCGAAGCCGCCTTTCGTGAGGTCGCCGCGGATCCGGTTCAGTTCGTCGGTGTTGTCGTACGGCCCGAGCCGCACGCGGTACCGGACGCCCTTGTCGGGCAGCGCGCCCTGCTGGATGCTCGCCTGCCATCCGGCGAGCGCGAGGCGCGCCTTCAGGTTCTCGGCGTCGGCCTCGCTCGCGAACGAGCCCGCCTGCAGCCAGAAGCGCTCCGGGAGCTTCGCGGCGGCGACCTGCTCGGCCGGCGCGGCGCGCTCCGGGCCCTTCTCGGCGCCCTTCTCGGCGCCCTTCGCGGCGGCCTTGTCCGCCCCCTTGTCGCCCGGCCGCTCGGTGCCCTTGTCGCGCGCGGACTCGACGACGGCGCGGTCGGGCGCCTTCTTCGCCTCCGCCTGCACCTTCGGCTCCTCGACGCCGGGCAGGATCTTGTAGAAGTCGAAACGCGGCTTCTCGGCGCCGGGCTCCGCGCGCTCGGCCTTGGCCACCTTGGCGGGCTCGCGCGCGGCTTCGCGCGATTCCTTCGCGCCGCCCGCCGCGGCGAAGATCCCGCCGCCGCGCATCAGGTAGTACGCGACGCCGGCCGCGAGCGACAGGCCGAGCACCAGCCCGATGAACACGCCGAGCAGCGTCCCGCCGGCGCCGCGCCGGCGCGGCGGCAGGCGCCTCGCGGGCGGCGGAGCGGGTCGGAGGTTCTCGCGGCGGGGCATCGTGTGCGTTGGGCAAGCGAACGGCGGCGGCGTTCACCGTCCGTCGCGGCAATGTCCGCCGGACGCCGGCGGCCTCTGGCGCGGCCGCATCACATCTGCTCCGGCGCCGCGATCGACAGCACGGCGAGCCCGTTGCGCAGCACCTGCCCCGCGGCCACGGCGAGGGCGAGGCGCGCGTCGCGCACTTCGGCCTCGTCGACGAGGAAGCGCTCGGCATTATAGTAACTGTGGAATTCCTGGGCGAGGTCGCGCAGGTAGACCGTGACCTGGTGCGGCGCGAGGTCGCGCGCGGCGGCGGCCATTTCCGCCGGGAAATCGGCGAGCCGCCGCAGCAGCGCTTCCTCGTAGGGGCTCGTCAGCGGCGCCAGGTCGGCGTCGCGCAGGCGCGCCGCCGCGTCGGCCGGCGCGATGCCCGCCTGGCGCAGCACCGAGCACATCCGCGCGTGCGCGTATTGCACGTAGTAGACCGGATTTTCGTCGGACTGCGCGCGCGCGAGGTCGAGGTCGAACACGAACTCGCTGTCCGCCTTGCGCGACACGAGGAAGAAGCGCACCGCGTCGCGGCCCGCCTCGTCGACGAGGTCGCGGATCGTGACGTAGCTGCCGGCGCGCTTGCTGATCTTCACTTCCTGCCCGCCGCGCATCACGGTGACCATCTTGTGCAGCACGTAGTCGGGGTAGCCCTGCGGGATCCCGAGCTCCATCGCCTGCAGCCCCGCCCGCACGCGCGTGACCGTGCTGTGGTGGTCGGAGCCCTGCACGTTGATGACGCGGCGGAACCCGCGCTCCCACTTGGTCACGTGGTACGCGACGTCGGGCACGAAGTACGTGTACGCGCCGTCGGACTTGCGCATCACGCGGTCCTTGTCGTCGCCGAAGTCGGTCGTGCGCAGCCACAGCGCGCCCTCGTGCTCGTAGGTCCTGCCCGACGCGACGAGCCGCGCCACCGTGGCGTCGACGCGGCCGTCCGTGTACAGCGAGCTCTCGAGGTAGTAGCGGTCGAACTCGACGCCGAACGCGAGGAGGTCGCGGTCCTGCTCGCGCCGCAGCTCGGCGACCGCGAAGTGGCGGATGCGCTCGACGTCGGAGAGGTCGTGGCCGACCTCCGCCAGGTAGCGCTGCGCGAGCTCGCGGATGTACTCGCCGTGGTAGCCGTCCTCCGGGAACGCCGCCGTCTCGCCCAGCAGCTCCTTCGCGCGCGCGCGCACCGAGATCGCGAGGTTCTGGATCTGCTGGCCCGCGTCGTTGTAGTAGAACTCGCGCGTCACCGCGCAGCCCTGCGCCTCGAGCAGGCGGCCGATCGCGTCGCCCAGCGCCGCCTGCCGCCCGTGCCCGACGTGCAGCGGGCCGGTCGGGTTGGCCGACACGAACTCGACCATCGCCACCGTGCCGGCCAGCACGCGCGACGTCCCGTACGCGTCGCCGTCGGCGAGCACCCGCCGCACGACGGACTGCCGCGCCGCCGGCGTCAGCGTCAGGTTGACGAAGCCGGCGCCCGCGACCTCGGCGCCCGCGAGGACCGGCGAGGACGGCAGCGCGGCGACGAGCGCCGTCGCGAGCTCGCGCGGATTGCGCCGCGCCGCCTTGGCGAGCGCGAGCGCCGCGTTCGACGCGTAGTCGCCGTGCGCCGCCTGCTTCGGCCGCTCGACCGTCACGGCCGCGCCCGCGTGCCCGGGCAGCACCGCGGCCACCGCGGCGGACAGCGCGCGCTCGAGTTCGGTCTTCGGGTCGCTCATGCGATGGAAGGGTGCGCCGACGGCATCCAAAACGGTTGATTATAGCCGGCGGACGACACGGCGCCCGAGCCGCCCCGCGCGGCGTGCGCGCCGCCGCGGCGGTCCGCGCGGCTTTATCCGAAGCCCGCCGGGTCCACGTCGAGCGCCCAGCGCACGCGCCGGCCCGGCGCCGCCGCCAGCGCCTCGCGCCACGCGGCGAGGAAGCGCTGCAGCGCCGTGCGCTGCGCGCTCTGCACGACGAGCTGGCCGCGCTCGAAACCGGCGCGCCGCGCGAGCAGCGCCGGCACCGGCGCGTACACGGTCACCGCGGCGAACTCGCGCGCGGCGAGCGCCGTGCCCGCCGCGTGCGCGCGCCGCAGGAATGCGTCGACGTCGGCGCGGTCGTGCGCCTCGGCGGCGAGCAGCGCCGCGTGCGTATACGGCGGCAGCTCGGCGGCGCGCCGCTCGGCGAGCAGCACGTCGGCGAAGCGCGCGTAGTCGTGGGCGGCGAGCGCGCCGAACGCCGGATGGTCGGGAAAGTCGGTCTGCACGATTACTTCGCCGGGCAGCCCGGCGCGGCCGGCGCGCCCGGCGACCTGCATCAGCAGCGCCGCCAGCCGCTCGGTCGCGCGGAAGTCCGCGCTGTAGAGCGCGTTGTCGGCGCCGAGCACGCAGACCAGCGTGATGCGCGGGAAGTCGTGCCCCTTCGCGAGCATCTGCGTGCCGACGAGGATGTCGAGCGCCTGCGCCGCCACCCGCTCGCGCACGGCGGCGAACGCGTGCCGCGAGCGCGTGCTGTCGCGGTCGACGCGGGCGATGCGCGCCGCGGGAAACGCCGCGGCGAGCGCGCGCTCGAGCCGTTGCGTACCGAAGCCCAGCGGCACGAGGTCGACGTTGCCGCATTCCGGGCACGCGGCGGGCACGCGCTCCGCGTGGCCGCAGTGGTGGCAGCGCAGCCGCGGCGGCTCGCGGTGCGCCGTCAGCCGCGCGCTGCAGCGCGGGCACTGCGACTCCCACCGGCACGCCGCGCACACGAGCGACGGCGAGTATCCGCGGCGATTGACGAACCCCCGCGCCTGCTCGCCGCGCGCCAGGCGGTCGCCCAGCGCCGCGCGCATCGCCTCGCCGATGCCGTCTTGCGTGCGCGCGGCGCGGTTGGGCGTGAGCACGACGCGCGGCAGCGTCGCCCGCGGGTCGGCGCGCGCCGGCAGGTCGAGCCGCCGGTAGCGGCCCTCGCGCGCGCGCAGCCACGTCTCGAGCGCCGGCGTCGCGCTGCCCAGCACGACCGGCACGCCGCGCCGGCGGGCCCGCCACAGCGCGGCGTCGCGCGCGTGGTAGCGGACGCCGTCGTGCTGCTTGTACGAGGCGTCCTGCTCCTCGTCGACGACGACGAGCCCCAGCGCGGGCAGCGGCGCGAACACCGCGAGCCGCGTGCCCAGCACCAGCTGCGCGTCGCCGGCCGCCGCCGCGAGCCATTCCGCGCGGCGCTCGCGGTCGGTGAGGCCGCTGTGCAGCGTGGCCACGCGCACGCCCGGCAGCTCGCCGTGCACGCGCGCGACGAGCTGCGGCGTCAGGTTGATCTCCGGCACCAGCATCAGCACCTGCCGTCCCGCGGCGAGCACCTGCGCCGCCGCCGCCAGGTAGACGTCGGTCTTGCCGCTGCCGGTCACGCCGTACAGCAGGAACCGCGCGAACGTCCCGGCGGCCGCGGCGATCGCCGCCACGGCGGCGGCCTGCGCGTCGTTCAGGCGGAACGCGCCGCGCGCCGCACCCGCGGGCGGCGGCGGCGCGTCGGCCACGAAGCCCTGCGCGCGCCACGTGCGCAGCACGTGCTTCGTGTGCGGCGGCAGCGCCGCGACCTCGTCGGCGGCGAGCGACTTCGCGCCGCCGTCGAAGCGCGCGAACAGCGCGCGGGCGGCGGGCGCGCGCACGAGCGAGGCCGGCAGCGCGGCGATGCCCGCGGGCGTCAGCTGCAGCGCGCCGACGGTGGCGCGGCGGGCCTCGCGCGCGCCGTGCGCGAGCGGCGGTATCGCCAGCGCCGCCGCTTGGCCGGGCGCATCCTGGTAATACGCAGCGACGAACTCGCACAGATCGAGGACATCCGGAGGCAGCGCCGGCAATGCGAGGACGTCGCCCACCGGTTGCAGCTTCTCCGGCGCGACCGTCGACGTCTCCGCGAGCGCGACGACGACGCCAGCCATCCTGCGCGCGCCGAGCGCGACGCGCACGATCGCGCCACGCGCGACGGTGAGCCCCTCGGGCACCCAATAGTCGAACGCGGTCGCCGCGGCGACCGGCAACGCTACGCGCGCGATCGGCATCGCGGATGCACGAACCACACACGCGTGCGAACGCCGTGCCCGATTGTAGTGTTCGAAGTCCTCATTCGTAACCGCAGGTTTGCGCCCCAAGTCCTTCATTCGTAAGGGGCATAAAAACAACACACATCCGGTTGTGCATAACTTTGTGCGTAAGTTGCCTCGAGCTTCCGGAGATTATGACGCGGGCACGGCGGCGACCGGCCAGCCGCCGCGGGGGCCCCAAAATAAGTTCCTTGAATTCAGAGCGTTGCGGACGCCATGCCCCGGAATTCGATACGCGGCCCGTAACGCAGGGCTGCGGCCCCGGCGTGTGCATAACTGAACCTTCGGAAACCCGGCCCGTCCCGTTTGTCAAGCCCCTGCAACACGAGGACTGGCGCGGGTTTCCGGGCACCCGCCCGTGGGCCGGCGCGCCCTCAGGCCGCGGCGCGCGCCGCGCGCGACGTCGCGTGGACGGTCTCCACCAGCGCCGCGACGTTGTCCGGCGGCGTCCCCGGCACGATGCCGTGGCCGAGGTTGAAGACGTGCCCCGGCTCGGGCCCCGCCGCGCGGACGACCGCCGCGGCCTCCCGCGCGACCGCCTCCGGGTCCGTGAGCAGGACGAGCGGGTCGAGGTTGCCCTGCAGCGCCACCTTGCCGCCGACCGCCGCGCGCGCCGCGCGCAGGTCGACGGTCCAGTCGAGGCCCACGGCGTCCGCGCCGCTCGCCGCGATCTCGGGCAGCCACGCGCCGCCGCCTTTCGTGAAGACGATCGTCGGCACGCGGCGGCCCGTGCGCGCCGCGAGCGCCGCCAGCACGTCGCGCATCGGCGCGAGAGAGTAGCGGCGGTAGGCGTCGGCCGTCAGCAGGCCGCCCCACGTGTCGAAGATCATCACGGCGTCCGCACCGCTGTCGATCTGCGCGGCCAGGTACGCGGCCACGGCGCGCGCGTTGACCGCGACGATCGACGCGAGCAGGTCGGGCCGCGCGTACGCCATCCGGCGAACGGTGGCGAAGTCGGCGCTGCCGCCGCCTTCGATCATGTAACAGGCGAGCGTGAACGGGCTGCCCGCGAACCCGATCAGCGGCACGCGGTTGCGCAGCTCGCGCTTGATCAGCGCCACGGCGTCGAACACGTACGCGAGCTTCGCGAGGTCGGGCACGGCGAGCGCCCGCACCGCCGCCTCGTCGCGGACGGTGCGCGCGAACCGCGGGCCCTCGCCCTCGGCGAACGACAGGCCGAGGCCCATCGCGTCCGGGACGGTCAGGATGTCCGAGAACAGGATCGCGGCGTCCAGCGGAAACCGCGCGAGCGGCTGCAGCGTCACCTCGGCGGCGAGCGCCGGGTTCGTCGCGAGGCCCATGAAGCTGCCCGCCTTCGCGCGCGTCGCGTTGTACTCGGGCAGGTAGCGGCCGGCCTGCCGCATCAGCCAGACCGGCGTGTGCGGCGTGGGCTCGCGGCGCAGCGCGCGCAGGAAGGTGTCGTTTTCGATCATGGGCGAGATCGCGGCGGCGACGCGGCGGCGGCCGCGCGGCCGGCGACGGGTCGCGGAATTCTACCGGGTTACGCCGCGGCGGCCGGAGCCAGCGCGCGCCCGGTCAGCCGCTCGAGGATCGCGAGCGGCGCGCGCCCGCGGTCGTACAGCGCGGACACCGGGAGGTGGATCGTCTGCTCGAGCATGTACTGGCCCGACACCGCCGCGTGCATCACCTGGTCCGAGAAGCACAGCCACGTGGTGCCCGGCGCCATCGGCACGACCTGCTGCGCGCAGCCGCGCTGGTAGCCCATGTCCTCCTTCGCGCGGTCGTGCAGGCCGAGCATCAGGTGGTCGTAGTCGCTGCGCCGCCCCTTGGTGACGTGCAGCGCGGCCAGCAGCGCCGCCGACCCCGGCACCGCGCCGCGGATGCGCGGCAGCAGCGTGCGCGCCATCGTCTCGAAGTCCTCGCCGACGCGCCAGACGCGCGGCTCGGTGAGGTTGACGTTGGCGAACACGCGCAGGATCCGCTCGCCGCCGGTCGGCCGGCTGGGGAACGCGTCGACGTGCAGCCTCGAGTCGTCCTTGCGCCACGACACGTCGCGGCCGACCGCCGGCTGCGGCCGGTAGCTGGTGCGCGCGCGCTTCACGTACGGCGCGTAGCGGGGGAACAGCGTGACGACGAGGTCCGCGGCGTCGCGCGCGTAGCGCGCCACCATCGCGGCGAGCTCGGCTAAGTCCTGCGCCGCCCCCTTGGCGCCCTTCAGCGCCGTCCCCTCGAGGCTGATGTTCTTCGCGCGGCCGTCCGACCACGCCGGCGACAGGAAGCGGCGCTCGCGCTCGGACAGCGTGAAGTTCACGTGCGGCAGCACGACCACGCCGCCGCCCTCGAGCACGCGCACGGCGGACTCCTGCACGCCGGGCGCGAGCTGCGGCCGGAAGCCGGCGAGGTCGAGCGTGAGGACCTCGGTCATCGCGGCAGCGTCGACGATCCCGTCAGGAACGCGTCGACGGCGCGCGCCGCCTGCCGCCCTTCGCGGATCGCCCAGACGACGAGCGACTGGCCGCGGCGCATGTCGCCGGCGGCGAACACCTTGGGCACCGACGTGCGGTAGCCGTCGGTGTCGGCCTTCACGTTGCCGCGCGCGACGCGCTCCACGCCGAACTGCTCGAGCAGCCCCTTGCGGATCGGGCCGACGAAGCCCATCGCGAGCAGCACGAGGTCGGCCTTCAGCTCGAACTCGGTGCCGGGCACCTCGACCATCTTCATCGCGCCGCCGCCGTCGCGCTCCCACTCGACGCGCGCGGCGACGAGCTTCTCGACCTTGCCGTCGCGGCCCTCGAAGCGCTTCGTCGTCACCGACCAGTCGCGCGAGCAGCCTTCCTCGTGCGACGAGGACGTGCGCAGCTTGATCGGCCAGTTCGGCCACACGAGCGGCTTGTTCTCGCTGTCGGGCGGCTGCGGCAAGAGCTCGAACTGCGTGACCGACGCCGCGCCGTGGCGGTTCGACGTCCCGACGCAGTCGGACCCGGTGTCGCCGCCGCCGATGACGACGACGTGCTTGCCGGTCGCCTTGATCTGCCCGGCGACGACGTCGCCGGCGACGACCTTGTTCTGCTGCGGCAGGAACTCCATCGCGAAGTGCACGCCGTCGAGCTCGCGCCCGGGCACCGGAAGGTCGCGCGACGCCTCCGCGCCGCCGGTGAGCACGACCGCGTCGAACTCGGCCAGCAGCGCCTGCGCGCCGACGTCGCGGCCGACGTGCGCGTTCGGGCGGAACGTCACGCCCTCCTCCGACATCTGCGCCATGCGCCGGTCGATCAGGTGCTTCTCCATCTTGAAGTCGGGGATGCCGTAGCGCAGCAGCCCGCCGATGCGGTCGGCCTTCTCGTAGACGACGACGTCGTGGCCGGCGCGCGCGAGCTGCTGCGCGCACGCGAGGCCCGCCGGCCCGCTGCCCACGACGGCGACGCGCCGCCCGGTCTTCGCCGCCGCGACCTGCGGCACGATCCAGCCCTCGTCCCAGCCCTTGTCGACGAGGAAGTGCTCGATCGACTTGATGCCGACCGGGTCGTTGTTGATGTTGAGCGTGCACGCCGCCTCGCACGGCGCCGGGCACACGCGGCCGGTGAACTCGGGGAAGTTGTTCGTCGAGTGCAGCACCTCGAGCGCGCGCCGCCACTGGTGCCGGTACGCGAGGTCGTTCCAGTCGGGGATGACGTTGTGCACCGGGCAGCCGCTCTGGCAGAACGGGATGCCGCAGTCCATGCAGCGCGCGCCCTGCGCGGCCGCCTCGTCGTCCTTCAGCGCGAGCACGAACTCGCGGTAGTGGCGCACGCGCTCGGCGGCCGGCTGCGCGGCCTCCTGGATGCGCTGCAGCTCGAGGAATCCGGTGATCTTGCCCATGGGTCAGCGATCGTTTGCTCGAAAACCTTGAACCACGAAGAACACGAAGAGCACGAAGAACTTCAAGTTGGCATTGCCTTTCTTCGTGTACTTCGTGCCCTTCGTGGTTCAGGAAGTGGGGTTGAACGCCCGCCGCAGCCCTATGCCGCCGCGCGCTGCTTCGCGGTCCCGGCCGGCTTGGCGGCGGCCTTCTTCGCGTGCATCTCGGTCAGCGCGCGCCGGTACTCGTGCGGGAACACCTTGACGAACTTCCCGCGCGCGGCGTCCCAGTCGTCGAGCAGCGCGAGCGCGAGCGTGCTGCCGGTGAAGCGCAGGTGCCGCTCGACCAGCTCGCGCAGCAGCGCGTCGTCGCCCTTGCCCGCGTGCCGCTCGCGGCCCTTGCCGGCCGCGGCGAGCTCCTTCTCGGCGGCCGCCTGCTGCGCCTCGGTCGCGAGCGGCTCCAGCGCGACCATCGCCGTGTTGCAGCGCTGCGCGAACGTGCCGTCGGCGTCGTAGACGTACGCGAGGCCGCCGCTCATGCCGGCCGCGAAGTTGCGGCCGGTGGGACCCAGCACGACGACGGTGCCGCCCGTCATGTACTCGCAGCCGTGGTCGCCGGTGCCCTCGACGACGGCCGACGCGCCGGAGTTGCGCACGCAGAAGCGCTCGCCCGCCACGCCGCGGAAGTACGCGTCGCCCTCGATCGCGCCGTACATCACCGTGTTGCCGATGACGATGTTCTCCTCGGGCTTCGCCGGGCACGTCGGGTCCGGGTAGACGACGATGCGCCCGCCGGACAGTCCCTTGCCGACGTAGTCGTTGGTCGCGCCCTGCAGCTCGTACGTGACGCCGCGGGCCAGGAACGCGCCGAAGCTCTGCCCGGCGATGCCCTCGAAGGCGACGTGGATCGTGTCGTCCGGCAGGCCTTCGTGCCCGTACCGGTGCGCGATCGTCCCGGACAGCATCGCGCCGACGGACCGGTTGGCGTTGCGGATCTTCTGCGTGAGCCGGACCGGCTGCCGGCGCTCGATCGCCGGCTGCGACAGCGCGATCAGCTGGTGGTCGAGCGCGCCGCCGAGCCCGTGGTCCTGCGCCTCGCAGTGGCTGCGCGCGACCTCGGCCGGCATCTTCGGCTGGAAGAACACGCGCGAGAAGTCGAGCCCGCGCGCCTTCCAGTGCGCGATCCCCGCGCGCATGTCGAGGAGGTCGGCGCGCCCGATCATCTCGTCGAACGTGCGGAAGCCGAGCTCCGCCATCAGCTCGCGCACTTCCTCGGCGACGAAGAAGAAGTAGTTGACGACGTGCTCCGGCTGGCCGGAGAACTTCCGGCGCAGCACCGGGTCCTGCGTCGCCACGCCGACCGGGCAGGTGTTGAGGTGGCACTTGCGCATCATGATGCAGCCGGACACGACGAGCGGCGCGGTCGCGAAGCCGAACTCGTCGGCGCCGAGCATCGCGCCGACGACGACGTCGCGCCCGGTCTTCATCTGGCCGTCGACCTGCACGGCGATGCGGCCGCGCAGCCGGTTGAGGACCAGCGTCTGCTGGGTCTCGGCGAGGCCGAGCTCCCACGGCGTGCCGGCGTGCTTGATCGACGACACCGGCGACGCGCCGGTGCCG
>JAYRNW010000221.1:0-11192 GCA_041911995.1 Casimicrobiaceae bacterium | reverse complement strand
GCACGCTCGGCGAGCTGGTCCGGTCGCGCCTGCTCCAGCGGCCCGCTGAAGGCGACTACGCCCAGCAGGCCGAGCGTCAGTCCGATCCGCCGGTCGCGCGGTGAAGGGGCGGCGGCCGGTGCCCGCGGCGGCCGGGTGCGGTGGGCGGCGGACCGGTCGGAATCGGGCGATCGGTTCACGGTCCAATCATATCCGAGTGTTTCGCTAGTCTTTGGCCGGCGAGCACCGGCATTCGCGAATCGTCCGCGCAGGCCATCGCTCCGCAGGCTCCATGGCGTCAGTGAGCGCACACGTAGAACGTCGTACGCTGGCCGTCGCCGTCGCCGGGCCGCCGGCGCGGACCCCTTGACAACAGCGTTGGGACAAACATAGGATTTAAACGTACGTTTGAACCAATCCAGGAAAGGCGGGGCTCCGTTGGGCTGCGTCCGGTGGCGGTTACCGATGTGTCGATGGCTGCCGGGCGGGCGGCGGGTGCGTCCCGTCCTTCCGCAACGCGGAGGCTGCGGGTGGGCGCCAAGGTGATTCCGTTCGGCGAAGGCCGCGGCCCGGCCGCGACCAAGGAGCGCATCCTCGACGCCGCCGAGGCGCTGTTCATGGAGCACGGCTTCGAGGGCACCGGCCTGCGCGTGATCACCGCCGCGGCCGGCGTCAACCTCGCGTCCGCGAACTACCACTTCGGCACCAAGGAAGACCTGTTCGAGGCGGTGCTGACGCGCCGGCTCGACCCGATGAACCAGGAGCGCGTGCGGCTGCTCGACGAGTACGAGCACGCGTCGGCGCCCGTGCCGCTGCCGTGCGAGCGGATCCTCGACGCGCTGTTCATCCCGGCGCTGAAGCTCGCGCGCGACCCGCACCGCGGCGGCGCCAACTTCCTGCGCCTGCTCGGCCGCGCGTACGCGGACCCCGCGCCGTTCGTCCGCCAGTTCCTGTCCGACCAGTACGCGACGATGATCGCACGCTTCAAGGCGGCGTTCGGCCGCGCGCTGCCCCACCTGCCGCGCAAGGAGCTGTCGTGGCGGCTGCACTTCATCATGGGCGCGCTCTCCTACACGCTGGCGGGCACCGACGCGCTCAAGATCATCGCCGAGCTGAACCCGCACGAAACCGAGAACGACGAAGTCCTGCTGCGGCGGCTCGCGCCGTTCCTGCTCGCGGGACTGACGGCGCCGCTGCCCGACCTGGACGAGGTCGCGCGCGACCGCGAACACGAACCGCCGCAATACACCTGAAACGACGCCGGCACGCGGCCGGCGCGCGCGCAAAGCCGCGCCCCGGTGCCACGAAAGGAGCCGATCGATGTTGACCGCCGCCTGGATCATCGCCGTTCTCGTCGCGCTGCTCGCGCTCGCCTACGCCAACGCCTCCGGTCGCGCGTGGGGCGTCGCGCTCGCCGCCGCGCTCGCCGCGTCGTGGGCGCTGCACGCGCTGCCGCTCGCGCTCAACCTGCTGCTGACCTCCGCGTTCGTCGTGCTCGCGATTCCGCTCGCGGTGCCGGCGCTGCGCCGCAAGCTCGTCAGCGACGGCGTGCTCTCGGCGTTCCGCAAGCTGATGCCGCCGATGTCGCAGACCGAGCGCGAGGCGCTCGAGGCCGGCACCGTCTGGTGGGACGGCGAGCTCTTCTCGGGCCGTCCGGACTGGCGGCGGCTGCTCGCCGTGCCGCGCCCGACGCTCACCGCGGAAGAGCAGCGCTTCCTCGACGACGACACCGAGAAGCTCTGCGCGATGTCGAGCGACTGGGAGGCGACGTCGGTCTACCGCGACCTGCCGCCGCACGTGTGGCAGTTCATCAAGGACCGCGGCTTCCTCGGCATGATCATCCCGAAGGAATACGGCGGCCTGGGCTTCTCGGCGTGGGCGCACTCGCAGGTCGTCACCAAGCTGTCGACCCGTTGCGGCACGGCGGCGGTGACCGTCATGGTGCCGAACTCGCTGGGGCCGGGCGAACTGCTGCTGCACTACGGCACCGAGGACCAGAAGCGCCACTACCTGCCGCGCCTCGCCAAGGGGCTCGAGATCCCGTGCTTCGCGCTGACCAACCCGAACGCCGGGTCCGACGCGGCTGCGATTCCCGACTACGCGTTCGTCCGCTGGGGCGAGCACGAGGGCAAGCGCGTGCTCGGCCTGTCGGTCACGTGGGACAAGCGCTACATCACGCTGGGCCCGGTGGCCACGCTGCTGGGGCTCGCGTTCCGCGTCTACGACCCGGAGAAGATCCTCGGCGACAAGGAGGACCTCGGTATCACCTGCGCGCTCATCCCGACGGCGCACCCGGGCGTGGAGATCGGCCGCCGGCACATGCCGCTCAACGCGGTGTTCCAGAACGGGCCGAACTCCGGCCGCGACGTGTTCATCCCGATGGACTGGGTGATCGGCGGCCAGCCGATGATCGGCAAGGGCTGGCGGATGCTGATGGAGTGCCTGGCCGCCGGCCGCGGCATCTCGCTGCCGTCGTCGAACACCGGCATGTCGATGCTCGCCGTGCGCGCCGTGGGCGGCTACGCGCGCGTGCGCACGCAGTTCAAGACGGCGATCGGCAGGTTCGAAGGGGTCGAAGAGGCGCTGACGCGGATGGGCGGCAACCTCTACATGATCGACGCCACGCGGATGCTGACCGCGTCCGCCATCGACTTGGGCGAGAAGCCGTCGGTCGTGTCGGCGATCGCGAAGTACCACATCACCGAGCGCGCGCGGCAGACGATCAACGACGGCATGGACGTCATCGGCGGCAAGGGCATTTGCATGGGGCCGTCGAACTTCCTGGGCGGCGCGTACATGCAGCATCCGGTCGCGATCACGGTGGAAGGCGCGAACATCCTGACCCGCAGCCTCATCATCTTCGGGCAGGGCGCGATCCGCTGCCACCCGTACGTGCTGAAGGAGATCGTGGCGACCCGGCAGGCCGACCGCGCCGCCGCGTCCGTGGCGTTCGACGCCGCGCTGTTCGGCCACGTCCGGTTCGTGCTCGCCAACCTCGCGCGCACGTTCGTCATGGGCCTCACCGGCTCGCACTTCGTCCGCGTGTCCGCCGACGTCGCGCCGGAAACGCGCCGCTACTACCAGCAGCTCACGCGGTTCTCCGCCGCGCTCGCGTTCCTGGCCGACGTGTCGATGGGCACGCTGGGCGGCGCGCTGAAGCGCAAGGAGAAGCTCTCGGCGCGGCTGGGCGACATCCTGTCGCTCATGTACCTGTGCTCGGCGACGCTGAAGCGCTTCGAGGCCGAGGGCCGGCAGGCCGCGGACGCGCCGCTGATGAACTGGGCGATCTGGGACGCGATGTTCAAGGCGCAGACCGCGCTCGAGGGCGTCATCTCCAACTTCCCGAACCGGTTCATCGCCGTCCTGATGCGCCGGATCGTGTTCCCGCTCGGCCGGCCGTACGTCGCGCCGGCGGACCGCCTCGGGCGCGACGTCGCGCGGCTGCTGATCGAGCCGTCCGCCGCGCGCGACCGGCTGACCGCCACGATGTACGTCGGCACGGCGGACGACGACCCGGTCGGGCTGATCGAGCGTGCGCTCGCGGCGACGGTCGCGGTCGAGCCGGTCGAGGCGAAGATCAAGGCCGCCGTGCGCAAGGGCGTGTTCGACGGGCGCATGCCGCCGGACGCGGGCATCGCGGCGCTGGCCGAGCGCGCGGTCGCGGCGAAGGTGATCGACGCCGACGAGGCGCGCGCGCTGGTCGCGCAGCGCGACTTGGCCGCGCGGGTGATCCGGGTGGACGACTTCGACGCCGACCTGGGCGCGACGCTGATGAAGCACGCGCAGGGCATGCTGCAGGCGCAGGCGCAGCCGGTCCGGCACAAGGCGGCGGCGTGACCGACGGAGGCAGCTCGCGATGAACGCACCGGTCTACATCGTCGACGGCGCGCGGACGCCGTTCCTCAAGGCGCGCAACCGGCCGGGGCCGTTCGCGGCGTCGGACCTCGCGACGGAGGCCGGGCGCGCGCTGCTGCTGCGGCAGCCCTTCGCGCCCGAGCAGCTCGACGAGGTGATCCTGGGCTGCGCGGCGCCGTCCGCGGACGAGGTCAACATCGGGCGCGTGGCCGCGCTGCGGATGGGCTGCGGGCGCAAGGTCCCCGGCTGGACCGTGATGCGCAACTGCGCGTCGGGCATGCAGTCGATCGACTCCGCGATCAACAACATCCGCGCCGGGCGCTCGCACCTCGTGCTGGCCGGCGGCGTCGACGCGCTGTCGCGCGCGCCGCTGCTGTTCTCCGACGCGATGGTGGTCTGGCTGTCGCAATGGTACGCCGCCAAGTCGGCCGGCCAGCGCGCGGCGCTGCTCGCGAAGTTCCGGCCCGGCTACTTCGCGCCGGTGATCTCGCTGATGAAGGGGCTCACCGACCCGATCTGCGGGCTGCTGATGGGGCAGACCGCCGAGAACGTCGCGCACCGGTTCGGCATCACGCGCGCCGAGATGGACGCGTTCGCGGCGCGCAGCCACGCGCGCGTGCTCGCGGCGCAGCAGGCCGGGCACTACGCGAACGAGGTGCTGCCGGTCTTCGACCGCGGCGGGAAGCTCTACGCCGCCGACGACGGCGTGCGCGAGGACTCGACGGTCGCCAACCTCGCGAAGCTGAAGCCGTTCTTCGACCGCAAGTACGGCAACGTCACGGCGGGCAACAGCTCGCAGGTGACCGACGGCGGCGCGTGGGTGATCGTCGCGTCGCAGCGCGCGGTGGACGAGCACAAGCTCGCGCCCATCGGGCGCATCGTCGACTCGCAGTGGGCGGGCCTCGACCCGGCGCAGATGGGTCTCGGCCCCGTGTACGCGGCGACACCGATCCTGCAACGGCACGGCCTCGGCCTGAACGACCTCGACGCGTGGGAGATCAACGAGGCGTTCGCCGCGCAGGTGTTAGGGTGCGAGCGCGCGTGGGCGAGCGACGAGTTCTGCCGCGACGAGCTCGGGCTGCCGGGCGCCATGGGCACGATCGACCCCGCGAAGCTCAACGTCGACGGTGGCGCGATCGCCCTCGGCCATCCGGTCGGCGCGTCGGGGACGCGGATCGTGCTGCACGTGCTGAACGTGCTGCGCCGGACCGGCGGCCGGCGCGGCATGGCGGCGATCTGCATCGGCGGCGGCCTGGGCGGCGCCATGCTGGTCGAGCGCGTCTAGCGCGCGGCGCTAAGTATCCCCGAGGATTGCGGAGCACACGATGCAACACTGGACCATCACGCGCGAGGCCGACGGGCTCGCGTGGCTGACCTTCGACCGGGCCGGCGCCACGACGAACACGCTGTCGGCCGCGGCGCTCGACGAGTTGAACGAGGCGCTGGCGCTCCTCGACCGCGAGCCGCCGAAGGGGCTCGTGATCCGGTCTGGCAAGGCCAACGGCTTCATCGCCGGCGCCGACGTCACCGAGTTCTCCGACGTGAAGGACGAAGCCGGGGCGCTCGCGCTGGTGAAGCGCGGCTGGGACACGTTCGAGCGGCTCGCCCGCGTGGCCTACCCGACGCTCGCGCTGGTGCGCGGCTTCTGCCTGGGCGGCGGCCTGGAGCTGGCGCTCGCGTGCCGCTACCGCGTCGTCGTCGACGAGCCCGGGACGCGGCTCGGGCTGCCCGAGGTGATGCTGGGGATCGTGCCGGGCTGGGGCGGCATCCGCCGGCTGCCGCGGCTGACCGGCGCGCCGGCGGCGCTCGACCTGCTGCTGACCGGCAAGACGATCGACGCGCGCCGCGCGAAGAAACTCGGCATCGCCGACGAATGCGTCCCGCTGCGGATCATGGAGGCGACGGCGCGCGGCGTGCTGCGCGCGCTGCCGCCGCCGCGCAAGCTGCCGCTGGCGCTGGCGCTGACGCTGAACCCGCTCGCGCGGCGCTACATCGCGGCGCAGGCGCAAAAGCAGGTGGCCAAGCGCGCGCGCCGCGAGCACTACCCGGCGCCCTACGCGATCCTCGACCTGTGGGTGAAGCACGACGGCAACGCGCTCGACGCGCCGGCTTCGGACCCGGCGTCGATCCCCGCGCTGATGAAGACGCCGACGACGGCGAACCTGATCCGCGTGTTCGGGCTGCAGGAGCGCCTGAAGGGCCTGGGCAAGGAGGGCGACTTCGCGGCGGCGCACGTGCACGTCGTGGGTGCAGGCACCATGGGCGGCGACATCGCGGCGTGGTGCGCGCTGCGCGGCATGCGCGTGACGCTGCAGGACCAGAGCGCCGAGCGGCTGGCGCCGGCGATGCAGCGCGCGGGCAAGCTGTTCACCGAGCGGCTGCGCGACCCGCGGCGCGCCCGCGACGCGTTCGACCGGCTGATGCCGGACGTCGCGGGCGACGGCGTCGCGCGCGCCGACGTGATCGTCGAGGCGATCTTCGAGAACGTGGAGGCCAAGCGCTCGCTGTTCGCGGCGCTGGAGAAGCGCGCGAAGCCCGGCGCGATCCTCGCGACCAACACGTCGAGCATCCCGCTCGAGGACATCGCCGGCGCGCTCGCCGATCCCGCGCGGCTCGTCGGCCTGCACTTCTTCAACCCGGTCGCGCGAATGATGCTGGTCGAGATCGTCGTCGGCGCGCAGACGCGCGAGTCGCTGGTCCCGCAGGCGGCGGCGTTCGTGCGCCAGATCGACAAGCTGCCGCTGCCGGTGAAGAGCGCGCCGGGCTTCCTCGTGAACCGCGTGCTCGCGCCCTACCTGATGGCGGCGATGCGCGCCGTCGACGACGGGATCGCCCCGGAGACCATCGACGAGGCGGCGCTCGCCTTCGGCATGCCGATGGGGCCGATCGAGCTCGCCGACACGGTCGGGCTCGACATCTGTGTGGCGGTCGGCAAGCTGCTCGCCGACGCGGGCGCGCCACCGCGGCGCCTGCTGGAGCTGGTCGACGCGGGCAACCTCGGCCGCAAGACCGGGCGCGGGTTCTACGCGTGGGTCGCCGGCAAGCCGCAGAAGCAGGCGGCGGGCGCGGTTCCCGCCGGGCTCGCCGACCGGCTGGTCGGGCCGTTCGTCGCCGAGGCGAAGTCGGCGCTCGCCGACCACATCGTGGCCGACGGCGACCTGGTCGACGCCGGCGCGATCTTCGGGACCGGGTTCGCGCCGTTCCGCGGTGGCCCCCTGCACTACGCCGGCGTGACCTGATGCGCGCCGGGCGACCCGGCGCGGGTCACTTGGTGTAGGATTTTCCTCGGACGCGACGCCCCATGGACGGGCGCGCGCCGCCTGCCCGGAATTCCCTGGTCGAAGGCCTGACGGAAGACGGCCGGCTCAACGCCGCACGCGGCTCGCGCGTGCCATGGAGGGAAGTCGTGGAAAAGATCTGGCTCAAGAGCTATCCGAAGGGGGTCCCGGCGGAAATCGACGTCAACGAGTACGCGTCGGTCCGCGAGCTGTTCGAGGAGTCGGTCGCCAAGTACGCGACGCGCCCGGCCTTCACGTGCATGGGCAAGTCGATCTCGTTCGCCGAGCTCGACACGCTGTCGGCGGCGTTCGGCGCGTGGCTGCAGGGCATCGGCTGCAAGAAGGGCGCGCGCGTCGCCGTGATGATGCCCAACATCCTGCAGTACCCGGTCTGCGTGTTCGGCGCGCTGCGCGCCGGCTGCACGGTCGTCAACGTCAATCCGCTGTACACGGCGCGCGAGCTCGAGCACCAGCTCAAGGACTCCGGCGCCGAGGTGCTGGTCTGCGTCGAGAACTTCGCCAACACGGTCGCGGAGGTGGTCGGCAGGACCAAGGTCCGGCAGACGATCGTGACGTCGATCGGCGAGCTGCTGGGGTTCAAGGGGCTGATCGTCGACTTCGTGCTGCGGCACGTGAAGAAGATGATCCCCAAGTATTCGCTGCCGGGCGCGATCCGGCTGTCCGACGCGCTCGCCGAAGGGCGCAGGCGCTCGCTCGAGCGCGTCGAGATCGGCCACGACGACATCGCGTTCCTGCAGTACACGGGCGGGACCACCGGCGTGGCCAAGGGCGCGATGCTGCTCAACCGCAACATGGTCGCCAACATGCTGCAGGCGCGCGCGTGGGTGAAGCCGTTCTTCGACGAGAGCCGGCCCGAGGTGATCATCACGCCGCTGCCGCTCTACCACATCTTCTCGCTCACCGCGAACTGCCTCGTGTTCATGTCGGTCGGTGCCGAGAACGTCCTGATCACCAACCCGCGCGACATCCCCGGCTTCGTCGCGGAGATGGGCAAGCACAAGTTCACGGCGCTGACCGGGGTCAACACGCTGTTCAACGCGCTCGTCAACAACGCGGAGTTCGCCAAGCTCGACTTCTCGTCGCTGCGGATCACGCTGGGCGGCGGCATGGCCGTGCAGGAGGCCGTCGCGAAGAAGTGGAAGGAGGTCACGGGGACGCCGCTCATCGAGGCGTACGGGCTGACCGAGACATCGCCGGCGGCGACGATCAACCCGCTCGACCTGGCCGCGTACAACGGGTCGATCGGGCTGCCGATCTCGTCGACCGAGGTGATCCTGCGCGACGACGCCGGCAAGGAGGTCGCGCTCGGCCAGGCCGGCGAGATCTGCATCCGCGGCCCGCAGGTGATGGCCGGCTACTGGCAGCGCCAGGACGAGACCGACAAGGTGATGGACCGCGACGGCTGGTTCGCGACCGGCGACGTCGGCGTGATGGACGAGAAGGGCTTCGTGCGCATCGTCGACCGCAAGAAGGACATGATCCTGGTGTCCGGCTTCAACGTGTACCCGAACGAGATCGAGGGTGTCGTCGCCAGCCACCCCGGCGTGCTCGAGTGCGCGGCCGTCGGCGTGCCGGACCCCAAGTCCGGCGAGGCGGTCAAGCTCTACATCGTGAAGAAGGATGCGGCGCTGACCGCGGACGACGTCAAGAAGTTCTGCCGCGAGCACCTGACCAACTACAAGTGCCCGCGCGACGTCGAGTTCCGCACCGAGCTGCCGAAGTCCAACGTCGGCAAGATCCTGCGGCGCGAGTTGCGCGACGAGGCGAAGAAGAAGGCGGCGTAGGCGGCGGGCGCGCGATGCGAAAAATCTTGAACCACGAAGCACGCGAAGGGCACGAAGGAAAGCAAGGGCACAGCGACATGCGCAGCTTGCGATAGGGGCTTCTTCGTGATCTTCGTGTGCTTCGTGGTTCGAGAAGTTGACGTGACGCAGGCAGCGTGATGCTCCCGGACAAGGAACCCGTGCTGCGTGTCGTGCCGATGCCGCACGACACCAACCAGCACGGCGACATCTTCGGCGGCTGGATCATGGCGCAGGTGGACATCGCCGGCGGCGTGGTCGCCGCGCGGCACACGCGGGGGCGCGTGGCCACCGTCGCCGTGAACTCGTTCACGTTCAAGCAGCCGGTGCTGGTCGGCGACCTCGTCACGTTCTTCGCCGAGATCACCCGCGTCGGAAACACGTCGATCACCGTCGACGTCGAGGTTTTCGCGCAGCGCAACCCGAAAGACGAGGTTACGGTGAAGGTCACGGAGGCGAGCCTGACCTACGTGGCCGTCGGGCCGGACCGGCGGCCCCGGCCGGTCGCACCGCCTTGATAATACGCAACTTCCGGCCATTTTCGCGCCCCCGGGCCGCGGGCGGGGGGTGTATAGTGGACGAGTCGGTTTGCCGGGGAGTCCCCGCGCGCCGGACGCGCGGGACGAACGTCATCGCCATCAGCTCGCACGAGCCACGATAAGAGAGGAGATCGCATCCATGTCCACGATTTCGATCAAGAAGAAAGAGATTGCGCTGGCCGTCGGCGCGCTGGCGTTCGCGCTCGGCACCGGGCAGGCGCTCGCGGCGGGGTTCGCGCTGCAGGAGAACTCGGGCAGTGGCCTCGGCAACGCCTTCGCGGGCGGCGCGGCGGCGGCCGAGGATGCGTCGACGGTCTGGGCCAACCCGGCGGGCATGGCGTTCATCGGCACCAACCAGGTGGCCGGCGCGCTGCACCTCATCACGCCGTCGATGAAGTTCTCCAACGGCAATTCGGTGGCGGCGACCAACCAGCAGCTCGGCGGCAACGGCGGCGACGCCGGCAGCCTCAACGTCGTCCCCAACCTCTACGTGGTGCTGCCGATCAACAAGCAGTGGGCGTTCGGCCTCGGCATCAACGCGCCGTTCGGGCTCGTCACCGAGTACGACTCGGACTGGATCGGCCGCTTCCAGGGCATCAAGTCGGACGTGAAGACGATCAACATCAACCCGGCGCTGTCGTGGCGCCCGGTCGACAACTTCGCGATCGGCGCGGGCGTCAGCTACCAGCAGCTCAAGGGCACGTTCACGTCCAACGCGAACTACTCCGCCGGGATCCTCAAGGTCGCGGCGGCGCAGGGCGCCACGCCCGCCCAGCTCGGGGCGATCGCGCAGGCGACGCCCAACCTCCAGGCGTTCGCGGACGTAACCGGCGACGACTGGGCATGGGGCTGGAACGTCGGCGCGCTGTGGGAGATCACGAAGGGCACGCGCCTGGGCGTCGCGTGGCGCTCGGAGATCAGCTACGGCCTGTCCGGCAATGCCAACATCAGCACGCCGGCGCTGCCGTCGACGATCCCGCCGCCGCTGCAGCCGACGATCAACGCCATCGCCGGCTACCTCAACCAGAACGTCTTCTACAGCTCGGGCATCACGTCGGACATCAAGGTGCCGGGCGTGTTCAACGCGTCGATCTTCTCGACCGTGAACGACAAGTGGGACGTCATGGCCGACGTGCAGTGGATGAACTGGTCGACGATCCAGTACCTGACGTTCACCCGCACCGACAACAGCCCGACTCCGCTGGTGAAGACGCCGCTGTTCTTCAGGGACACGTGGCGGTTCTCGGTCGGCGCCAACTACAAGTACAGCGACCAGTGGATGTTCCGCATGGGTGTCGCGTACGACGAGTCGCCGGTGCAGGACGCCGACCGCACGCCGCGGCTGCCGGACAGCGACCGGACGTGGCTGTCGGGCGGCGTCCAGTACAAGTATGGCAAGCAGTGGAAGTTCGACGTCGGCGCCACGTACATCTGGGTCAACAACGGCTCGATCAACAACGCGGGCAACGACCCGGCCACCAACCAGCCGAGCCAGTCGGCGTACGGCCTCATCAACGGCTCGTACAGCAACAACGTCGTCATCTTCTCCGGCCAGGTCACCTACTCGTTCTAGCGCCCCGGCCGTAGCGTTTCACCGTACTCCGCGCGGCCGGGGCCCCCCGGCCCCAGTGTTTCGGGGCGCCCCCGGCCCCGCAGCGGGCGCGCCCCGCCGTCATCCGAGCACCCCATGTGCGAAACACGCAATACCCTCCGCAAAG
>JAYRNW010000220.1:0-8715 GCA_041911995.1 Casimicrobiaceae bacterium | reverse complement strand
GGGGTCGAATCCGGCCATTCGTCTCGGCAGGTGCCGTCAGGTCACCACCAGCGGCGATCGCTTGGTTCGCCAGCGCCGTCAGGTCAGCCCACCGGTCGCTAGATCCCCGCGAACCACTGGTACCCGCGGTCCTCCCAGTACCCGCCCTTGCCGCCCGCGATGTGCGCGAAACTCGCGACGAGCTCGATGCCCGTCACGTACTTCGCGTGCTTGTAGCCCAGCTGCCGCTCGACGCGCAGCCGGATCGGCGCGCCGTTGGCGACCGGCAGCGGCGCGTCGTTCAGGTCGTACGCGAGGATCGTCTGCACGTGGTACGCGTCGTCGAGGTCGATGCTCTCGTAGTAGAGGTCGGTGCCGTCGGTGGCCATCGGGTCGGCGCAGTAGAACACCGCGAAGCGCGCGTCGGGCGCAGGCTGCACGGCGTCGAGCAGCGCGGCGAGCCGCGCGCCCTTCCACTTGCCGATCGCGCTCCAGCCCTCGACGCAGTCGTGCCGCGTGATCTGCGTGCGCGACGGCAGCGCGCGCAGCTCGGACAGCGTGAACGCGCGGGGTGCCGCGACCCGCCCGCCGACGGCGAGCGCATAGTCGGCGAACCCGTTGGCGACCCACGCCTGATACTGCGCGGACTCGGGCTCGCTCGTGCCGTTGCTGCGGAACGTCGGCGAGCGGTCGGACTCGGCGAACTCCTGCGCCATCGCGCGGCGGCCGACGAGCTTCATCACCGCCTCGTTCAACGGCTCCGCGGCGTTCAGCACCTTCGGGAACCATTCCGTGCGCGACAGCGCGTCGCAGCCGGCGAGCGCCAGCGCCGACGCGGACGCCGCGGCGCGCGCGAGGAACGTGCGGCGCGGCCGCAGGTTGTTTCGTTCAGTCATGGGCGCCCTCCGCGGGAACGCGATAGCGGCCGGTGATCATCGACCGCAGGTGGTTGACCGGCCCGGCGGCGATCACCAGCAGCACGTGGCCCAGCACGAAGGCGACCAGCAGCCACGCGACGACGAAGTGGATCGAGCGCGCCGACTGCCGGCCGCCGACCACGTCGACCCAGCCGGCCAGAACGGCGTCGAGCCACGGCGACATCGCGAGCCCCATCAGGATGGCGAGCGGCAGGAGCCCGAAGATCACGACCAGGTACGCGAGCTTCTGCAGCACGTTGTAGCGCTTCGCCGCCTCGCCGGTCGGATGCCGGAAGCGCAGGTGGTCGCGGACCGACGCGCCGATGCCGGCGAGCTCGGCGCGCGACGGCGCGAGGTCGCGCGCGAGGTGCCGGCTGCCGACCGCATAGAGGACGTAGGCGACGCCGTTCAGCACGAACAGCCACGCGAAGAAGAAATGCCACGCCCGGGCCATCGCGAGCCACTGCGCGCCGGGCAGCATCATCCACGGCGGGAACGTCGCCGCCACGAGCTGCCCGTCGCCGGCGCGGACCACGCCCAGGTAACCGGTCGTGTCGAACTCGGCGCCGAGCACCCGCGTGACACCGACCAGCCGGTCGCCGTCGGCGACCCGCGCGCCGATCTCCAGCACCGGCGGCCGGCCGTCGTACGACGACTTGCCGAAGTTGAGCGCCGGGTGCGCGTTGAAGATCTGCAGTCCGCTCGCGAACAGCACGGTCAGCGCGACGACGTTGATCCAGTGCATGACGCGCACCGGCAGCGCATGCCGTCGATAGATCTCGCCGCCCGCGGTCCCCGCCTTCGTCGCCGCTTCCGCCGTCATCGCCTCGCTGCCCGTGGTCCGAAGCCGCTATCGTCGCCGCGAACGCCGCGGCGGCGCAAGCCGCACCGCATCCATCATGGTCGCCGCCATCGGGCGTTGCCTTACGCGAACGCGCGGGAGCCGCGGCCCGTACAATGCACGGCATGTCCGCCCCCGCGCCGTACGCGTCGCTGACGCCGGACCGGATCCTCGACGCGCTCGACAGCGTCGGCATCGCGGGCGACGGCCGCCTGCTCCCGCTCGGCAGCTACGAGAACCGCGTCTACCTCGTCTACTGCGAAGACACGCCGCCGGTCGTCGTCAAGTTCTACCGGCCCGGCCGCTGGACCGACGGGCAGATCGGCGAGGAGCACGCGTTCGTCGCCGAGCTCGCCGACGCCGAGATCCCGGTGGTCGCGCCGCGCGTGCTGGCCGGCCGCACGCTGCACCATTTCGCCGACTTCCGCTTCGCCGTCTACCCGCGGCAGGGCGGGCGCACGCCCGAGCTCGACGACCGCGAGACGCTCGCATGGCTCGGCCGCTTCCTGGGCCGCATCCACGCGGTCGGCGCGCGCGCCGCGTTCGCGCAGCGGCCGGCGCTCGACGTCGCGGGGTTCGGCGACGAGCCGCGCGCCTACCTGCTCGACCACGCGTTCGTGCCGCCTGACCTGGTCGCCGCGTACGCGTCGGTGTCGGCGATGGCGCTCGACGGCGTGCGCCGCTGCTTCGAGCGCGCCGGCGACGTGCGCACGCTGCGCCTGCACGGCGACTGCCACGCCGGCAACGTGCTGTGGACCGCCGGCGGCCCGCACTTCGTCGACTTCGACGACGCGCGCACCGGCCCGGCCGTGCAGGACCTGTGGATGCTGCTCGCCGGCGACCGCGCGGCGTTGACGCGCGCGCTCGGCGACGTCCTCGACGGCTACGAGGACTTCATGGACTTCGACCGGCGCGAGCTGCTGCTCGTCGAGGCGCTGCGCACGCTGCGCCTCCTCCACTACGCGGCGTGGATCGCGCGGCGCTGGGACGACCCGGCGTTTCCCGCGGCCTTCCCGTGGTTCAACACGCAGCGCTACTGGCAGGACCGGATCCTCGAGCTGCGCGAGCAGGTCGCGGCGATGGACGAGCCGCCGCTGGTCGCGTAGTCACGGCCGCGCACCCGCGTCACTCCGGGTCGAGCGTGAACATCTCCTGCGGCCGGGCCACGCCCTTCAGCGCGTAGCGCCCGAGGCTCACCAGGCGCGCGGCAGCGGCGCCGGCCGCTTCCGCGAACGCCGCGGAGGCGATGACGCTGCGCTCGAGCGAGCCGCACAGCGCCTCGATGCGCGCCGCCTCGTTCACCGCGGGACCCAGCACGGTGAAGTCGAGCCGGCGCGGGCTGCCGACGTTGCCGTACAGCAGCTCGCCGACGTGCAGCGCCGTGTGCGTGTCGGTGATGGGCAGCCCCGCAGCCACGCGGCGCGCGTTCAGCGCCGCGATGCGGCCGCGGTGGTCGACCGCCGCGTCGAGCGCCCGTGCCGCGGCGGGCGCCGTGCCCTCGTCGGGGAAGATCGCGAGGATCGCGTCGCCGATGAACTTCAGCACGTGGCCGCCGTGCGCTTCGATCGCCTCGACCTGCACGTCCGCGTAGTCGTTGAGCAGCGCGAGCGTGCCGGCCGGGCCGACCGCCTCGGAGATGCGCGTGTAGCCGGCGAGATCGCTGAACCAGACGACGGCGCGAATCGTCTCGGCCTGCCCGCGCACGACGTTGCCGGCGAGCACGCGCTCGGCCGCGTCGCTGCCGAGATAGGTCGTGGCCAGCGCGCGCGCCGACTGCCGGGTTGCGCGGACCAGGAATGCGAGCGTCACCGTCGGCATCAGTGCCGCCAGCCGGGCGAGCGCTGCGTCGGTGAAGCCTCCCGCGGCGTCGGTCGTCCACGACGACACCAGGCCGTCGTTCACGTCGGTGTCCTCGGCGATGGCGGCCGGGCCCCGCGCGGCGAACGCGACGTAGTCGGTCATGCCGTCGCGCCGGAACGTCTCGAACAGCGGAAGCTCGCCCGGCGCGTCGCGCGCGTCGAGCCGGCAGCGCCAATATTCGTTGCCGCTGCGGAGCAGATGATAGAAGGGGCTGGCATGCCACTCGGCTTCGCTCGCCTCGTCGAACGCGCGCAGGTACGGCTCGTCGACGCTGCCGGTCGCGCGCCGCCACACCAGCAGGCGCCCGCCGAGCACCGGGTCGAGCAGGTTGATCGCGACGGACGCGCGGGCGATCGGAATGCCGGCGGCGACGAGCCGCTCGGCCACGCCCGCCAGCAACGCGGGCTCCGGCTCGTCGCCGAGCGCGTTGCGGACGAGCCACGTGCCGAGCTCGGCGTCGGCGGACGCCGGCGCGATCGCCGCGTCGCGCGCATCGGCGGCGATCAGACCCGCGAGCGCGGGCGGCGGCGTGTCGTCTTCGTGGCGGGACGGCATGAGGATCGATCGGATCTGCGCGCGATGCTGCCGGAAGGAGCCGCCAAGGTTACTCCAGGCACGTCGCGCGCGGGAGCGCCCCCTCGGTCGCGTCACGCGAGCGCGCACGGCGGTGGTGTCGCGCGACGGGCCGGCGCTGGCCGGACGGCAGCGATGCGCCCGCACGTTGCCGCGCGCGCGAACGTTGCGTAGAGTCGCGGTGCCGCGCGCGCGTTCCCGCACGCGCCCCGCCACCATGCCCCTGCTCCGCCTGCTTCCGTGGCTCGCGCTCGTCGCGGCCGTCGCCGTCGCCGCGTCGGGCTTCGGCGCGCGCTTCGGGCTCTGGGATTTCCGGACCGCCTTCCAGATGCTGCGCTGGGGCGCCTACGCGGGACTCGCGGTCGCGGCCGTCGCCGCGATCGCGTCGCTGGTGCCGCGGGCGCGCGCCGGCAACGGGTGGCGACTGGGGATGGCGACCGCGATCGGCGTCGTGGGCGCCGCGCTCCCGCTGTACTGGCTGCAGGTCGCGCGTACGGTGCCGCCGATCAACGACATCACGACCGATACGGTCGACCCGCCGGCGTTCGTCGCGATCCTGCCGCTGCGCGCGCAGGCGCCGGTCCCGGCGACCTACCCGGGCGAGGCGACGGCGCGGCTGCAGCGCGACGGCTACCCGGACCTGCAACCGGTCGTCGTGGCGATGCCGCCACCCGCGGCGTTCGCGCGCGCGGCCGCGGCGGCACGCACGATGGGCTGGACGATCGTCGCCGCCGAGGAGGCCGCCGGGCGCATCGAGGCCACCGCGACGACGCCGTGGTTCGGCTTCACCGACGACGTCGTGGTCCGCGTGCGCGCGGAAGGCGCCGGCAGCCGCATCGACGTGCGCTCGGTTTCGCGCGTCGGCCGCAGCGACCTCGGGGCGAACGCCCGGCGCATCCGCGAGTATTTGGCCGCGCTGCTGCGCTGACGTTGCGCCGGCAGGCGCCGGACGCCATGCAGGCCCTCCGTCCGCGCGGGACTGAACGAACGCCGATGCGCCCCGTCACCTGTGCGCGCCGCGCAGCACGGCGAGCTGCTTGCGGCGCAGCACGAGTCCGCAGCCTGCCGCCGCGGTGAGCGCGGCCCCCGCGTAGAACGTGAAGGCCGGCCCGTATGCGTCCCACAGCCAGCCGGCCAGCACGCTCGCGACGAGGAGCGCGACGCCGCAGACCAGGTTGAACGCGCCGAACGCCGAGCCGCGCAGGTCGGCGGGCGCCGTCCCGGCGACCAGCGCTGCGAGCAGGCCCTGCGTGAGCCCCATGTGCAGCCCCCACAGCGACGCGCCGGCGAGCACGGCGAGCGTCCCATTGGCCCGCGCGAGCACGACGTCGGCCGCGACGAGCGCGACGATGCCGCCGGCGAGCAGCCACGCGCCGCGGCCGCGGTCCTGCGCGGCGCCGGCCGGGTACGCGGCGAGCGCGTAGACGACCGACATCGCCACCATCACGAGCGGCGCCTGCGCGACGGGCAGGCCCACGTTCTGCGCGCGCAGCACGAGGAAGGCCTCGGAGAAGCGCGCGAGCGTGAGCACGCCCGCGATCGCGACGATCGCCCAGTACGCGGGCGGCAGCCGGCGGGCGTCGGCGAAGCGCAGCGGGGACGCCGATCGCTTGCCGTCGGCCGCGTGCGCGGGCTCCTCGACGCCGACGACGATCAGCGCGACGCAGATCGCCGCGGGAATCACGGCGATCCAGAACGCCGCGCGGAAGTCGTCGGCGAACGCGGCCATCGCCGCGATCGCGAGCAGCGGCCCGCCGATGCCGCCGACCGTGTCCAGGGCCTGCCGCAGGCCGAAGCTGCGGCCGCGCACCGCCGGCGGCGACAGGTCGGCGATCAGCGCGTCGCGCGGGGCGCCGCGGATGCCCTTGCCCACGCGGTCCGCGAAGCGCGCGAACACGATCCAGCCGAGCGTGGGTGCCAACGGGAACACGAGCTTGGTGAGCGCGGCCGAGCCGTAGCCCAGCAGCACGAGCGGCTTGCGCTTCCTCGTCCAGTCGGACAGCACGCCCGAGAAGAGCTTGACGATCAGCGCCGTCGCCTCGGCGATCCCCTCGACGACGCCGATGACGAGCGTCGAGGCGCCCATCACGGTGGCCATGTACAGCGGCAGCAGTGCGTGGACGAGCTCCGAGGACAGGTCCATGCACAGGCTGACGAACCCCAGCACCCAGACGCCGCGCGGGATGGCGCCGCGGCGCGCGCCGTCGATCACGGCGCCCGTCCTAGGCCAGCGTCACGGCGACGCGCACGGTGCCGGCGCGCTCGTGGCGTGCGGTGAGCTGCACGACGTCGCCGGGCTTGCCGCGGACGACCCATTCGATCTTCATCCGGTCGTCGGTCACGTGGTAGTCGGGCCAGAACGAGATGCCCGTGTGCTTGTACGCGCGGCCTTCGAGCTGGCCCTGCTCCATCCGCGGCTTGCCCTGCACGAGCGCGGCGCCCTCCGGCAGCGCGATCTCCGCGACGACGCCGCGCACGACCTTGCGGTCGAGCGCGCGCTTCGACACGTACGACGGCAGGTAGCCGGTGTTCTGCACGACGAGCAGGATCGCGTACGTGCCCTCGCCGTGGCGCGTGGCCGCCGCGTGGACGAGCTCGAGCTTCGGCGACAGCAGTGCCTGCCAGACGATCCACGCCGGGAAGCGCTCGAGCTCGCGGCGCAGCAGGTGCGGCGGCGGGTTGGAGAACGCGTGGAAGCGGTTCCAGCCGCCGATCTCGACGCGGCCTAACTGCGGGTGGTCGAACGGGCGCCACGGCACGTGCGCGAGCCCGCCTAACACCGTGTCGCTCCAGTGCAGGATCTTGAGGTCGTCCTCGGGCGGGTGGTCGCGGAACCAGTCGATGAACTTGTAGTCGGCGATGCCGGCCTCGCGCATCGGCGACCAGATCTCGACGACCCAGACGAAGATGCCGAGGTGCTCGTACACCCAGTCGAACGTGCCGCCGATCACCATCTTCGGGTGGTAGCGGAACTCCTCGTACACGGAGATGTTCGGATACCCGGTGAGTTCGGTGCCCTTGCGGCCGGTCGCCTTGTAGACCCACAGGTCCTCGGCGTGCATCTCCTCGTCGGGCTGGTGCTCGAACGGGCGCAGCAGCACGCCGCTCCACGTGTGGAACGTCGTGCCGCCGGTGATGTTCGGGTGGCGGACGACGAAGTCGACGACGGCGCGCACTTCCGGCTCCGACGTCGGGTACGGCCCCGCGCCGACCTGCTCGAACTCCTGCCGCCACGACGCCGGGAAGTTGCGGTTGAGGTCGAGGCCCTGCACGGGCTTCTTCACGCGCAGCGTGAACCCGTCGTAGCGCTCGACCGTGCCCTCGGGCACGATCCGGTAGTACGTGCCGCCGGTCTCCGCGGGCTCGCGGCGGATCATGAGCCGCGGCTCCTCGGGGTGCGCCTTCCAGACGCCGTTGGGGTCGGGGATGCGCATCTGCAGGATGAGTCCGTCGCCGTCGACGTCCTCGACCGTCAGCCCCTCGACCTCCTCCTCGCCGTGCGGGTACGGGCGCGTGCTCGACCGCACCCACTTCGGGCGCTCGCCCAGTGCCCATTCCGCGCCGTCGGGGTTGATGCGCGGGCACACGTAGAACGCACGCGTGTCGAGCGCGCGCGTGACGTCGGCGTCGCGGCCGTAGCCGGTGACGAGCGTGTGGATGAAGTGCAGGTTCGCGGCCGAGCCGGCCACCTCGGTCGCGTGGATGTTGCCGTCGACCCAGAACGCCGGCTTGTCGGCGGCGGGCCCGGTCTTCGCGTTCGTGACCGTCGCCACCCAGATGTCGCGGCCCTCGTGGCTCTTGCCGATCGCCTCGACGGTCACGAGGTCCGGGTAGTCGTGCGCGAAGGCGTGCAGCAGGTCGGTGAACTCGGCGTAGCGATAGAACCGGTCGAAGGCGATGGCGGGCATGGGCGTGGGTGCGCGGCGGGAGCCGGCATCTTAGCCGCTTTCGCCGCCCGGCCATCGGCGCGCCGTTGTCGATACCGTATAAACATACGGTATACTGGATGAACCATGCCCCCGCCCTACGCCGAGCTGCACTGCCTGACCAACTTCTCGTTCCTGCGCGGCGCGTCGCACCCGGAGGAGCTGGTCGAGCGCGCGCAGGCGCTGGGCTACGCGGCGCTGGCGATCACCGACGAGTGCTCGCTCGCCGGCGTCGTGCGCGCGCACCTGGCCGCGAAGGACGCGGGGCTGCCGCTCGTGATCGGCAGCGAGTTCACGCTGGCGGACGGCACGAAGCTCGCGCTCTACGCGACCGACCGCGCGACGTACGGCGACCTCGCGCAGCTCGTGACGCACGGGCGGCGTCACGCGGCCAAGGGCCGCTACGCGCTCGCGCGCGACGACGTCGCGCGGCTCGCGCCGCGCTGCCTCGCGCTGTGGTTCCCGCCCGCCCCGGCATCCGGGAAATCCGAGCCGGCACCGGATTTCGCAGCCACCCGCTGGCTCGCCGACGTCTTCCCGGGCCGCGCGTGGATCGCCGCCGAGCTCTTCGCGCGCTCCGGCGACCGCGCGCGCCTCGCCGCGCTGCAGGCGGCATCGC
>JAYRNW010000219.1:0-9539 GCA_041911995.1 Casimicrobiaceae bacterium | reverse complement strand
GGGGGGGCGGCGGGGCCCGACCCCCCGCTTGGCCGGGGTGGGCGACCCGCCGTCCCGCGGCCCCGCCACTTGATCGAGCAGCCGATCGACGGGTGCTGCGTGGCGGGCGCGGGCTCGCCGCGCGCGACGGCGGCCATCGCCGGGAAGAGCTCGCGCGGCGCATCGGGGTTGGGCGAGCGCCCCGACGCGTCGAGCCGGCCGCGGTAGACGAGCTTCAAGTCGCGGTCGAAGCCGAAGAAGTCAGGCGTGCACACGGCGCCGTACGCCTTCGCGACGTCCTGCGTCTCGTCGAGCACGTACGGGAAGCCGAACCCGTGGCGCGCGGCGACGACCTTCATGTTGGCGAACGAGTCTTCGTCGTACGCGGCGGGGTCGTTGCTCATGATCGCGACGCTGCCCACGCCCAGCGCGGCCAGCTCGCGCATGTCGCGCGCGATCCTGTCGATCACCGCCTTCACGTACGGGCAGTGGTTGCAGATGAACATGACGACGAGCCCGTGCGGGCCGCGCACGGAGTCGAGCGTGTGCCGGCGGCCGTCGGTGCCGGGGAGGTCGAACGCCGCGGCGGGCCATCCGAGCGCGCCGGGCGGGGTCGTCGTGCTGACCATGGTCGCATCCTCGCGGTGTGCGTGTGGCAGAATCGTAGCACCGTCGCGCGCCGCCTTCCCGATGCCCGCCCGCCCCTCTCCGCGTCCCGAACCGGATCCCCGCCGATGGGCGTGCCGCGCTTCTTCGTGACGGCCCCGCTCGCGGCCTCCGACGTCGGCGCCGAGCTCGCGCTGTCCGAGCGCGACGCGCACCACGCGCTGCGCGTGCTGCGCCTTGCCGTCGGCGGGAAGGTGACGCTGTTCACCGGCGCCGGCGGCGAGTACGCGGCCACGCTCGCGCGCGCGCGCCGGCAGGGCGCGTGGGTGCGCGTGGACGCGTACGACCCCGTCGAGCGCGAGTCGGCGCTCGCCGTCACGCTGGCGCAGGCGATCCCGGCCACCGACACCATGGACACGATCCTGCGCCGCGCGACGGAGCTCGGCGCGGCGGCGATCCAGCCGGTCGTCTCCGACCACGGCTTCCGCTTCCCGTCCGCGGAGCGCGGCGCGCGGCGCATCGCGCACTGGCGGCAGGTCGTGGCGGCCGCGTGCGAGCAGTGCGGGCGCAACCGCGTGCCCCCGGTCCACGACGTCCTCGATCTCGACGAGTGGCTGCGCGCGCGGCCCCCGGCGCGCATGGGCGTGGTCCCCGATCCTTTGGCCGACGCCGGCCTGGCGGCGCTGCCGGCACCGGCGGACGCGCTCGACGTGCTGGTCGGCCCGGAAGGCGGGCTCTCCGCCGACGAGATGACGCGGGCGCGCCGTGCCGGCATGATTCCGGTCCGCCTCGGCCCGCGCATCCTGCGCGCGGAGACCGCGGCGCCGGCGGCGCTGGCCGCGGTCAACACGCTGTGGGGTGACTTCCGATGAGACTCTTCTGGATCGTCCTGGTCGCGGCGCTGGCCGGCTGCGTGTCGTCGCCGACGCAGCTGCCCGCGCGGCCCGAGTACCGGTTCGTCGTGCTCGGTCCCGACGGCGTCCCGGTCGCCCGCGTGATCACCGAAGCCGCCGAGTGCCCGCGCATCGACGTCGACGGGCAGCCGCGGCCGATGAGCGTGCGCATGCGTCCGGGAACGATCCCGGGCCGCCCGTCGCGCTCCGAGCCTCCGGCGCAGCCGACGGCCTTCCCGGTGCTCACGTGCGAGGCGACCATTCCCGCGAACGCGCGCAGCGCAACGGTCAACGGGTATCCGCTGCCGCTGCCGGTCGCCGATCCGCAGCGCATCGTGCTGCTCGGCGACACCGGCTGCCGGATCATCGGCAGCCTCAACCTGTTCCAGGCGTGCAACGATCCGGCGCGCTGGCCCTTCCAGCGCGTGTCCGACGCGGCGGCGGCGGCGAAGCCCGACCTCGTCATCCACGTCGGCGACTTCCACTACCGCGAGAGCGCGTGCGCGCCGGGCAACGCCGGCTGCGCGGGCAGCCCGTGGGGCTACGGCTGGGACGTCTGGCAGGCCGACCTCTTCGACCCCGCGCGCAGCCTGCTCGCGGCGGCGCCGTGGATCGTGCTGCGCGGCAACCACGAATCGTGCAACCGCGCGGGGCAGGGCTGGTGGCGGTTCCTCGATCCGCGGCCGCTCGCGCCGGCGCAGGACTGCAACGACGCCGCGAACGACGACACCGGCAACTACAGCGAGCCGTACGCGGTGCCGCTCGGCCGCAACGCCGACACGCAGTTCCTCGTGTTCGACTCTTCGTGGGTGGGCGTCACGCCGCTGCAGCCGACCGACCTCATGTACCGCAACTACCGCGCGCAGCTGGAGACGATCTTCGCCCTCGGCGCACGCACGCCGCGCGCGTTCTTCATGAGCCACCACCCGGTGCTGGGCTTCGCGGCGAATCCGGGAAACCCGCAGGCGCCGTTCCCCGGCAACGCGGGCCTGCAGTCGGTGCTGAACCCGATGTACCCGACCGTGCTGTTCCCGCCGACGATCGAGGCGGTGCTGGCCGGGCACGCACACACGCTCGAGATCATCTCGTTCTCGACGCCGCAGCCGCCGCAGGTCCTGACGGGCAACGGCGGCACCGACCTCGACGATCCGTTCCCGGTGCCGTTCCCGCCGGGGAGGCAGCCCGCGCCCGGGGCCGTCATCGCCGAGCTGGTCACGTCGACGCAGTTCGGCTACATGACGATGGAGCGCAGCGGCGCCGGCTGGCGGATGCAGGCGTGGGACGTGCGCGGCGCGCCGTTGACGTCGTGCACGCTCGGCGAGCGCCGCGCGCAGTGCACGCCGATCGCGGACCCGAATCCGAAGCCTTGAGGCCGCGCTTGGTACGCCCGCTCTCGCGCCCGCCCGCACCCACCATGCCCGACCCTGTCGCAGCAGCACACGCCACGGCACCCGTCGGCGACGCGCCCAAGGCTTGGATGTCGGGGCTCGTCCGCTCGCTGATCCGTCCTTACCGCGTCTGGGTGCTGGTCGTGTTCGCGGCGATGATGGTCGAGACGCTGGCGAGCCTCGCGGCGCCGTGGCCGCTCAAGGTCGTGCTCGACAACGCGCTCGGCCACGACAAGCTGCCCGAGTGGCTCATGTGGATCCACGACCTCGGCATCGACCGCGACACGATGGGCCTCGCGCTGTTCGCGGCCATCGCCGCGATCGCGATCGCCGTCATGGACGCGTTCGCCGACTACGTCGACAACTACTACACGGAGAGCGTCGGGCAGTGGGTCGCGCACGACCTGCGCATCCGCATCTACGACCACCTGCACCGGCTGTCGCTCGGCTATTACGCGTCGCACCAGACCGGCACGATGCTGTCGACGCTGACCTCGGACGTCGCGACCGTGCAGGACTTCGCGTCGTCGGCCACGCTGTCGATCGTCGTCGACCTGATGACGATCGTCGGCATGCTCGGCATCATGTTCTGGCTCGAGTGGGACTTCGCGCTGATCGCCGTCGGCGTGACGCCGTTCCTGCTGCTGTTCGTCATGCGGTTCAAGAGGGCGGTGAAGGACGCCACGCGCGACGTCCGCAAGCGGCAGAGCGACATCGTCGCCGTCGCCGAGCAGGGATTGGGGTCGGTGCGCTCGGTCAAGGCGTTCGACCGGCAGGACCTCGAGGCGCAGCGGATGGACGCGGCGAGCCGCGCGACCGTGCAGGCGGCGCTCAACGCGCGGCGGATCAAGTCGCTGCTCGGCCCCGTCGTGTCGGTCGTCGTCGCGCTGTGCACGGGGTTCGTGCTCTGGCGCGGCACGTCGCTGATCCTCGCGGGCACGATGACGGTCGGCGCGCTGACCGTGTTCCTCGCCTACCTCGCGAAGTTCTTCAAGCCTGTGCAGGACCTCGCGAAGATGACCAACACGATCGCACAGACGGCGGTCGGGCTCGAGCGCATCCAGACGATCCTGTCGGCCGACGACGTGATCCCCGAGAAGGCGGACGCGGCGGCGCCGCCGACGCTCCGCGGCGAGGTCGTCTTCGAGCACGTCGCGTTCGCCTACGACCGCGACACGCCGGTGCTGACCGACGTGACGTTCACCGTGAAGCCCGGGCAGGTCGTCGGCGTCGTCGGCGGCACCGGCAGCGGCAAGTCGACCATCGTCAGCCTGATCCCGCGCTTCTACGACGTGGCCGCCGGCAGCGTGCGCATCGACGGCACCGACGTCCGCGACTACCAGCTGCATCCGCTGCGCCGGCAGATCGGCTTCGTGCTGCAGGAGACGGTGCTGTTCCACGGCACGATCCGCGACAACATCGCGTACGGCCGGCCGGGCGGCGCGACGGACGCGGAGATCGTCGCGGCCGCGAAGCTCGCCAACGCCGACGAATTCATCGCCAGGATGCCGAAGGGCTACGACACGGTCGTCGGCGAGCGCGGCGACACGCTGTCGGGCGGCCAGCGCCAGCGCATCGGCATCGCGCGCGCGGTCATTCGCGACAATCCGATCCTGATCCTCGACGAGCCGACCGCGGCGCTCGACACCGAGTCCGAGCGGCTGGTCATGGAGGGGCTGGAGCGGCTGATGAAGGGACGCACGGTGATCACCATCGCGCACCGGCTGTCGACGATCCGCGACGCCGACAACATCGTCGTGCTGGCCGGCGGCGTCGTCGCCGAGCAGGGCACGCACGACGAGCTGATCGCGCGGAACGGCCTCTACGCCGACCTCTACCACGTGCAGTTCGGCGACGGCGGCGCGCCGGCCGTCCCGGATGCCGGCTCCGCCCAACCCGCCCGCTGAACGAACCGCCATGTCCCGTTCGCTGATCGTCCTTCCCGAAGCCACGGCGCAGCCGCTCCTCGCCGCGATCGCCGCGGCGCAGAAGTCGCTGCGCGTCAAGATGTTCCTCTTCTCCGACGCCGCGCTCCTCGACGCCGTGATCGCGGCGAGGAAGCGCGGCGTCGACGTCCGTGTGATGCTCAACCCGGCGCGCAGGAGCGGCGAGACCGAGAACGAGGAGTCGCGGCGCAAGCTCGTCGAGGCCGGCGTCTCGGTGCTCGACAGCAACCCGGCGTTCGACCTGACGCACGAGAAGTCGATGGTCGTCGACGACGGGCAGGCGTGGGTGATGTCGCTCAACTGGGAGACGCGCAACGTCACGGAGACGCGCGACTACGCGGTCGTCACGGAGCACGCGAAGGAGGTCGGCGAGATCGCCGAGTGCTTCGACGCCGACTGGCACCGCAAGGACTTCGTCCCGCACGAGGGGTCGGCGCTCGTCTGGTGCAACCGGAACGGCCGCGAGCGGTTCGCGCACTTCATCGACGGCGCGAAGCACACGCTGTGGCTGCAGAACGAGCGCTACCAGGACGCGGTGATCATCGAGCGCGTCGTGCGCGCCGCGCGCCGCGGCGTCGGCGTGCACGTCGTCGCGCGTCCGCCGCACACGCTGAAGAAGGACAAGCTGATCGAGGGCGTCGGCGGCCTGCGGATCATGGCCGACGTCGGCTGCAAGGTGCACAAGCTGAAGCACGTCCGCCTGCACGGCAAGATGATGCTCGCCGACGGCGCGCGTGCGCTCGTGGGCTCGGTCAACCTCGCGCCCGGCAGCTTCGACGCGCGCCGCGAGCTCGCGATCGAGGTCGACGACCGCCACGTCGTCGAGCCGCTGGAGAAGGTCGCGAAGCACGACTGGGACCACTCGCAGGCGCTCGACCTGTCCGACGAGGGCCTCATGGCCGACCTCGAGAAGCGGCACAAGGAGGCGGGCGCCGCCGACCTCGTGCTCGACGTCGACGAGGGCGACCCGGCGCATCGCCACCACAGCCACAAGCACGACCGCGGGGCCTGACGCGGGTCCCGGACACGTCGCGCGACGGGATCAGGCTCCGCGGAAGACCGACCCGGACGCCGTCCCGACCGGCAGCGCCGGCTTGCCGGCCAGCGCGAGCGCCGCGGTCTCGAGGTCGTCCCACACGCTGCCGCGTCCGAGTCCCTTCGCCTGCGCGTCCAGCGCGGCGGCGGCGACGAGCAGCGGCGCGATCAGCGAAGGCGGCACGCGCCCCACGGCGCGCTCGAGCGCCTGCTGCCGCTTGCCCCAGACGCGCGCATTGCGGACCGCGGCGGAGACGGGCGTGCCGCCGCGCACCATCCGCATCGCGAGCGCCAGCGCGCGGAGGTCCTCGGCGAGCTGCCAGACGGCGAGCGTCGGCGCCTCGCCCTCGGCCTCGAGCGCGCGCAGCACGCGCACGGCGCGCGCGGCGTCGCCGGCGAGCCACGCATGCGACAGCTCGAACACGTCGTAGCGCGCGACGTCGGCGACCGCGTCCTCGACGGCCGCGTGGTCGAGCTCGCCTTCGGGCAGCAGCAGCGCGAGCTTCTCGATCTCCTGCCGCGCCGCGAGCAGGTTGCCCTCGCAGTTGTCGGCGAGGAACGCGAGCGTCTCGCGCGACGCGCGCTGGCGCTGCCGCGCGAGCCGGCCGGCGATCCAGCCGGGCAGCGCGTCGCGCTCGACCGGCGCCACGGCGATCACGGCGCCGGCGCCGGCCAGTGCGGAGAACCACGCCGACGACTGCGTGGCGCGGTCGAGGCGCGGCAGCGTCACCAGCGTCACGTTGTCGGGGTTGGGATTGGAGGCATACGCCTCGAGCGCCTTGCCGCCCTCGACGCCGGGCTTGCCCGACGGGATGCGCAGGTCGACGAGCTTGCGCTCGCCGAAGAGGCTCGCGTTCGCGTTGGCGGCGAGGAACGCGTCCCACCGGAACCCCGTCTCGACGACGAGCACCTCGCGCTCCGCCGCGCCCGCCGCCCGCGCCGCCGCCCGGATCGCGTCCCCCGCCTCCAGCGCGAGCAGCGGCTCGTCGCCGTGGACGACGTACAGCGCCTTCACGCCGCGCGCGAGGTGGTCCGCGAGATCGTCGTGTTTGACCTGCATAGATGCATCGTGCGGGAGCGTGGAAGCCTACGGCGTCAGCATAACGCAGTCGCACGCAAGAGGCTGTCAGCCGGCATACGCGCGCTACCGATCGGCCGCGAAGCGGCTATGAACGGCGCGCTTCGTGGCCTTTGCTACGCGAAAGGCGCCGGGCCGCTCCCAAGCCTTTCGCGCTGACTGCTTCCGACGTAAATCATGTACGCCCGTGAAACGGGCGCGCATGATTTACGTCGGCTTCCGCGCCGTCTGCATCCGCCGCACGATCTGCTGCACGGCGTCCGTCTGCATCTCGCGCAGCAGCCGCTGCTCCTGCAGGTCGCGCGCGAGCACCTGCGTCTCGTTGAACGTGTACGACCGGCGCACGACGATCTCGCCGGCCGGCATCCAGTCGTTGCCGTTCTTGTCGTGCAGCCGGAACTGCACGCGCTTGGCGAGCGCGTACTCGCGCACCGAACCGCCCGACGACAGCGACAGCACATCCTTGTCGTCGACCACCGAGGGGATGGCCAGCACGACCTCGGCCGCGCCGGCCTCGTCGACGACCTTCGTCCCGCTGCCGGCACCGATCGCGCGGCTCATCTCCTGCCCGAACGGCTTGGCCGTGGGCGCGCTGACGTAGATGGTCGCGAACGGCAGGCTCGCGTCGCCGCGCAGGTGGAACCCGCACGCCGCCAGCCCGCAGGCCAGCAGCGCCGCGCCGAGCGCGCGCACGGCGGAGGCGTCAGACCACGACATTGACGAGCCGCCCCGGCACGACGACGACCTTCTTCACCGCGGCGCCGGCCGCGTGCTTCGCGACTTCCGGGCTCGTGCGCGCCGCCGACTCGATCGCGGCGCGGTCGGCCTGCGCGGGGACGACGAGCTTGCCGCGCAGCTTGCCGTTGATCTGCAGCACGAGCTCGATCTCGTCGCGCACCAGCGCGGCGGCGTCGACCTGCGGCCACGGCGCGTCGACGAGGTCGCCGTGCGCCGCCGCGAGCCCGAGGTCGTTCCACAGCACCCACGCCGTGTGCGGGATCACCGGGTAGAGCACGCGCAGCAGCAGCGACAGGCCTTCGCGGCGCAGCGCGTCGCCGCCGCGCGCGCCGGCGGGCAGGCCCTCCAGCCCGTTCAGCATGATCATGCCGGCGGACACGACCGTGTTGTAGTGCAGCCGCTCGTAGTCGTCGTTCGCCTGCTTCAGCGTCACGTGCAGCTCGCGCCGCGCCTTCTTCACGGCGTCGTCCGCGTCGCGCCAGTCGAAGTCGCCCGCCGCCGCCTGCACCGCGGTCGCGTTCGCCTGCGCGAAGTTCCACAGGCGCTTGACGAACCGCGCCGAGCCCTCGACGCCGGCGTCGGACCACGTCATCGAGTCCTCGGGCTTGGCGGCGAACATCGCGTACAGCCGCGCCGTGTCCGCGCCGTAGCGGTCGATCATCATCTGCGGGTCCACGCCGTTGCGCTCGGACTTGCCCATCTTGCCCACGCCGCCGTACTCGACCGGCTGGCCGTCCTGCTTCCACGTCGCGCCGCTCACGTTGCCGGCGCCGTCGTAGCGCATGTCGACCTCGTCCGGCGGGAAGTACTCGATGCCGCCCTTGGCGTTGCGCCGGAAGAAGATGTGGTTGAGCACCATCCCCTGCGTGAGGAGCCGCGTGAACGGCTCGTCGATCCTGACGAGCCCGAGGTCGCGCATGACCTTGGTCCAGAACCGCGCGTAGAGCAGGTGCAGGATCGCGTGCTCGATGCCGCCGATGTACTGGTCCATCGGCATCCAGTAGTCGTTGCGCGCGTCGACCATCGCCGCCGCGTCCGGGCACGTGTAGCGCATGTAGTACCACGACGAGTCGACGAACGTGTCCAGCGTGTCGGTCTCGCGCTTCGCGGCGGCGCCGCACTTCGGGCACGGCACGTCGAGGAAGTCAGCGCGCTTCACGAGCGGGTTGCCGCTGCCGTCGGGCACGCAGTCCTCGGGCAGCAACACCGGCAGGTCGCGCTCGGGCACCGGCACCGCGCCGCACGCGGCTCAGTGGACGATCGGGATCGGCGTCCCCCAGTAGCGCTGGCGCGACACGCCCCAGTCGCGCAGCCGGTACGTGACCTTCTTCTCGCCCAGTCCCTTGGCCGCGAGGTCGGCGGCGATCGCGTCGACCGCTTCTGCATACGGCAGCTCGTCGTATTTGCCGGAGAAGACGCAGCGGCCGCGTTCCTTCTCGGCGTACCACGGCTGCCACGCGTCGGTCGAGAAGGCCTCGTCCGCCACTGCGACGACCTGCCTAATCGGCAGTCCGTACTTCTTCGCGAACGCGAAGTCGCGCTCGTCGTGCGCGGGAACGCCCATGACCGCGCCGTCGCCGTACGACATCAGCACGTAGTTGCCGACCCAGACGTCGACGTCGGCGCCGGTGAGCGGGTGCTTCACCGTGAGGCCGGTGCGCACGCCGCTCTTCTCCATCGTCGCGAGGTCGGCCTCGATCACCGACCCGCGCCGGCACTCGTCGATGAACGCGGCGAGCTTCGGGTTGCCCTTCGCCGCGTGCAGCGCCAGCGGGTGCTCGGCGGCGACCGCGCAGAAGGTGACGCCCATGATCGTGTCGGCGCGCGTCGTGAACACGTACATGCGCCCGCCGGCGACGAGCTCGCCGCGGGCGTC
>JAYRNW010000218.1:0-5215 GCA_041911995.1 Casimicrobiaceae bacterium | reverse complement strand
CGCCGCGGCGGCGATCGCCGCCTGCTTTCCCTCCACCCACTGAAGCCACGACCGCCATGAGCCGCAACGACGAGCTGTTTGCCCGCGCCCAGCGCACGATCCCCGCCGGCGTCAACTCGCCGGTGCGCGCGTTCCGTTCCGTCGGCGGCACGCCGCGCTTCGTCGTCCGCGGGCAGGGCGCGTACGTGTGGGACGCCGACGGCCGGCGCTACGTCGACTACGTCGGCTCGTGGGGGCCCGCGATCGTCGGCCACGCGCATCCGGCGGTCGTGCGCGCCGTGCAGGAGGCCGCCGTGCACGGCGTGTCGTTCGGCGCGCCGACGGAGGTCGAGGTCGAGATGGCGGAGACGCTGGTGCGCCGGCTGCCGTCGCTCGAGCTGGTGCGCCTCGTGTCGTCGGGCACCGAGGCGACGATGACGGCGCTGCGCCTCGCGCGCGGGTTCACGAACCGGCCGAAGATCCTCAAGTTCGAGGGCTGCTACCACGGCCACGGCGACAGCCTGCTCGTGAAGGCGGGCTCCGGCGCGCTGACGTTCGGGCAGCCGTCGTCGGCGGGCGTGCCGCCGGCGATCGCCGGCGAGACGGTCGTCGTGCCGTACAACGACCTCGACGCCGTGGCGGCGGCTTTCCGCGCCGACGGCGACGCGATCGCCGCGATCATCGTCGAGCCGATCGCCGGCAACATGAACCTGATCATGCCGAAGCCGGGCTTCCTGGCCGGGCTGCGGGCGCTGTGCGACCGCCACGGCGCCGTGCTGATCTTCGACGAGGTGATGACGGGCTTCCGCGTGCACCCGCAGGGCGTGCAGGGGATGACCGGCATCGTTCCCGACCTCACGACGCTGGGCAAGGTGATCGGCGGCGGCATGCCGGTCGGCGCGTTCGGCGGGCGGCGCGACATCATGGAGAAGATCGCGCCGCTCGGGCCCGTGTACCAGGCGGGGACGCTGTCGGGCAATCCGGTCGCCGTCGCCGCGGGGCTGGCCACGCTCGCGGCGACCGAGGCGCCGGGGTTCTACGAGTCGCTCGCGGCGACGACGCGCGCGTTCGTCGAAGGCATGTCCGACGCGGCGCGGCGCGCCGGCGTCGCGTTCAGCGCGCAGTCGGTCGGCGGCATGTTCGGCCTGTACTTCGCTCCGCGGGTGCCGGACTCCTACGACACGGTGATGGCGTGCGACAAGGAGCGCTTCAACCGCTTCTTCCACGCGATGCTGGACGCGGGCGTGTACCTCGCGCCGTCGGCGTACGAGGCCGGGTTCGTCTCGGCGGCGCACACGGCCGAGGACATCGCCGCGACGATCCGCGCGGCCGAAGGCGCGTTCGCGGCCGCGTGACGCGGGCGCGATGCCCGAGCTGCCCGACGTCGAGCTCTACCGCGAGGCGCTCGCGGCGCGCGTGGTCGGCGCGCCGCTCGTGCGGGTCGAGCTCAGGAGCCCGTTCGTGCTGCGCACGGCGGTGCCGCCGCTGACCGCGCTCGAAGGCCGCGTCGTGCGGGCGGTGCGCAGGCTCGGCAAGCGCATCGTGCTCGCGTTCGACGACGAGCTCTTCCTCGTCGTGCATCTGATGGTCGCCGGCCGCTTCCAGTGGCTGCCGGAAAGCGGAAGTCGTGGCGGCAGGGCGCCGGCGAGGATCACGCTCGCGCTGCTGACGTTCGGCTCCGGCACGCTCGCGCTCACCGAGGCCGGCACGAAGCGCCGGGCGTCGCTGCACTGCGTGGAGGGCGCGGGCACGCTCGCGCCGTTCGACGCCGGCGGCCTGCCCGTGCTCGCCGCCGACCGCGCCGCGTTCGCCGCGCGGCTCGCGAGCGAAAGCCACACGGTCAGGCACGCGCTGACCGACCCGCGCCTCTTCGACGGCATCGGCAACGCGTACTCGGACGAGATCCTGCATCGCGCGCGCGTGTCGCCGCTCGCGCTCACGCGCAAGCTCGACGATGCGGCGGTCACGGCGCTGCACGCGGCCGCGCGCGACGTGCTCGCCGAATGGACGCACCGCCTGCGCGAGGAGGCGGGCGGCGCGTTCCCCGCGAAGGTCACGGCGTTCCGGCCGCAGATGGCCGTGCACGGGCGCTTCGGGCAGCCGTGTCCCGACTGCGGCGCGCCCGTGCAGCGGATCGTCTACGCGGAGAACGAGTGCAACTACTGCGCACGCTGCCAGACCGGCGGCGTGGTGCTCGCCGACCGCGCGTTGTCGCGGCTGCTGCACGCGAGCTACCGGCGCACGCTCGACGCCTGAAGCCGGTGGCCGCGACGGCTACCGTCGCCGCGCGGCGACAGCGTGCACGCAACCAATTGCCGCCTCGCCTTGTCATACGACGCCCGGCATGCGCCCGGCGTGCGGAGGCCATGCTATGATTGACCGGTTTTTCTTTTAATTTCAAAACCTTCCAATCGTGGACACTGCGGTGGACCCCGGGGCACGCAAACGACTGGGCGAGTTGCTGATCGAGCGCGGCAAGCTCGACGCGGCCACGCTCGAGCGCGCACTGCGGCTGCAGCAGGAGTCCGGCGAGAAGCTGGGCGCGCTGCTGGTGACGCTCGGCGTGGTCGCGCAGCGCGACGTCGCCGAGGCGCTCGCGGCGCAGCTCGCGCTGCCGCTGGTCGACGTCGGCAGCTATCCGGAATTCCCGATCCTCGAGGAGACCGTCAGCGCCCGCTTCCTGCGCGAGGCGCGCGCGCTGCCGGTGTCCGAGGACGACGCCGAAGTCGCGCTGGCGATGGCCGACCCGACCGACGCGTACACGATCGGGGCGTTCGCGATGGTGACCGGCCGCGCGGTGCGGCCGCTGGTCGCGATCCCGACCGAGCTCGACGCGGCGCTCGAGCGACTGTACGGCACCGGCAAGTCGGCGCAGAGCCAGGTGATCGGCGACATCGAGACGCGCGGCGACGAGCTCGCGTTCGACGCCGACGTGCAGCAGCTGAAGGACCTGGCGTCCGAGGCGCCGGTCATCCGCCTCGTGAGCCTCATCATCACGAACGCGCTCGACATGCGCGCGTCCGACATCCACGTCGAGCCGTTCGAGAACCGGCTCGTCGTCCGCTACCGCGTCGACGGCGTGCTGCACGACGTCGAGTCGCCGCCGAAGCGGCTCGCGGCGGCGGTGATCTCGCGCATCAAGATCATGGCCAACCTCGACATCGCCGAGCGCCGGCTGCCGCAGGACGGCCGCATCCGGCTGCGCGTGCAGGGGAAGGAGATCGACCTGCGCGTGTCGACGGTGCCGACGATGCACGGCGAGTCGGTCGTCATGCGGATCCTCGACAAGGGCGGCGTCGCGCTCGACTTCGAGAAGCTGGGGTTCCTGCCCGACACGCTGGCCGCGTTCGTCGACGTGCTGATGCAGCCGCACGGCATCCTGCTCGTCACCGGCCCGACGGGCTCCGGCAAGACGACGACGCTGTACACGGCGCTCGACCGGCTGAACCAGCCCGACGTCAAGATCCTGACCGTCGAGGACCCGGTCGAGTACCAGATGGTCGGCATCAACCAGATCCAGGTGAAGCCGCAGATCGACCTCACGTTCGCCAACGCGCTGCGCTCGATCGTGCGGCAGGACCCGGACGTCATCATGATCGGCGAGATCCGCGACCTCGAGACCGCGCAGATCGCCGTGCAGTCGGCGCTCACCGGCCACCTCGTGCTGTCGACGGTCCACACGAACGACGCGGCCTCCACGGTGAGCCGGCTGCTCGACATGGGCGTCGAGGACTACCTGCTGACGTCGACGGTGATCGGCATCCTCGCGCAGCGCCTCGTGCGCAAGCTCTGCCCGCACTGCAAGGAGCCGTACACGGCGATGCCGGAGATGGTCGGGCAGCTCGGGCTCGCGAAGTTCGCAGGCGCCGGCGACGTCACGCTGTACCACGCGCGCGGCTGCCCGCAGTGCAGCCAGACCGGCTATTCGGGACGCTTCTGCATCCTCGAGATGCTGCCGATGTCCGACCCGCTGCGCAGCCTCGTGATGCGCCACGCGACGTCGAGCGAGCTCAAAGCCGAGGCGCAGCGCGAAGGCATGCTCACGATGTACGAGGACGGCATGCGCAAGGCGCTGGCCGGCCAGACGACGTTCGAGGAAGTCCTGCGCGTCACCCGCGAAGGCTGACCCGCCGTCCCCGCCGCGCCATGCCCGTCTACCGCTACCGCGCCGTCGACCCGGCCGGCGAAGTCGCCGTCGGCGAGATCGACGCCGCGAACGAGGCCGAGATCGTCGGCCGGCTGCGCGACCAGGGGCTGATGCCGATGCAGATCGCGCACGCGGCGGGCGCCATGCCGGCGGCCGCGGCCGCCGGCGCGGCGCGGGGCGGCCGGCGGCGCGCGCTCTTCGAGTCGCGGACGGTCACCCGTGACCAGCTGCTGGCGGTGACCCGCGAGCTCGCCACGCTGCTGCGCGCGGGCCTGCCGCTCGACCGCGCGCTCGAGATCCTGATCGGCCTCGCCCCGACGCCCGCCGTCGGCGCGCTGCTGCAGGGCGTGCGCGACGACGTGCGCGGCGGCAAGTCGCTGTCGCAGGCGCTCGACGCGCGGCGCGAGGTCTTCTCGCGGTTCTACGTCAACATCGTGCGCGCCGGCGAGGCCGGCGGCGCGCTCGGCGTCGTGCTGCAGCGGCTGTCCGACACGATGGAGCGCAACAAGGAGCTGCGCGAGTCGGTGACCGCGGCGCTCATCTACCCGGCGATCCTGATCGGCGTGGCCGTCGTCTCGGTCGCGCTGCTGCTCGTCTGGGTGGTCCCGCAGTTCGAGACGACGTTCGCGCAGGCCGGCCGCGCGCTGCCGCTGCCCACGCTCGTCGTCGTCACCGTCGGCAAGTTCATGCGCGCGTGGTGGTGGGCGGTGCTGCTGGCGGGGCTGGCGGCCGTGCTCTGGGCCCGGCGCCGCGGCCGCGATCCGGCGATCCGGCGTGCGCGCGACCGCCGGCTGCTCGGCCTGCCGCTCGTCGGCGACCTGGTCGCGAAGATCGAGACCGCCCGCTTCGGCCGCATGCTCGCCACGCTGCTCGCCAACGGCGTCACGCTGCTCGCGGGCATCGGGATCGTGAAGGACACGATGACCAACACGGTGATGGCCGAGGCGCTCGACGGCGTCACGGCGAAGCTGCGCGAGGGCAAGGGATTCGGCCGGCCGCTGGACGAGACCGGCCTCTACCCGAAGCTCGCGTCGCAGATGATCCTGGTCGGCGAGGAGTCCGGGCGCCTCGAGGAGATGCTGGGCCGGG
>JAYRNW010000217.1:0-10867 GCA_041911995.1 Casimicrobiaceae bacterium | reverse complement strand
GAACTCGACGGTGTCGCGCGCGAAGATCGGGTCGTCGTGCACGATCGGCCCGACGTCGTTGTCGCCGGGGATGTCGGCAGCCGTGACGACGGCGACGACCCCCGGCGCCGCGCGCACGGCGTCAAGGTCCACGTGGCGGATGTGGCCGTGCGCGAGCGGCGACACGCCGAGCGCGACGTGCAGCATGCCGCGCGGCTCGGGCAGGTCGTCCGTGTACCGCGCCGCGCCGGCGACGTGCAGCGCGGCGGAATCGTGCGCGACCGGCGCGCCGGCGACGGCGTCGCAGGCCGCGAGGTCGGGCGGATGCGGCGCGGTCACCGGAGTGCCTTCGCGCTGCGCGCTCCGGTGTTCGCCCTTGGGACGGCCCAGCGGGCTCACGCGCCGGCCTCCGCGGCTGCGGCCGCGTCCACACGGGTCAGCGACGCGCCGCCGCCGGTTTCGATCCGGAAGCGGCGCATCAGGTTCGCGAGCACGGTGCGGCGGTAGGCGGCCGACGCGCGCATGTCGTCGATCGGCGTGAACTGCGCGGCGAGCGCGCACGCCGCCGCCTCCGCCGCGGCGTCGTCCCACGGCCGGCCCGCGAGCGCGGCCTCGGCGGCGGGCGCACGCGTGGGGATGGGCGCGACGCCGCCGCAGCCGATGCGCGCGGCGGCGATCCGGTCGCCGTCCAGCGTCAGCGCGAAGCACGCGAACACCGACGAGATGTCCTGGTCGTAGCGCTTGCTCACCTTGTACGCGCGCAGCAGCACGCCGGGCGGGCGTTGTGGCACGCGGATCTCGGCCACGAACTCGCCGCGCGCGAGCGCGGTCCGGCGGTAGGCGAGGTAGAAGTCGGACAGCGGCAGCTCGCGCACGCCGGCCGCGCTCTCCAGGACGACGGTCGCGTCGAGCGCGAGCAGCACCGGCATCGAGTCGCCGATCGGCGAGCCGTTGGCGACGTTGCCGCCGAGCGTGCCGCTGTTGCGGATCGGCGGCGACGCGAAGCGCGCCCACGCTTCGGCGAGCTCCGGCCACTGCGACTCGAGCGCGGCGAAGGCCTCCGCGAGCGTGGTCGCGGCGCCGATCGCGACGTGCGTCGGCGTCTCGCGGATCGCGGCCAGCTCGGCGACGTCGCCCGTGTAGACGAGGTCGCCGACGTCGCGCAGTTCCTTCGTGATCCACAGGCCGACGTCGGTCGCGCCGGCGACGATGCGCGCGTCCGGTTGCGCGGCGAGCACGGCGGCCAGCGCGGCGCGCGTGCGCGGCGCCCACCAGCGCCGGCCCGCGGCCTCGTAGCAGGACGTGTCCGTCACGGCCAGCGCGGCCAGCTGCGCCGCGAGCGCCTCCTCCTCGGGGGTCACGATGCGCGTGCCGTCGGCGGCGACGCCGGGCCCGCGCCAGCCGTCGGCGGTGCCGGCGACGGCCGCGTCGTACATCGCCTCGCCGGCGGCGACGATCGGCCGGTAGCCGGTGCAGCGGCACAGGTTGCCGGCGAGCGCGTCGGCGATCGCGGCGCGCGACGGGTGCAACGCGTTCCGGTAGAGGCCGAACAGGCTCATCGCGAAGCCCGGCGTGCAGAAGCCGCACTGCGAGCCGTGGCCGTCGACGAGCGCGCGCTGGACCGGATGCAGCGTGCCATCGGGGCCGGCGAGCGCCTCGACGGTGAACACGGCCTTGCCCGCGACCGAGGGCAGCAGGCGGATGCACGCGTTGACCGGCTTCCAGACGAGGTACGGCCGGCCCGGGGCCTGCTCGGCCAGCACGACCGTGCAGGCGCCGCAATCGCCCTCGGCGCAGCCTTCCTTGGTGCCGGTCAGCCGCCGATGGTCGCGCAGCCATTCGAGCAGCGTGGTCTGCGGCGCGACGCCCTCGACCGCCACCGGCTCGCCGTTGAGCAGGAAACGGAGCGGGGCGCGGACAGTTTCGGGGACGGCCGCCATGTGCGCGTGTCGGTCGGGAGCCGGCCCCTGCGGCGCCGCGCCACGCGCCGTCGCGCGGGCGCGTCGCGGGTCCGGCCTGCGACGGGAACCAAGTATACGGGCTGCGTCCGGTTTCGGCGCGGGCCGGGGGGCGTTCCCGCGGGTGCACGTCGCCTCTGCGCACGCCGGAAAAGGAAAAGGGCCCCTGGCGGGGCCCTTCGCTTGCGGCAGGGACGACGACGACCGCTACTTGCCGCCGGCCGCCCGCGCGACTTCCGCGAGGAGCTTGTCGGCGCCCTTGTTGCTGACGCTGGCCTTGATCAGGATGTCCGGCGGCAGCACCGGCTTGCCGAAGTAGGCCTTGTTCCATTCGTCCGACAGGTTCACGAGCGTGCCGTCGAGGTTGAGGCCGCCGTAGACGCCCTTCGCCCGGGTGAACGTGATCAGGTCCGCGACGATGTCGGACTTGGCGCCCGCGCCGACCGGGCCGGCCGCCACGCTGGCGTCGCCGCCCATCTTGAAGTTGGCCGACAGCAGCGAATTGAGGCCCTTGTCGGTCATCACGAGCGTGACCATTTCAGACACCGCGACACCGGCCTGGAAGCCGACGCTGGCGGTGGCCATCGTGTAGAACGACGGTCCGACCCACCGGTTGCCCGCCTTGGCGACGACGAGCGCGCGACCGCCGGAGCCGCCGAAGATGAAGCCGGCCTTGACGATCTCCGGCGAAATCATCACGGCCTTCGCGCGGCCGAAGTTCTGCTGCAGCCACTTCATCTCGGGATCGCGCATGAAGTTCGACAGCGTCGTCTCGGCCTGGTTGACCAGCACCTGCTGGTCGCCCTGCGCGAGCGCCGCCGTCGACGTGAATCCGACGGCCACGGCGACCATCGCCGCTCCGGTGAGTCCCTTCAAGAGTCCGTTCATCGTGTTCTCCTCTGAAGCGTTGAATGCGAGCCCGCGCGGGCTCGCGGTGCCGTTGCCGCGCGCGCTCAGCCGCGCAGCAATTCGATGCCGGTCGACGTCACGCGGACGCGGTCGCCGATGCGCAGGCCCGGCGCCGCCGTCTGCTGGACCGTCGCGTAGGTGCCGTCGTCGTAGCGGATGCCGATGACCCACACGAGCGTCTGGCTCTTGCTCGCGAGCTCGTTGCCGACGAAGCCGCCGCCGACGGCGCCGACGACCGTGGCCACCGTGCGGCCGGTGCCGCCGCCGATTAGGCTGCCCAGCCCGCCGCCGACCAGCGCGCCGCCGATCGCGCCGACCGCGTTGTCGACGTTCTGCACGGTGTGCGTCTGGATCGACTCGACGGTCCCGACGCGTGCGGACGGCTGCTCGCTCACCTGGAACGCGGGCGGCGTGTTGCAGCCGGCGAGCAGCATCGCGACCATCGCGGCCATCGCGGCGACCGGGCGCCGCCAGTGAAGATTCGTCGTCATCGTGGTTCTCCGTTCGTGCGGTTCGGGACGGTCAGTCGGGGATCGAGTTCAGCAGGTACATCGCCGCGAGCAGGCCCGACGGGCGGCCGAGCTTGCCCAGCCACTGCCCGAAGATCGCCTCGATCTCGCCGCCCATGTAGACCTGCGTCAGCGCGCGGTTGACCTCGAGGCGCAGCGCCGAGTCGTTGCGCGGCAGCGCCAGCGCGTACGGCTCCATCGACAGGTCCTCGGCCAGCAGCGCGAGCTTGCGCGGGTCCTTCGCCTGGGCGGCCAGGCCGACCAGCTTGATCTTGTCGCCGGCGTAGGCGTCCACGGCGCCGGACTCCAGCATCGCCACGCCTTCGTTCGCGTTGGTGATCTTCACCACCGTCGCGTTGACCAGCCGCTGCTTGAGCGCCTGCTCCAGCCGCTGCTCGGTCGTCGTGCCGGCCAGCACGGCGATCTTCTTGCCGCCCATGTCGGAGAGCTTGTTCATCGTCGAGTCGACGGTCACGAGGAGGCCGCCACCGTCGACGAAGATGAGGCCGGAGAAGTCGACTGCGGCAAGCCGCGCCAGCGTCTGCGTCGTGTTGGCGCACTCCAAGTCCGCGCGGCCCGACGCGACCATCTGCAGACGCTCCGACACCGAGCCCGGCATCCAGTTCACCTTGAGGTTGGGCTCGCCGACGGCGCGGCCCAGGTGCGCGATCACGCGCTTGCAGATGTCGATCGAGTAGCCGGCCGGCTCGTTGCCGGCGCCGACGAACGAGAACGGCAGCGAGTCCGGCGAGAAGGCGACGTTGATCACCTTGGCGGCCTTGATCTTCGGGAGCGTGTTGGCCCCGGTCTGGGCGGCGGCGGGGCCGGCGGCGACCATCGCCGCAGCCACGAGCAAACCGACGAGCAATCTGTTCAAGTTGGGCACCTTCGGGAACGGGAGGGGACGCGCGGCGGGCGGCGCCGCCGCGTTCGCGCACCGCAGCATCCGGGCCGCGCTGCACTGAACAAGATGCATTTTACACCATGGACCCGGCGCCGCAGGCCCCGGGGCGGGCGCGCCGGCGCGCGAGCCGGTGCTACACTCCGCACGCCCACCGCCGATCCTTCAGTCCATGCCCGTTCGCCGATTCGCCGCCGTCGCCGTCGCCGCGGCGCTGCTCGCCGGCGCCGCCGCCGCGGCGTCGCCCACGCTCGACCGCATCAAGGCAACCGGCACCGTGACGTTCGGCTACCGGGAGGCCGCGGCGCCGTTCTCGGTGAAGCAGCGCAACGGGCAGGTGCGCGGGTACTCGGTCGAGCTGTGCGAGAAGGTCGCCGCCGGGCTCGGCAAGGCGCTCGGGATGCCGGGCCTCAAGGTCGCGTGGCGGCCGGTGGACGGCGAAACGCGCATCGCGGACGTCGCGAGCCGCAAGGTCGACGCCGAGTGCGGGACCACGACGATCACGCTGTCGCGGATGGAGCGCGTCGACTTTTCCGTGCCGATCTTCGTCGACGGCGGCAGCGCGCTGGTGCGCGCGAACGCCGGCATCCACGGCGTGGGCGACCTCGCGGGCAAGCGGGTCGCCGTGATGCCGGCGACGACCACCGAGGCCGCGTTGAAGAAGGCGCTCGCGGTCGCCGGCGCCAGCGCGACGATCGTGCCCGTGAAGACCGGGGCCGAAGGCGTTGCGGCGCTGCGCAGCGGCGCCGCCGACGCCTACGCGTCGGACCGGCTGCTGCTCACGCAACTGAAGGACGCCGACGCGCGCGGCGGCGAGCTCGCGTTCCTCGCCAACGACTTCTCGTTCGAGCCCTACGCGCTGGTGCTGCCGCGCGACGACCCGGACTTCCGGCTGCTCGTGAACCGCACGCTGGTCGACCTCTACAAGACCGGCGCGATCGATCCCATCTTCATCCGCTGGCTCGGCCCCTACGGCCGGCCCGGCCCGCTGCTCGACGCGATGTTCTACCTCAACTCGCTGCCGGAGTGACGATGCGCGCGCTGCCCGCCCTCTGCCTCGCCGCGCTGCTCGCCGCGGCCCCGCACGCACGCGCGCAGGGCGCGGTGCGGCCCGCTTGCGACGGCGTGTGCGGCGTGGTCCAGTCGATCGCGCCGGTCGCCGAGCGGCAGGAGTGGTCGCCGCTGGGCTCGATGGTTGCGCTGGGCAACAGCGGCTTCTCGGGCAACACGGGCGGCGCGACGGCGCAGATGCAGTTCGGCCCTGGCTTCCAGCGCCAGGGGATGGTCGTGGTCGGCGCGGCCGGCGGCGCCGTGTACGCGCAGAAGCCGAACGAGTACCGGCGCCAGCGCTGGGACGTCACGCTGAAGATGGACGACGGCACGACGCGCGTCGTGTCGCTCAAGTACGAGCCGCTGATGGTGCAGGAGGGCGACTACGTGCGCGTGGCCGGCAGCAACCTCGAGCTCGTGAACCCGTAGGCGGTCGGCCGGCGCGGCATCGATGAGCACCGCGGCGCTTGCCATCTCCGAGGCCCCCGACGGCCGGCGGGTGCTCGCGCTGTCCGGCCGGCTCGACGCCGAGACCATTCCGTCCGTGTGGCGCGACGCGCTGCGCGCCGTCGCCGACGCGCCGGCGCGTCCGGTCGTCGTCGACGCGGCCGGCGTCGACTACTGCGACAGCGCCGGCATCGCGCTGATCGTCGACCTGCTGCGCCAGCCGCGCGAGGCGCCGGTCGAGGTCGCGAACCTCAAGCCGTCGTTCGACGCGCTGCTGCGCCAGTTCGACCCGCACGACCTCGACCACGACATGGACCCGGAGGTGGCGCGGCGGCCGGCGATCGAGGAGATCGGGCGCACGACGGCGACCGTGATGCGCGACATGCGCACGCAGATCGAGTTCGTCGGGCAGGCCACGGCCGCGCTGGCGAGCGCGATCCGCCATCCGACGACGATCCGCTGGCACGACGTGGGGGTGGTGTGCGAGCGGGTGGGCGCCGATGCGCTGCCCATCGTGGCGCTGATCTCGTTCCTGTTCGGGCTGATCCTCTCCTTCCAGTCCGCCGTCCCGATGCGGGCCTACGGCGCCGAGATCTTCGTCGCCGACCTGATCGGCCTCGGCATGGTGCGGGAGATGGGGACGCTCCTCACCGCGATCCTGCTGGCCGGCCGCTCGGGCGCCGCGTTCGCCGCGGAAATCGGCACGATGCGCGTGAACCAGGAGATCGACGCGCTCACCACGATGGGCATCGACCCGGTGCGCTTCCTCGTGTCCACGCGCGTGATCGCCGCGGTGCTGATGACGCCGCTGCTCAGCCTGTTCGCGATGCTGATCGGCATGCTGGGCGGCGCCTTCACCATGCTGTCCTTCGGCATCCCGTTCGTCACGTTCGCCCAGGAGGTCGATTCCGCCGTCAAGTTCGGCGATTTCCTGAGCGGCTGGGTCAAGTCGTTCGTCTTCGCCATCGCCATCGCGGGGATCGGCTGCCTGCGCGGACTGCAGACGAGCGCCGGCGCGTCCGCGGTCGGCGACTCGACGACGCGGGCGGTGGTGTCGGGGCTCGTGCTGATCGTGCTCATCGACGGCGTGTTCGCCGTCCTCTATTACTACCTCAACATCTGATCGTCCGATGAATCCCGGCGAGCCCATCATCCGCGTCGAGCACCTCACCGCCGGCTACGAGGGCCGCACGATCCTCGAGAACATCGGCTTCGAGGTGCGGCGGGGCGAGGTGTTCGTGATCCTCGGCGGGTCGGGCTGCGGCAAGAGCACGCTGCTCAAGCACATGATCGGCCTGTACCCGGTGATCTCCGGCCAGGTCTGGATCGATGGGCACGACATCGTCACCGCCGAGGGCGCCGAGCTCGAATCCATCCTGCGCACGTTCGGCGTGATGTACCAGTCGGGCGCGCTGTTCGGGTCGATGACGCTGCTCGAGAACGTCCGGCTGCCGATGGAGACGTTCACCAGCCTCGACATGGAGCAGATGGACCTGCTGGCGCGCATGAAGCTCTCGCTCGTGGGGCTCGTGCAGTTCACCGGCCACCTCCCCAACGAGATCTCGGGCGGCATGCAGAAGCGCGCGGCGATCGCCCGGGCGATGGCGCTCGACCCGCAGATCCTGTTCCTCGACGAGCCGTCCGCGGGCCTCGACCCGATCACGTCGGCCGAGCTCGACGCGCTGATCCGGCGGCTCGCCGACAACCTGGGCGTCACGTTCGTGATCGTCACGCACGAGCTGCCGAGCATCTACGCGATCGCCGACCGCATCATCATGCTGGACAAGCGCACGAAGGGCATCATCGCCGAAGGCGACCCGCGCCGCCTGCGCGACGAGAGCACGGATCCGTACGTGCGCCAGTTCTTCCACCGGCAAGCCGAGCTGGCGGCTGCCTGACGACCGACGAGCCGCCCGTGAGCCAGAAAGCCAACTACTTCAAGCTCGGCCTGTTCGTGATCGGCGCGCTGGTCGCCGGCATCCTCGTGCTGCTGATCATCGGCACCGGGCGGTTCTTCGAGCGCAAGGTCACCATCGAGACGTACTTCAAGGAGTCGGTGCAGGGGCTCGACATCGGGTCCAAGCTGAAGCTCCGGGGGGTGGTGATCGGCGAGGTCACGAAGATCAGCTTCACGTACGTGCTCTACCAGCTCGACCTGCCGATCAACCAGCGCGAGCGCTACGTGCTGGTCGAGGCGCAGCTCGAGCCGCGGCTGGTCGGCGGCCGCGCCGCCGCCGGCGACTTCACGAACCCCGACAACGCGAAGCTCGAGGTCGAGAAGGGGCTGCGGCTGCGGCTCGCGCCGCAGGGCATCACCGGGACCAACTACCTCGAGATGGACTACATCGACCCGCCGCCGCCGGTGCTGCCGATCTCCTGGACCCCGCGCAACGTCTACATCCCGAGCGCGCCGTCGACGGTGACCGCCATCGTCAACGCGGCGCAGGACATCATGGAGAAGCTGCACCGCGTCGACTTCGACCAGACGTTCGCGAACCTCAACAGGCTGCTCAACACGACCAACGAGCGCGTGGCCGCCCTCGACACGAAGTCGCTCACCACGCACGCCGAGCGCACGCTGACCAAGCTCGACGCGACGCTCGACGGCCTGCAGGCGAAGAAGGTGTCCGACGAGGCGACGGCGCTGTTGAACGAGCTGCGGCAGACGAACGCTGAGCTCAAGAAGACGCTGGCGAACCCGGCGCTGCAGCGGATCCCGGAGGACACGGCGGCGGCCGTCGCGCGCGTGAAGGATCTCGTGTCGGATCCGAAGCTCGCGAAGACCGTCGCGAACCTCGAGCGGATCATGGCCCGCTTCGACCGGCTGTTCGGCTCGACCGATGCGGACATGGCGGCGACGATCGAGAACCTGCGCCAGATCACCGACAACCTGCGCGACCTCACCGAGGAAACCAAGCGCTATCCGGCGAGCGTCATCTTCGGCGCGCCGCCCGCCCCGTTGGAGCGCAAACCATGACCGCAACGCGACGCGCGTGGCTTCGCCTGGCCCTGGCGGCCGCGGCCGCGAGTTCCATCGTCATCGCCGGGGGCTGCAGCCGGCCGGCGCCCGTGAAGGAGGCGTTCGTGCTCGAGCCCGCGAGCCCGCCCGCCGCCGCGAAGGCGCATCCGGGCGTCCTGCGCATCGGCACGGTGACCGTCGCCGCGCCGTACCGCGGGCGCGGCTTCGTCTACCGCGAGACCGAGCTCAAGTTCGAGTCCGACTTCTACCGCGAGTTCCTCGTGGCGCCCGCCGCGAACATCGGCGAGGCGACGGCGCGCGCGCTGACCGAGGCGAAGGTGTTCGCGACCGTGGTGCCGCCCGGCGTCCCGGCCGAGCCCGACTGGGTGCTGGAGGGCTTCGTCGACGCGCTGTACGGCGACGCGCGGGACGCGGGCAAGCCGTACGCGGTGCTCGCCATCACCTACTACCTGCGGCGCGGCGACGGCGACGCGCCGATCTGGTCGCGCCGGTACGAGCGGCGGGTGCCGTTCGCGACGGGCAGCGCGGCCGCCTCCGTCGCCGCGCTGAACGGCGCGTTCGGCGAGATCCTGGCCGAGCTCGCGCGCGACCTCGCGGCGCTGCCGCTGAAGAAGCCGTAGCCTTAGGCCGCGCTCGCGCGCAGCGCGCGCCGGCGGCGGCTCACGCCCCGCGCGGGTCGAGGTGCACGTCGAGCTGCGGGAACGGCATCCGGATGCCGGCCTCGGCGAACGCCGTGTCGATCATGTGCAAGAGGTCGCTCTTCACGCGCCGCGAGTCGCTCTCGGGCGTCATGTCGACCCAGTAGGTGAGCGCGAAGCGGACCGCGCTGTCCGCGTATTCCTCGAGGTAGACCTGCGGCGCCGGGTCGCGGCGCACGAGGCCGTGGCGCGCGAGCACGCCCGCGAGGGCGTCGGCGGCCGTGCGCAGCGGCGTACCGTACGCGACGGAAACCGTCAGCGTCTGCCGCGTCTCGCTGCTCGTGTACGTCCAGTTGGTGAGCTTCTGCTCGAGGAACACGCTGTTCGGGATCATCGACTCGATCCCGTCGGCCGTGCGGATCGTCGACGCGCGGATGCCGATCGCCGTGACGCGCCCGCGCACGCTCTCGACGTCGACCAGGTCGCCCAGCCGCATCGGCCGCTCGACCAGCAGGATGATGCCGGCCACGAGGTTCTTGAGCAGCGTCTGCAGGCCGAAGCCCGCGGCGATCGCCAGCGCGCCGCCGAGGAACGCGAACACCGTGAGCGGGATGCCCGCGCTCGCCAGTGCGAAGACGACGAGCACGACCATCACGGCGAGCAGCACCCAGCCGCGCAGCAGCGCCGCCGACTGCGGCGCCACGCGGCCGCGCGCCACCAGCACGCGCTCGGTGCGGCGCATGAACCAGCGCACCAGCCAGTAGCCGACGACCACGATCAGCACGGCGCCGGCCGTCTTGCCGATCGTCACGCCGCGCGACACGTTGAGCTTGCGGCCGTCGGCGGTCTCGAACACGTCGTCGACGGTGAACATCTCGTAGTTCCAGACGCGCTTCGCGTGCAGCAGCGCGCCGGCGACGGCGTCGCGCACCTCGTCGACGAACGACCCGGAGCGCTGCCCCTCGAGGTCGGCCCGGAAGCGGTCGAGCACGCGCTCGAGCGGTTCGCCGCGCTTGAGCGCGTCGCGCACCACGCTCTCGCGCGCGTGCAGCGCGTCGACGATCTGCTGCAGGTGAGCCGCCTCGACGCCGGTCGCCGCGCGCAGCCGCAGCTCGACCTCGCCCAACCGCGCCGCGGTCGCCGCCACCTCCTGGTCCAGGTACTGGCGCCGCGTGCGCAGCGTCGCGAGCGAGCCCGTGAGCCGCTCGTACGCGGCGCGCGCGCGCACCGGGTCCTTCGAGGCCAGCGACTCCTGCCGCGCGTCCCACGCCGTGCGCTCGCCGGCGAGCACGAGCTGCAGGTCGCGCAGCAGGTCGGCCTTGAGCACGGCGGTGGCGGCGACCTCGCGCCGCAGGATGGCCTCGCGCTCGGCGTCGGTTTCGCGCTGCGCGCGCGCCGCGGCGTCGCCGTCGCCCGCCGGCGCCGCGCGCAGCTGCGCGAGCTTCGCCTCGGCGGTCGTGCGCGCGTCGACCGCGGCGGCGGCGTCCCGGTTCGCG
>JAYRNW010000216.1:0-70111 GCA_041911995.1 Casimicrobiaceae bacterium | reverse complement strand
CGTCGCGCAGAAGCTCTCCGACCGCCTCGGGCAACCGGTCGTCGTCGAGAACAAGCCGGGCGCCGGCACCACGATCGGCAACGCGGAGGTCGCGAAGGCGAAGCCCGACGGGTACACGCTGCTGTTCGCGCCGACGCCGTTCGTGATCTCGCAGGTCGTCTACCCGACGCTGCCGTACGACCCGAAGAAGGACTTCACGCCGGTGTCGCTGCTCGCGACCTCGCCGTTCATCCTCGTGACCAACACCGCGGTGCCCGCGAAGAGCGTGGCGGAGCTGGTCGCGCTCGCGAAGGCGAAGCCCGGGACGCTCACGTTCTGCTCGGCGGGCAACGGCACGGTGCCGCACCTCGCCGGCGAGCTCTTCAGGCTGCGCGCCGGCGTCGACGTCGTGCACGTGCCGTACAAGGGCGGCGGCCCGGCGATCGTCGACCTGGTCGGCGGGCAGGTGAACATGATGTTCGCCACGCCGATCGAGGTCGCGCAGCACGTGCAGGCCGGCCGGCTCAACGTGCTCGGCGCGACGTCGTTGAAGCGGTTGGCCGCGTTCCCCAACGTCCCCACGCTTGCGGAAAGCGGCTATCCGGGCTTCGAGGTCGCATCGTTCTTCGGCGTGCTCGCGCCGGCCGGCACGCCGCCCGAGATCGTCAACAAGCTGGCTGGCGAATTGGCGGCGGTGATGGAGGCGCCGGACGTGCGCGAGAAGTTCGCCGCGCAGAGCGCCGAGGCCAACGTGCAGGGCCCCGACGCTTTTGCGCGCTTCCTCGACGCCGAGCGCGACAAGTGGGCGGACATCGTCAAGCGGTCCGGCGCGAAGGTGGACTGACGGGTCCCGGGCGCGGCCACGGGTGGGCGTCGGCGAACAGCCGGTTTTTGCTATAATCGCGCCCTTGGCCAAGTAGCTCAGTTGGTAGAGCAGAGGACTGAAAATCCTTGTGTCGGTGGTTCAATTCCGCCCTTGGCCACCAGATTTCGCGCGGCGCATGACGGTGCTACCGCGTAACCCGAAAGGCCGCACAACGTGCGGCCTTGTGCTATTCCGGGGCATCGTGCAAAGACTTCCTCGCATTCGTCGGGCGCGCTCCGGGACGACGCGAACGCTGCGCCTGACGATCCTCACCGTCGTTGCGGGCGCGATCGTGACCGACGTGTCCGGCTGCAGCTGGCAGCAGGCATATCTCTCCGCGCAGGGATGGCAGCGCAATGCCTGCTACCGGCTTCCCGACGAGGCCGAGCGCGAACGCTGCCTGCGCAACGCTGGGATGACCTACGACGACTATCGGCGCAGGAGCGAAGGGGCGAAGCAGGACTGACGCCTCGCTGCCGCCCGCACCAAATGGATGAGTGCGCAGCGGTCCGGTCGGAAACGCCTACCTCGCGCAGGCCGCCCCGAGGCCGATGCGCTGCGCGGGCGCGGAGGCGGATGGGGCGATGCGGTCCGCAGCATCGAGAGACGCCAAGGCACGGCGCCAGCCGACCACGGCAAGCGCGCCGCCGGCGGCGGACAGCGCCAGCGCGGAGAGCGCTGTCGCTTCGCCGGTGAACAGTTGCACGAGTCCCGCCGCGAACGCGGCAGCGCCGACGAGTCCGGCGCGCAGCCAGAGGCCGTAGGCGACGACGGCCCGACGTTCCGTCGCGGCGGGCGCCGTAGGTCGAAGGGGGATGACGGTTGCGGTTTCCATGGTTGCTCCTTTCGTGATGTCGATCGTTTGCTGCGGTCGCCGCAATCTCCACTGCGACATGCGCGTTCCGCATTGCACAACGCGAATATCGTGATTCGCGGACGACGGGTCAAATAGAATCTTCGAATCAACGGGATCGGCGCCGGCTATCGCGGCCGCAACTGCTTGACGCGATGCGACAAATCCGCGGGCCACGGTCATCGTCCAGCGGCGCAGCCGCGCGAGTTCCACGACAATGCGCAACACAGGGCAAAAGCGTGCGCATGCCGCACGTATTCGCCGCACGCGCGGATTGCGCCGTCCGATCCGCGCTGCGCATCGGCGCAGCGCAATTGCGCCGCGACTGGCGCACAATGCGCCGACGGCGCGAAGCGCGCGCCACGCGAATCCGCGGAGGAGGCAACGGATGGCCATCACCCTCGACGTCAACGGCGAGCGCCGGGTCACGCCCGCCGCGCCCGACACGCCGCTGCTCTACGTCCTGCGCAACGACTTCGAGCTGAACGCCGCGAAGTACGGCTGCGGGTTCGGCCAGTGCGGCGCGTGCACGGTGCTCGTCGACGGCGCGGCCGTGCGGTCGTGCACGACGCCGGTGTCCGCCGTCACCGGGAAGAAGATCGTCACGCTCGAAGGCCTCGGCACGGCGGCGAAGCCCGGTCCGCTGCAGCGCGCGTTCGTCGCCGAGCAGGCGGCGCAGTGCGGCTACTGTGTCGCCGGGATGATGCTGAGCGCGCAGGCGCTGCTCGACCGCAAGGCCGATCCTTCGGAAGCCGAGATCCGCGCCGCGCTCGCCGGCAACCTCTGCCGCTGCGGCACGCACAATCGCATCGTGCGCGCCGTGCGCCGCGCCGCGAAGGAGAAGAGTGCATGAGCCCGCCGGGCCGCCCCAAGGGCCGAGGTGTCCAATGAGCCGGAGCGCGCAGCGCGAAGGTAATCCAGTGAGCCTGCGCACGCCGCAATCGCCATCGCCGGCGCACCCGGAGCGCCGCCGCTTCCTCGCGCAATCGGCGGCGGTCACCGTCGCGTTCACGCTGGCGCCCGCGTTCGACGCGGCCGCTCAGGGCACGGCGGCGCCGCCGCTGCCGGGCAGCCTCGCCGGCAACCGCCGCCTCGACGGCTGGCTCGCCGTGAACACCGACGGCACCGTCACGGTGTTCACCGGCAAGGTCGAGCTGGGGCAGGGCATCACGACGGCGCTCGCGCAGATCGTCGCCGACGAGCTGGACGTCGACCTGAAGCGCATCGTCGTGATTTCGGGCGACACGTCGCGCACGCCGAACGAAGGCGTCACCTCGGGCAGCCTCTCGATCGAGCAGGGCGGCACCGCGCTGCGGTTCGCCGCGGCGGAGGCGCGCGAGCTGCTGCTCGCCGCGGCGGCGGCCAAGCTCGGCGCGAACGCGGCCGAGCTCACGGTGTCCGACGGCGCGATCGCCGCGCCCGACGGCAGGCGCACCGCGTACTGGGACGTGACGACGGCCGACCTCTTCAAGCGCGAGGCCACGGCGAAGGCGCGGCCCAAGACCCCCGGCGCGCGGCGCGTGATCGGCACCAGCGTGCCGCGGCGCGACATCCCGCCCAAGGTCACCGGCGGCGCCGCGTACGTGCAGGACATGCGGCTGCCCGGCATGCTGTTCGGCCGCGTCGTGCGGCCGCCGTCGTACCGCGCGAAGCTCGTCGCGCTGGACGACGCAGCGGTGCGCGCGATGCCCGGCGTCGTGGTCGTCGTGCGCGACGGCAGCTTCGTCGGCGTCGCGGCCGAGCGCGAGGAACAGGCGATCGCCGCCGCGGACGCGCTGCGCGCCGCGGCGAAGTGGGACGAGAAGGCCGACCTGCCGCCGTCCGGCGCAGCGCTCTTCGACCACATGAAGCGCGCGCGCCTCGTCGACACCGTCGTGAGCGAGAAGGCGAACGCGGACGCGGCGGCCAAGGCCGTGAAGCGCGTCGACGCCGCGTACACGCGGCCGTTTCAGGCGCACGCGTCGATCGGCCCGTCGTGCGCGGTCGCGCAGTGGAAGGACGGCAAGCTCACCGTGTGGAGCCACACGCAGGGCGTGTTCCCGCTGCGCGGCGACCTCGCGAAGGCGCTGGCGATCCCCGCAGCCGACATCGTCGTCGTGCACCGCGAGGGGTCGGGCTGCTACGGCCAGAACGGCGCCGACGACGTCGCGCTCGACGCGGCGCTCGTCGCGCGCGCGGCGAAGGGGCGCCCGGTCAAGCTGCAGTGGATGCGCGAGGACGAGTTCGCGTGGGAGCCGTACGGCTCGGCGATGGCGATCCGGCTGTCGGCGGGGCTCGACGCGGGCGGCAACGTCGTCGACTGGCAGCACGAACTGTGGAGCCACGCGCACAGCATGCGGCCCGGCGACCCGGACGGCTGCAACCTGCTCGCCGCCTGGCATCTCGAGAAGCCGCTCGCGCCCGGACCGGGACGCAACATTCCGCAGCCCTCCGGCGGCAGCGACCGCAACTCGGTGCCGCTGTACGTGTTCCCGCAGCAGAAGGTCGTCAACCACCTGCTGCCCGACATGCCGGTGCGCGTGTCGGCGCTGCGCACGCTGGGCGCCTACGCGAACGTGTTCGCGCTCGAGTCGTTCGTCGACGAATTGGCCGCCGCGGCGGGCGCGGACCCGCTCGAGTTCCGGCTGCGCCACCTCACCGACCCGCGCGGACGCGCGGTGCTGGAGGCGGTCGCGGCGATGGCGGGGTGGACGCCGCGCGCGAAGGGCGACGGGCGGCGCGGGCGCGGGATCGGCTTCGCGAAGTACAAGAACCTCGCCGTATATTGCGCGGTGATCGCCGAGGTCGACGTCGATGCCGGCAGCGGCAACGTGCGCGTGCCGCGCGTGTGGGCCGCCGCCGACGCCGGCATGATCGTGAACCCGGACGGCTTCGCGAACCAGATCGAGGGCGGGTGCATCCAGTCGGCGAGCTGGACGCTGCGCGAGGCCGTGCGCTGGGACGCGACGCGCATCGTCACGCGCTCGTGGAGCGACTACCCGATCCTGCGCATCGACGAGGTGCCGGCGGTCGACGTGAAGCTGATCGACCGGCCCGACGAGCGCCCGCTGGGCGTCGGCGAAGGCTCGCAGGGTCCGACGGCGGCGGCGATCGCGAACGCGGTGGCGAACGCGACCGGGAAGCGCGTGCGCGACCTGCCGTTGACCCCCGAGCGCGTGCGGGCGGCGATCGCCGGGTAGCGCGTCCGTCCCGTGCACTGGCGACGACTGCCGCTGGAGGATGTCTATCGGCACCTGGAGCCGGGCCCCGTCGTGCTGCTGACCACGGCGCGCGCCGGCCGCACGAACGTGATGGCGATGTCGTGGCACACGATGCTCGAATTCGAGCCGCCGCTCGTCGGGTGCGTGGTCAGCAACCGCAACCACTCGTTCGCCGCGCTGAAGGCGACGAAGGAGTGCGTCATCGCGATCCCGACCGCCGACGTCGCGAAGGCTGCGATCGCGTGCGGCAACGCGTCCGGGCGCCGCGTCGACAAGTTCGCGGCGACCGGCCTGACGCCGCTGCCGGCCTCGCGCGTGCGCGCGCCGCTCGTCGCCGAGTGCTACGCGAACCTCGAAGGCCGCGTCGTCGACACGCGGATGGTGAACCGCTACTGCTTCTTCGTCGTCGAGGTCGTCGCCGCCTGGATCGCGCGCGGCGTCGGGGACCCGCGGACGATCCACCATCGCGGCCGCGGCCGGTTCATGTTCGCGGGCGAGACCGTCCGGCTGCCGTCGAAGGCGCGGTAGCGGCAGGCCGCGGCGCGCGCATCGCGGGTCCGGCCATGCACGAGGTGCAGGCGGCGATCGCCGCTCGCCACCTGGTCGTCGTCGGCATGAAGCAGAATCCGTTTCCGTACGGCTCCCGGTTCGTCGCGTGGACGGTGGCGCTGGCCGGCGATAGAATTCGATCAAGATGGCCAGGCGGCGCTTGGCGACGCGCAGGAAGATGGGTCCGATGTCGTGAAGACCGCCGCGGAGCAACGATTCGACGCCAGGCTCGGGATCTGCCGGCGACTCCTCGCTGCGGGCATGCCTCTTCCGCTCCGCGTCACCGGGACGAGCATGGTGCCGGCGCTGTGGCCGGGGGAGAGCATCGTCGTACGACGGCTGGACGGCGAGGAAGTCGAGTCCGGCGACGTCGTGGTATTCGCACGGGAGCATCGCTTCGTCGTGCATCGGGTCACCGGCAGGTCGCCTGCCGCACCGGACGCCGTGCTGCTGACCCAGGGCGACGCGACGGCGCATCCTGACCTGCCGGTGCACGTTGCCGACGTGCTTGGCGTGGTCGTCGCCGTGCGGCGCATGCACGGCGAGCATGCCGTCCTCCGGCGGGAGACGGCGGCGCTGCGGGCCGTGGCCTGGGTCATGCGGCGATCCTCGCTGGCACACTGCGTGCTTGCACGGGTGATCATGCGAGGTTGGCAGGTGGCCGGCCGTCGCTCGGCCGGCGGGCGCCGGCTTGGCGGATTGCCTTCCGCCGCATTGCGCAGGTTGCAGAAGATGCTCGGCATTCCTTGGCAGAACGCATGATCACGAATCCACGATGCACGGCGTCGGCGATCGGCCGCGGCGCCGGACGGTTCTTTGCTGCCGTGCTTCTCGGCATCCTGACGCTCGTCGGCGTGGTGCCGCAGTCGGCGGCCACCGAATGGACGTTCGACTGGACCACGGCGGGTGGCTGGACCTCCGGCTCCACCGCTCCGCGCGTCTATGCGAACGTCGCGGGGTCGGGGTACGACATCCGGGTGAGCATCGGAATGGTCAACGGGGCCTGGTCGTCGTACGGCGGGGGGCCCTGCGGGGGGAACGCGCCGGTCGTCCCCTGCCTCAACAACAGTCCGGGCCAGGGCCCGGAGCTGTTTCTGGGCATCAACTTCAGCAATCTCACGACGTCGAACATCACGTTGCTGTACGAGTTCTGCCAGCCGGGCGCCACGGTGACATCGTGCACCGCGAAGCCGGCGTCGGTCAGGGGCGTCGCGGTCCGGGACATCGACCGGTCGAACGCCAACAACTACATGGATGTCGTCACGGTCACGGCACGGGATTCGACCGGAACGCTGATCAATCCCGATGCCCTGACCCAGTTCACCGCGGCGGCGCCCGGGTGGGCCCGTGCCGGTACCGGGCAGTGTGCGACCGCGGCGGTCGCGGCCGGGTCGCACGGGATCAGCGGCGGCCCTGCGGGCGCGACGACGACATCGATTTGCACTTCCAGCAATTCCGTCAGTGCAACCGGCACCGGCGGTGGCGCGGGCAACGAAAGCGATCCATCGACGTGGGCATCGTTCAATTTCGCGACCAAGTCCGTTCGCTCGGTCCTGCTTCAATACACGCCGGGGGACTGCGGCGGCGGGTGTGGCGGCAACCCGAGCGTCCAGGTCATCTGGCTTTCCGATCTCGTGTTCTCCGACGTGGTTCTCGCCACGCACGCGGTGATCGCGGATGTCCGCGCTTACGCCGCCGGCGGACAGTCATGGTTCGAGTGGGAAACCGCCTCGGAAATCGGTACGACGGGCTTCAACGTTTATCGGCTCGATGCGAGCACGGACACGTTCGTCAAGCTGAACGATCGACTGCTGCCGGCGCTGGGGGCGACGCGACAGGGCGGGGTCTATCGGTTTGCGGACCCGCTCGTGGTTCCCGGTGTCGCCACCACCTACGGCATCGAGGAAATCGAAGCCAGCGGCAATCGACGCGTTTACGGACCGTTCTCCGTCGTCGGGGGCAGTGCGAAGCCGGCCCCCCGGCGCGCGATCGCGGAGGTCGCCCCCGTGCGGCCGAATCCGCGGTCGACGCCGGGGGCGCAGAAATTCGAGCGCGTGGCGCACGCATCCGACCTCGCAGTGGCCAACCCCGCGCCCGCCGCTTCGATCAGCCCGAAGAACGCGTCATCCGGGATCGCGAACCCGGGCTCCGCCATGCGCATCCGGGTCGAGGACGAGGGTCTCTACGTGATCACCGCAGACCAGATCGCGACCGCGCTCGGCGCGAATCCGATCGATGTCCGCCAGTGGATCGCTGGAAGCCAGCTGCGGCTGCAGCAGGGCGGCCAGCAGGTCGCCTGGAAGGCCGGATCGCAGAATGATCGCCTGTTCTTCTACGGCGAGGCGGTCAGCGGGAACGACAGCGTGTACACGCGCTACAACGTCTACTGGCTCGACCAGGGCGCGGGGCTTGCGATGGGCACCGCCGGTGCTCCACGTTCCGGTGCGGCGCCGGCGGGGCAGTCGTTCCCATCCAGTGTTCATGTGGCGCAGTACGGCAAGCCGCTGTACTTCCTGTTCACCGATCCCGACGCCGACCTCTGGTATTGGGACTACGTCTGGGCCGGCGGCGGCGCGACCGACTTCCGGGTCCCGGTGCCGGACGTGGCTGGCGCGGGGGGGACCGCCACCCTGACCGTGACGATGCTGGGGGCGAGCAGCGACCAGCGCAGCGCGCGCCTGACGCTCAATCCGTCGTCCCAGAATTGCGACCTCGGCGCCAGTCCCGCGTGGAAGGGGATCGCGCCCCAGGTGTTCACGACGCAGCCGTTTGCGGCGAGCTGTCTCAACAGCGGCGACAACATCGTCCGCATGACCGCCGACGTGCCGTCCGGCGCGGACAGCTTCTTCTGGGTGAAGGCGTTCGACGTCGGCTACTCGCGTGCGTACCGGGCGCTCGGCGATCGCCTGCGCCTGCGTGGCGCCGGCAACGCGGTGGTCCGCGTCGACGGATTCAGCCGATCCGACATCGTCGTGCTCGATATCAGCGATCCGCGCAAGCCGCGGTGGATGAGCAATGCCACCGTGTCGTCCGGCGCGCCTTTCGCCGTCAGTTTCGCGCCGACCGGGTCCGTCCCGACGTACCTCGCGGCCGTAGCGCAGCCTCCGTACTCGGTCGAGGCCGGCACGCCGTCGACGCTGAAGAGCACGGCAAATGCCGCAAGCTACCTCGTTCTGACGCCCCAATCGTTGCGCACCGGGGCCGACCTGCTCGCCGCATATCGCGGGGGAAAGGTCGTGGGCCTGCAGGACATCTACGACGAGTTCAACTACGGTATCGCCAATCCGCATGCGATCCGGGACTTCCTCGCGTACGCCTATCGGAACTGGAGCACGCGGCCGAGTAATGTCGCGCTGCTGGGCAAGGGCACGATCGACCCGAAGGAATACCGGGGTTTTGCCTACAACCTCTTCCCTGTGCTTCTTGCGCCGACGCCGAATGGCCTGTTCAACTCGGACAACCGCTACGCCGATTTCAACGACGACGGCGTACCCGACATCGCCATCGGCCGCATTCCCGCGCGAACCGTCGACGATGTCACCAACTACGTCGCCAAGTTGCGCGCGTACGAGACTGCCTTCCCGGCCGTTGGCATGCGCACCGGTTTGAGCCCGGCCCTGCTGGTCGCCGACAACCCCGATCCGGAAGCCGGTAATTTCACGGCCGACAGCCTGCTCGTGGCACAGGCCCTGCAGTCCCGGAAAGTCGCCGTGACGACGGTCAATCGTGCCGCAAGCGCGTCTGGAAACGAGGTGCGCCAGACGGTGGTCGCCGCGCTCAATTCGACCACCGGCGTGGGACTGTTCAACTACTTTGGCCACGGCGCGTACTTCGAACTCGGGCACGACCCCGGCGACCCGCTGTTCAGCAACGACGACGTGAGCCTGCTCGACAACGGCGCGCGATTGCCGATCTTCACGGCGTTCACCTGCGAAGTGGGCGATGGGAGCTATCCCGGCACCACCTCGCTGGTGGAGACGCTGCTGTGGCGGAAGGGCGGCGGCGCCGTCGCGGCCTTCGCGCCCACCGGGCTGTCCGTCGACGAGCAGGCGAGCACGTTGAGCCTGAGTCTCGTCGACGCGCTGGCCGGACCCAACCCGCGTGCGACCCTTGGCGAGGCAGCCGTATCCGCCCTGGCGGACCTTGCCAGGAAGGGCGGGCAACGCTATATGATGGACATCTACCAGGTCATCGGCGACCCGGCGCTGCGGATTCCGCGCTGAGAACCGGCAGCGCGCGGCGGCTGCGAGCACCGGCGAAGCGCATTCGGGAGCAGAGCATCATGTCCGACAACACGAAACCGGCCGCCGCCACGACAACGACGAGTTCTCCGCAGCCGGAAAGGCACCCGTCGCGCAAGCGATACGAGCCCCCGCGGATCCTGTCGCGCGAGGCTTTGGAGGCGATGGCGGCGACCTGCCCGGGCGGCACGTCGCGCGGCAAGCCGAACGCGGCCATCTGCGGCATCGCGAAGTCCTGACGCGGCGCGATGCCGCTTGGCGCGTACTCCAGGGGAACGATGGCGCGCAAGGCGCTCGGGTGCGGTGGCCGGTTCCGGATCGCCGCCGGCGGGACCCGGTGTCACGTCACCTGCGGGCGCTTGCGCAGGTCGAGCATGACCTGCGCCATCGGATACACGCGAGTGGCGTGACCGGCCTCCCGTTCGGCGAGCCCCGGACAGAATCCCAGTCCGGGTGCCCCGAAGCGATCGACCGTCTGCTTGACCTCGACCGCGAGCGCACGCACGCGGTGCAGCTCCGGCGAACCCTGCCAGAGCGCCTTCACCGAGTCCATGTGCAGGTTGCCCACGCGCCGACGCCACTGCACGCACGGGTACACGTTTCCGTAGGGATCCACGGTGAGCGACGAGGAGCCCGCACCGCAATGCTTGTCGGGAATCGGATCCGTCGGCTCCGCAGGGACTGCGTCCGCAGCACGGACCAGGTCCGGCCCGCGGGCCTGAAAATGCGCGCCAGCCCGGCGCTGCTCCACCTGCAGCAACCTCGCAACGCCTTCCTTCGACGGGCTGATGGTCCGCGGGGAAGGGTCCCCGTTGTCGCGCCCCGTGACCTCCGCGTCGAACTGGATCGGCACGGCCAGCTCGTCCGCCAACGCGAACATGGCCTCGACCTGGTGTTCGTTCCACGCGGTCAGGGGGCTGTTCAGCTTGATCCGCAATCCCAGCGCCTGCGCCGCGCGGACGTTGGCCATGAGGCGCGCGAAGCTGCCGGGAACACGCGTCTGGCGGTCGTGCACGTCGGCGGAAGCGCCATGCAGGCTCACCTCGACGATGAACGGGTCGACCTCGTCCTTCATCCGGCGCGCCAGCGTGCCGCGCAGCGCATGACCATTGGATTTCACGCGCACCACGAAGCCAAGCGCGCGGGCCTTCGCGCCCAGCACGAAGAACTCGGGATGCGCGAGCGGCTCGCCGCCGGACAGCGTCAGGTTGAGCGTTCCCAGGTCGCGCAGGTCCTCGAAGAACCGGAAGTACTCCGCGGTCGTCAGGGGAGCGCCCTTGAGCCCGGTGTCGTTGTAGCAGAAGTAGCAGTCGAGGTTGCAGCGGTAGGTGAGCTCGACCAGCGCGGAGAACAGGATGTTCTCGCGCCAGATCCGCTTTTGCGTCTGCCCGAAGCTCACGCTACGGCGCCGTCCGGTTTCGCGTTCGTCGGGGCGACGGCCATCGGCGAATCAGGCCGTCGCGACTTCGATGACGTCCGCATCCAGCAGCTGCTGCAGATAGGCCAGCGCGTCGTGCTCGAGGACGGCGCTGTCCACGTCGTATTCCGCGGAGATCGCGGTCAGGATGCCGCCGACGGCGTTGCCGGACTCGATGAGCTCGAGCACGCGCGCGCCCACTTCGCTCACCACGAGGACCTCGGCCGAGGATTGCATGACGACGATGCCCTCGCCGCCGATGTTGCGAAAGCGGACATCCGGTCGCTTCCGGAAAGTCGTCGTGAGTGTCATCGCGAATGCTTCAGTGCCGGAACAGGTCGAAGACGCGCGCGTCGGGCGCAAATGTTAGCACCTGCACCGGAAGCCTGTCGTTGAGGCCGGCGAGCGCTGCCACCAGTTCGTCGTGCCGGAACGGGTTACGATTGACGAACGGCGCGCACTCCAGCAATGCGGCGATGGCGGCCGCGGGCCGCATGGGGCGCAGGCTGGCCGTGTCCCCCTTGCGCAGGCGGCAGAGGTTGCGCACCGGGTACCTGCCGGCGTCGGTCGCCATGGCCTGGCCGAGGTCTCCGGCAAACGGCAGCTGCTCCGCGACGACGCCTTCGGCCGTGACGCGCAACGCATTCATGTCGTCGCTCAGGACGGCGCGGCCGCTCGCGACGCCGAGGCGCGAGATGGTCGACTTGCCGGCGCCGGAGGGACCGAAGAAGACGTGCGCACCGCCGCCGTCGACGACGGCCGCGCTGTGCAGCAACACCGAGCGCTGCTCCAGGAGGTGATACGCCACCACGGTCCGGAGCACGTTCTCGAGGATGGCGTGCGCAACGAGGCGCTCGTCCTCGGGCGTCCACAGGGCGGCCCGGAGGTGCGGCTGCCAGTCGAGGCGGCCCACGAAGTGGGAGCCGGCGAAGCACACGGATTCCGGCGCATATTCCAGTGCGAAGTCGAACTCCCACTCGTGCTCGCCGGCCACGAAATCCGAATAGGGCGCGCGGAACAGGCGGATGTCCGCCGTCGGCCGCGAGCCGTCGGCGGACGGGACGCAGAGCGCGCCGAAGCGCTCCCGCATTGCCGCAGCCTGCGTTGCGCTCAAGTCGGTGCAGCGATAGTCGTTGCCTGCGAACCGGACGATCACCTGCTCCGGGCCCCAAGGCTCGCCGCTCTGACGCGCGGGAAACAGGTCGGGCTCGTTGAGATAACGTTCGGCAAAATTCATCGGGGAGCCGGGATCGTGGCCTGCGCGGCACTGGCGCAGCGGAAATTGCGTGGTGCGAGCCTCTCGCTCAGTGGCGCGCGAGTTTCAACGCGCCTTCAACCGCGCGCCGCACATACCACCACGGCAGCAGCCAGGGGCTGCGCCCCCGGAACTTGCGGTGCATGTAATCGCGCGAGGGCAACCACGATTCGCGCAGCAGCCTCGCGCGCTTGCGCCAGGTCGGCAAGGCCCGCAGATCGGTGAGCAGGACGCCGGCGCGGCCGGCGTGAAGATACCGGGCCGAGAGCTCCGGCGGCGTGCGCTCCGTCAGCGCGGCGATCACACCGGCGGGGAGCGCCGTCCGGAACCGCCGCTGCGTGCACAGGAGGGCATCCATCGCGATCGCGCGCATCTTCGTGGTCCTGCAATGCTCGACGAATTCCTGCCACTCGGAGTCGCGCATCGCGCCGGCGATGAGGTGCAGGTCGAAGAGCCAGATGAGGCGGACTCCGCCGGGACCTTCCATGCCGAGGTGTGCCGCGCGGTGCATGCAAGCGATCAGGAGCGCATGCGGCGGATACGGCGTGCGCACCCTTGCGCCAAGCTGCGGCACCGGCACGGAACGCGCGTAAGCATCGTCCCAGGCAAACGCGTGCGCGAACACCTGGCCGTTGTTGACCTGCCAGTGCAGGTCCACCACGTGCTCGATCGTGCCGCAGCGCTTGCGGAACGCATCCTCGTAGCTCACCAGCGAGCCGGCGATGGCGTCGTAGCGTACGTAGCCCATGGCTTCCAGCACGCGCGCGCCGTCGTCGCGGTCTTCCGGCCGGATCCACACGTCGGCATCGCAACGGGTCCGCAGCGCCGGGCTGGGATAGTGCGTGTAGCCGAGCGCCGCACCTTTGAGCAGCAGCGTCGCGATACCCGCTGCGGCCATCGCGGCAAGCACGACGCGCAGCTCGTTCTCGCGCAGCAGGTCGAGCGCCGCGTGCATCCTCGACTCGTGCGCGAGGAACTCGCGCACCGCAAGGGGCCACGTCGCCGCGACCGCCGACGGGCGCAGGCCGTGATGGAGGAGGGGGCCGACCGCCTCGACGCGGCAGGACTCGAGGAGTTGCTGCTCGAGCCGCGCGGCGTCTCCTTCCGGCCATGCCGACGGTTCGCCACGAAGGGCCTGGCACAGCATGCCGTCCGGCGACGGCACCGGCGAGGCCGGCGCGGGGATGGCAACGAACGGTTCCCCCGGATGCCCGCGAGCGCCGCCCGCCGGAGCCGTGCCCGGCGGCCCGTTCCGTCGTCGGCGCAAATGGACTCGTTGCATCGCCGACAGTATGCCATCCGCAACCGGCACGCTTGCGACGGGGGCGATGGGTGCCGGAAGTCGAGGCTCGGGCTCGCCCGGGCACGCCGGGAGCGTACGATGGCCGACGCGCCCGCACCGCCGCCGCGGCGTCGGGCCCGCAAGCCGGCGCGGTGCGGGGAATCGCGACATAATGTAGGCACAACAACGCCAACCGCGCCGAGGAAGCCACGAGCTTCCATCCGCGCCCGCGAGGAGACACGCATGAACCGCAGCACGGTCGAACAGGATCGCCGCATGGAACGCCTGGCGGAACTGGTCGCGCTGGTCGAGGCCAAGGTCGCGCCCGAGCAGCGCGCGGCGCTCGCGACCTTCGTGCGCGAATACTACGGACAGGTCGACCCGGACGATCTCGCCGACCGCCAGCTGGCCGACCTGTACGGAGCCGCACTGTCGCACTGGAGCTTCGCGCGCAAGCGCGAGCCGGGCCGCGTGCGCGTGCGCGCGTTCAACCCGACGATCGAGGAGCACGGCTGGCAGTCGACGCACACGATCGTCGAGATCGTCAACGACGACATGCCGTTCCTCGTCGACTCGATGACGATGGAGGCCAACCGGCACGGGCTGACGCTGCACCTCATCGTCCACCCGATCCTCACGGTGGCGCGCGGCGCCGACGGCACGCTCGCGGGGCTCGCGGCGGCCGGCGCGCCGGGCGCGGTGCGCGAGTCGTTCATCCACGTCGAGGTCGACCGCGTCACCGGTCATGCGGCGCTCGACGCGCTCGCGGCGGACTTGGCGCGCGTGCTCGCCGACGTGCGTGCGGCGGTCGGCGACTGGAAGCCGATGCAGCAGGTGGCGCTCGCCGTCGAGGCGGAACTCGCCGCACGGCCGCCGACCATTCCCCAGGACGAGCTCGACGAGGGCCGCGCGTTCCTGCGCTGGCTCGCGGAGAACCACTTCACGTTCCTCGGCTATCGCCGGCACGAGCTCGTGAGCGCCGACGGACAGGACGCGCTCAAGGTGGTCGCGGGCTCGAGCCTCGGCGTGCTGCGCGAGCGCGCGCCGAAGGACGTCGCGGCGAGCTTCGCCGCGCTGCCGCCGGAGATCCGCGCCTACGCGCGGCGGCCGGAGCTCCTCGTCATCACCAAGTCGACGTCGCGGTCGACCGTGCACCGCCCCGGCTACCTCGACTACATCGCGGTCAAGCGCTTCGACGCGGCCGGCAACGTCGTCGGCGAGGACCGCTTCCTCGGCCTCTTCACGTCGACCGCGTACAGCGCGAACCCGGCCGAGATCCCGCTGCTGCGCCGGAAGGTCGCCAACGTCGTCGCGCGCGCCGGCCTGACGCCGGGCAGCCACGCCGGCAAGGCGCTGCTCAACATCCTCGCGACGTATCCGCGCGACGAGCTGTTCCAGACCGGCGAGGACGACCTGCTGCAGACGGCGATGGGCATCCTGCACCTGTACGATCGCCAGCGCTTCCGGTTGTTCGTCCGCCGCGACCCGTTCGAGCGCTTCGTGTCGTGCCTCATCTACGCGCCGCGCGAGATCTACTCGACCGACATGCGGCAGAAGTGGCAGTCGATCCTCAAGACCGCGTTCAACGGCACGAGCTCCGAGTTCAACGTGAGCCTGTCCGAATCGATGCTGGCGCGCATCCACATCACGGTGCGCACCAATCCGGGCGCGATCCCCGAGTTCGACGTCCGCGACCTCGAGGCGCGCCTGCGGCACGCCGCGCGGCGCTGGACCGACGACCTGAAGGCGGCGCTGGTCGACGCGCTCGGCGAGGCGCAGGGCAACGAGCGCTTCCGCCGGTTCGGCCACGCATTCCCGGCGGGCTACCGCGAGGAGTTCCCCGCGCGCGCCGCGGTCCCCGACATCGCGCTGATGGCACGGCTGTCCGAGGCCGAGCCGCTCGCGCTCTCGCTGTACCGTCCGCTGGAGGCTCCGCCCGGCACGCTGCGCTTCCAGCTCATCCACCTGGGCCGGCCGGTGACGCTGTCCGACAGCCTGCCGATGCTGGAGCACATGGGGTTGCGTGTGCTCGACGAGCGCCCGCACCGCGTCACGCCCGACGGCATGCCGCCGGTCTGGATGCACGACTTCGGCATCCAGACGGCGCTGCCCGACGCCGACATGGAGGTCGACGCGCTGCACGAGGTGTTCGAGGACGCGTTCGGCCGCATCTTCCGCGGCGAGGTCGAGAGCGACGACTTCAACCGGCTGGTCGTCGCGGCGCGCATCCCGGCCGAGCAGATCGTCGTGCTGCGCGCCTACGCGAAGTACATGCGCCAGACCGGTTTCGCGCTGTCGCAGACGTTCATCGAGGGCACGCTGTCGGCGCACGCCGGGATCGCGCGGCGGCTGATCGACCTCTTCGACGCGCGCTTCGCGCCGGACGGCGGCGACGGGGCGGCCGCGCGCGCCGGCGAAACCGTGCGCGCGATCGAGGCCGCGCTCGACGGTGTGGCGAACCTGTCCGAGGATCGCGTGCTGCGGCAGTACCTCGCGCTGATCCTGGCGACGACGCGCACGAATTTCTGGCGCCGCGACGCGGCCGGGCGACGGCGGCCGTTCCTGTCGTTCAAGTTCGACCCGGCGAAGGTGCCCGGGCTGCCGGAGCCCAGGCCCGCGTTCGAGATCTTCGTCTACGCGACGCGGTTCGAGGGCGTGCACCTGCGCGGCGGCCCGGTCGCGCGCGGCGGCCTGCGCTGGTCCGACCGGCCGGAGGACTTCCGTACCGAGGTGCTCGGCCTCATGAAGGCGCAGATGGTGAAGAACACCGTCATCGTGCCCGTCGGCTCGAAGGGCGGCTTCGTGCTGAAGCGCGCGCCCGCGGCGAGTGACCGCGACGCGTACCTGAAGGAAGGCATCGCCTGTTACCAGGACTACCTGCGCGGGCTGCTCGACCTCACCGACAACCGCGCAGGCGACCGCGTGGTCCCGCCGCCCCCGGTGCGGCGGCACCCCCGCGACGACCCCGACCACGGCCTCGCGGCGGACAAGGGCACGGCCGCCTTCTCCGACTTCGCGAACGCCGTCAGCGAGGAGTACGGATTCTGGCTGGGCGACGCGTTCGCGTCCGGCGGCTCGGCGGGCTACGACCACAAGGCGATGGGGATCACCGCGCGCGGCGCGTGGGAGGCGACCAAGCGCCACTTTCGCGAGATGGGCGTGGACACGCAGGCGACCGACTTCACGGTCGTGGGCATCGGCGACATGTCGGGCGACGTGTTCGGCAACGGCATGCTGCTGTCGCCGCACATCCGGCTCGTCGCGGCGTTCGACCACCGGCACATCCTGCTCGACCCCGACCCCGACGCCGCGGCGAGCCTCACCGAGCGCGAGCGGATCGCGCGGCTGCCGCGCTCGTCGTGGGCCGACTACGACGTGAAGCGCCTGTCGGCAGGCGGCGGCGTCCACGAGCGCAGCGCCAAGTCGATCGCGATCACGCCGGAGGTCGGAGCCGCGCTCGCGATCGACGCAGACGCGCTGACGCCCACGGAGCTCGTCAACGCGATCCTCAAGGCGCCGGTCGATCTGATCTACAACGGCGGCATCGGCACGTACGTGAAGGCGACGTCCGAGACGCACGCGCAGGTCGGCGACCGCGCGAACGACGCGCTGCGCGTGAACGGCCGCGAATTGCGCTGCAAGGTCTTCGTCGAGGGCGGCAACCTGGGCTGCACGCAGCTGGGCCGCATCGAGTTCGCGCAGGCCGGCGGGCGCATCAACACCGACGCCATCGACAATTCGGCCGGCGTGGACACGTCCGACCACGAGGTCAACATCAAGATCCTGCTCGGGCTCGCCGTGGCCGACGGCGAGCTGACCGGGAAGCAGCGCAACACGCTGCTCGCGGCGATGACCGACGACGTCGCGGCGCTCGTGCTGCGCGACGACTACTTCCAGACGCAGGTGCTGTCGGTGACCAAGCGCATCGCGCCGGCGCTGCTCGATGCGCAGGCGCGCTTCATGCACTACCTCGAGAAGGCCGGCCGGCTCAACCGCGCGATCGAGTTCCTGCCGTCGGACCACGAGATCGCCGCGAGGCGCAAGGCGGGGGCCGGGCTCACCAGCCCGGAGGCCGCCGTGCTGCTGGCGTACTGCAAGCTCTGGCTCGCCGACGAGCTGGTCGCCTCGGAGCTGCCCGACGACCCGTGGGTGGCCACCGCGCTGGCGCGGTACTTCCCCGCCGCGCTGCAGCCGAAGTACGCGCCGTACATGAACCGGCATCCGCTGAAGCGCGAGATCATCGCGACGCACGTGCTGAACAGCATGGTCAACCGCGTCGGCAGCACGTTCGTGCACCGCCTGGCGGAGACGACCGGCGCGAAGCCCCACGAGGTCGTCCGCGCGTACCTGCTCGCCCGCGAGATCTTCGGGCTGGTGCCGCTGTGGCACGCGATCGAGGCGCTCGACAACAGGGTCGACGACGCCGTGCAGTCGGCGATGCTGATCGACACCAGCGGCCAGCTCGAGCGCGGCACGCTGTGGTTCCTGCGCTCGCGCCGGTTGGGCGACGACATGGCGGCGACGATCGCCCATTTCCGGCCCAACGTCGAGGCGCTCTCGGCGCGGCTGCCGAAGCTGATCGCGCCCGCCGAGCGCGCGCGCGTGGACGCCGCCGTCGCGGCGCTCGCCGCCTCCGGCGTGCCGCGCGACCTGGCCGAGCGCGTCGTCACGTTCGACACGCTGTACTCGGCGCTCGACATCGCCGAGGTCGCCGCGACCGCGGACCGGCCGGTGGACGCGGTCGCCGCCGTCCACTTCGCGGTGACGGACCGGCTGGGGCTCGCGTGGCTGCGCGAGAAGATCGCGGCGCTGCCCGGCGACGCGCACTGGCAGACGCTGGCGCGCAGCGCCATGCACGACGACCTGGCGGGCCTCGCGCGGACGGTGACCGCGCACGTCGTCGCGGACGGCGACGCCACCGCCAAGACGCCCGCGCTCGTCGCCGCCTGGGAGGACCGGAATCGCCGCGCGCTCGAGCGGGCGGCGCAGCTCATCGACGAGCTGCGCACGGCGCCGGCGCCCGATGCGGCAATGCTGTCGGTGGCGCTGCGCGAATTGCGCAGCCTTGCCTGACGGGGCCGCGCCGAGGAGGGTCGCGCCACGCGACCGGCAGCACCCGAAGAAAAAGCCGGGGAGGTCCCCGGCTTTTTTCACACCGAAGCGGCAGCGAAGGCTAGACCGCCTGGATGTTGCTCGCCTGCTTGCCCTTCGGGCCCTGCGTGACTTCGAAGGAGACCTTCTGGCCTTCCTTCAGCGTCTTGAAGCCGGGCATGTTGATTGCCGAGAAATGCGCGAACAGATCTTCGCCGCCGCCGTCCGGCGTGATGAACCCGAAACCCTTCGCGTCATTGAACCACTTCACGGTGCCAGTTGCCATTTTCCGTATTTCCTCAAGATAAAAAATAATCGGCGGGCGGATGCCCGCCCCATGTTTCATTCTCAAGGACAGAAAAGTACGGGACCGCGGCGGAAGCTCGTGCCGGGCTTTGGCGTGCTCTAGTACTTGAAACAAAACACCTTTGGGAGCATACGCGAATCCGGCCGGTTTGCAAATACCCTAGTACGTTGGTGGGGAATTGCCGGCCGGGGCCCCGTCCGGGGGCGTTCCGGCCCCCGGCTCAGACCCCCGCGAGCTCCCGGCGGACCAGCGCCGCCCCGGCGGCGAGCGCCCGGAGCTTGCCCCGGGCCACGTCGCGGGCGAGCGGGACCATCCCGCAGTTCGTGCACGGGTACATCCGCTCGGCGGGCACGTATGCGAGCGCGGCGCGCAGCGTCGCCGCGACGTCCTCGGGCGTCTCGACCCGGTCGGTCGCCACGTCGATCGCGCCGACCAGCACGTCCTTGCCGGCCAGCAGCCGCATGAGCTCCAGAGGCACGTGCGAGTTCGCGCATTCGAGCGACACCTGGCCGATCTTCGAGCCCGCGAGCAGCGGGAACGTCTGCTCGTACTGCCGCCACTCGGAGCCCAGCGTCTTCTTCCACTCGATGTTGGCCTTGATCCCGTAGCCGTAGCAGATGTGGACGGCCGTCGTGCAGGCGAGCCCCTGCGCCGCCCGCTCGAGCGCCGCCACGCCCCAGTCGCGCACCTCGTCGAAGTAGACGTTGAACGCCGGCTCGTCGAACTGGATCACGTCCACGCCGGCGGCGGCGATCGCGCGCGCCTCCTCGTTCAGGATCTCGGCGAACGCCCACGCGAGTTTCTCGCGGCTCCGGTAGTGCGCGTCGTAGAGCGTGTCGACCATCGTCATCGGGCCGGGCAGCGTGTACTTGACCTTGCGCTGCGTCTGTCCCCGGACGAAGCGGGCGTCGTCGACGTAGATCGGGTGCCGCCGCGCGACCGGCCCGACGACGACCGGCACGTCGGCGTCGTAGCGGTTGCGGATGCGCACGGTCCGCTTGAGCGCGAAGTCCACGCCGTCGAGCCCCTCGATGAACGTGGTGACGAAGTGCCGCCGCGTCTGCTCGCCGTCGGTGACGATGTCGATGCCGGCGTGCTCCTGGTCGAACAGCGCGAGGCGTACGGCGTCCTGCTTGCCCTGCGCGAGCGCGTCGCCGTCGAGCTTCCACGGCGCCCACAGCGCGCCGGGTTCGGCGAGCCACGCGGGCTTGGGCAGGCTACCGGCGATCGTGGTCTGCAGCAGCGTCGTCATGGCGTTGTACCGGGCGAGGGGACGCGCGATTATAGTGGTGGGGAAAGGCCGCGAGTGGCGGGCGCCGCGCAACCGGTCTGGCCACTTGACCGCCGCGCGCGTTCGCCCGTACCCTTGCCCCGCCGTCGCCGCCGCCCTCCCGTCATCGCCCCGTTTCCGTTCCCATGCCCAGGATCCTCTACGCCGACAACGACTACACGGACGTCGACCTCGAGCGCGCGCTGTTCGCCGCCGCCGGCATCGACGTCGTCGTCGCGCAGTGCCGGACCGAGGACGACGTCATCGCGCACGCGAAGGGCTGCTGCGCGATCCTGCTGCAGTACGCGCCGATCACCGCGAAGGTGCTCGCCGCGCTGCCCGAGGTCGGCATCGTGAGCCGGATCGGCGCCGGCTACGACACCGTCGACACGGACGCCTGCGAGAAGGCCGGCGTCTGGGTCGGCAACTCGCCCGACTACGGCGTGGGCGAGGTCGCGACGCACGCGCTGGGTCTGGCGCTGGCGTCGATCCGCAACATCGTCGCGTACCACCGCGACATCGCGGCCGGCACGTGGCACTTCATGTCGTCGGGCCCGCTCGCGCGGCCGTCGCAGCTCACGCTCGGCATCGTCGGGCTGGGCCGGATCGGCAAGCGGATGGCGCACGTGTCGCGCAACGTGTTCCGGCGCGTCGTCGCGTACGACCCGTACCTGATCGACGGCGACTTCCCGGCGTACGTCGAGCGCGCCGCGACGCTCGGCGCGCTGGCGCAGCAGTCGGACGTCGTGTCGCTGCACACGCCACTCACCGCCGAGACCCGCGGCATGATCGACGCCGCGTTCTTCGCCGCGCTGAAGCCCGGCGCGCACCTCGTGAACACCGCGCGCGGCGCCGTCGTGAACGTCCCGGCGCTCGTGGCGGCGCTCGGCGCGGGCACGCTGGCCGGCGCCGGTCTCGACGTACTGCCGGAGGAGCCGGTGCCGCGCGACTCGCCGCTGCTCGGCCATCCGCGGGTGATCCTGACGCCGCACTCGGCGTTCTTCTCGGTGGAGGCGGAGAAGGAGCTGCGCCGGAAGGCGGCGCAGAACCTCGTCACGTGGCTCGCCACCGGGCGGCCCGACTACGTCGTCGTCCGCGGGACGCGCAAGCCCTGACGTTCGCGCACCTCACGCGGCGCGGGCACCGCCCGGCGCGCGCCGCGGACCACGCAACGGGCGAGGAGGCACGATGGCCGCGGTGACGATTGCCGGCGTCCACAAGCAGTTCGGCACCACGCCCGTGATCCGCGGCGTGGACATCGGCATCGACGACGGCGAGTTCTGCGTGCTCGTCGGGCCGTCGGGCTGCGGCAAGTCGACGCTGCTGCGGATGATCGCCGGGCTGGAGGAGATCACGGAAGGCGAGATCGCGATCGGCGGGCGGGTGGTCAACCGCGTGCCGCCGAAGGAGCGAGACATCGCGATGGTGTTCCAGAACTACGCGCTCTATCCGCACATGACCGTGCGCGACAACATGTCGTTCGCGCTGACGCTCGCGCGGCAGCCGAAGGCCGAGGTGGAGGCGCGGGTCGCGAAGGCCGCCGACATCCTGGGCCTCGCGGCGTTCCTCGACCGCTACCCGCGGCAGCTCTCGGGCGGCCAGCGCCAGCGCGTCGCGATGGGCCGCGCGATCGTCCGCGACCCGCAGGTGTTCCTGTTCGACGAGCCGCTGTCCAACCTCGACGCCAAGCTGCGCGTGCAGATGCGCACCGAGATCAAGGAGCTGCACCAGCGGCTCAAGACCACGTCGATCTACGTCACGCACGACCAGATCGAAGCGATGACGATGGCCGACAAGATCGTCGTGATGCGCGACGGCCTGATCGAGCAGACCGGCGACCCGCTCACGCTCTACGACCGCCCGGTGAACACGTTCGTCGCCGGGTTCATCGGGTCGCCGGCCATGAACATGATCCCCGGCGTCGTCCGCGACGGCGGGCGCGTCGCGTTCGGCGACGTCGCGAGCCTGCCGCTGCCGGCCGGCGCCCGCGCCGAGCCCGGCCGCGAGGTGCTGTTCGGAATGCGTCCGGAGCACTGCGCGCTCGGCGCGGCCGGGCTGCCGGTCGACGTCGTCGTCGTCGAGCCGACGGGGGCCGACACGCAGCTCTACTGCCGCTTCGGCGGGCAGGAGGTCACCGCGACGATCCGCGACCGCGCCGACTGCCACCCGGGCGACCGCGTCCACCTTTCGCCCGACCTCGCGCGGGCGCACGTTTTCGACGCGGCGAGCGGCATGCGCCTCGTCGCGTGACGATCCGATCGGACATCGGACCGCAGGCGCAATCGAAGTCCACCACCGGAGGAGGAAGCCATGAGCGAGTTCAAGCGGCGCAAGTTCCTGCAATCGACGGCGGCGGTCGCCGCCGGGGCCACGGTCGGCCCGTTCATCTGGGTCAAGGACGCGAACGCGCAGTGGAGCAACACGCCCGAGAAGGGCGCGAAGCTGCGCGTGCTGCGCTGGAGCCGGTTCGTGCAGGGCGACATCGACCGGTACATGGTCAACGTCAAGGCGTTCCAGGACAAGTACGGCGTCGAGGTGCGCGTCGACAACGAGGGCTGGGAGGACGTGCGCCCGAAGGCCGCCGTGGCGGCCAACACCGGGGCGGGCCCGGACATCATCCTGTCGACCAACGACGACGCCAACCTGTACCCCGAGAAGCTCGTCGACGTCACCGACGTCTGCAACTACCTGGGCGCGAAGTACGGCGGCTGGTACCCGGTGTGCGACCCGTACCTCAAGCCGGACGGCAAGAAGTGGATCGGCGTGCCGCTCGGCGTGGCCGGCGTGTGCATGGTCTACCGCGAGAGCCACATCAAGGCGGCCGGCTTCGACAGCTTCCCGAAGGACACCGACGGCTTCCTGAAGCTCTGCAAGGGGCTGAAGGACAAGGGCACGCCGCCGGGCTTCGCGCTCGGCAACGCGACCGGCGACGGCAACACGTGGTGCCAGTGGCTCGTGTGGGCGTTCGGCGGCAAGCTGGTCGACGCGAACAACAAGGTCGTCATCGACAGCCCGGAGACGATCAAGGCGCTGGAGTACGTGCGCGAGCTCTACGGCACGTTCGTGCCCGGCACGCTGTCGTGGCTCGACCCCAACAACAACAAGGCGTTCCTCGACGGCCAGATCTCGCTCACCAACAACGGGATCTCGATCTACTACGCGGCGAAGAACTCGCAGGATCCGAAGGTCAAGGAGATGGCCGCGGACATCAACCACGCGAACATGCCGATCGGCCCGGTCGGCCGGCCGACCGAGTTCCAGCTGTTCTTCAACCAGATGATCTTCAAGTACACGAAGTACCCGAAGGCCGCCAAGGAGTTCCTGCGCTTCATGATGGAGGCCGAGCAGATGGACCCGTGGGTGCAGGCGGCCATCGGCTACGTGACGCCGGCGCTCAGGTACTACGAGAAGAACCCGATCTGGACGGTCGACCCGAAGCACACGCCGTACCGCAACTCGATGGTCAACATGGTCCCGTCGGGCTACGCGGGCAAGATGGGCTACGCGTCGGCCGGCGCGCTGTCGGACTTCATCGTCGTCAACATGGTCGCCGAGGCGGCGTCCGGGTCGAAGACGCCGAAGGAAGCGGCCGAGCGCGCGCAGAAGCGGGCCGAGCGGTACTACAAGGTCTGACCGTCCACAAAGAGACGCCGGGACGCAGAGTATCCCGTTGAGCAGTTCTCGGCGCCTCGGCGTCTCGTTGTGAGAGGTCTTTGATTCTTCATGCCTGCGCATTCCTCCGCGCTCGCCCGCGCGCTCGACAACCGCCACCTGCTCGGCGCGCTGTTCATGGTGCCGGCGGGGCTGCTGCTGCTGCTGTTCCTCACGTACCCGCTCGGGCTGGGCACGTGGCTCGGGTTCACCGACGCCAAGATCGGCCGTCCCGGCGAGTGGGTCGGCCTCGACAACTTCCGCTTCCTCTGGGGCGACGACGTCACGCGCCTCGCACTCTTCAACACGCTGTTCTATACGGCGGTCGCGAGCGTGATCAAGTTCGGGCTCGGCCTGTGGCTCGCGCTGCTGCTGAACAAGCACCTGCCGTTCAAGGCGTTCTTCCGCGCGATCGTGCTGCTGCCGTTCATCATCCCGACCGCGCTGTCGGCGATCGCGTTCTGGTGGATCTACGACGCGCAGTTCTCGATCGTGAGCTGGGCGCTGGTCAAGGCCGGGCTGATCGACCGCTACATCGACTTCTTAGGCGACCCGTGGCTCGCGCGGTTCTCGACGATCGCCGCCAACATCTGGCGCGGCGTGCCGTTCGTCGCGATCTGCCTGCTGGCCGGCCTGCAGACGATCTCGCCGTCGTACTACGAGGCGGCGAGCCTCGACGGCGCGTCCGACTGGCAGCAGTTCCGCTACGTGACGCTGCCGCTGCTGACGCCGATCATCGCCGTCGTCATGACGTTCTCGGTGCTGTTCACGTTCACCGACTTCCAGCTGATCTACGTGCTGACGCGCGGCGGGCCCCTCAACGCGACCCACCTGATGGCGACGCTGTCGTTCCAGCGCGCGATCCCCGGCGGCAGCCTGGGCGAGGGCGCGGCGATCGCGACGGCGATGGTGCCGTTCCTGCTCGCGGCGATCCTCGTCTCGTACTTCGGGCTGCAGCGGCGCGCGTGGCAGCAGGGAGGCACCGACAAGTGAGCGAGCGCAACGCCGCCCCGGACGCCGTCGACTCGCAGGGGATGGACTACCTCGTCTCGCTGCCGCGGCGCATCGTCACGCTGTACGTGCCGCTCGGCGCGTTCCTGGTCGTGCTGCTGTTCCCGTTCTACTGGATGGCGATCACGACGTTCAAGCCCAACGAGGAGCTGCTGTCGCGCGAGGGCAACCCGTTCTGGGTGAAGAATCCGACGCTCGCGCACGTGAAAAAGCTGCTGTTCGACACCGCGTATCCCGACTGGCTGTGGAACACGATGCTGGTCGCCGTGGTCGCGACGTTCCTGTCGCTGGTGGCGAGCGTGCTCGCCGCCTACGCGATCGAGCGGCTGCGCTTCCGCGGCGCGCGCTACGTCGGCATGAGCATCTTCCTGGCCTACCTCGTCCCGCCGTCGATCCTGTTCATCCCGCTCGCGACGATCATCTACCAGCTGCAGCTCTTCGACACGCGGCTCGCGCTGATCCTCACGTACCCGACGTTCCTCGTGCCGTTCTGCACGTGGCTGCTGATGGGCTACTTCAAGTCGATCCCGTACGAGCTCGAGGAGTGCGCGCTGATCGACGGCGCCTCGCGGCTGCAGATCCTGGTGAAGATCGTGCTGCCGCTGGCGGTGCCCGGGCTCATCTCGGCCGGCATCTTCGCGTTCACGCTGTCGTGGAACGAGTTCATCTACGCGCTGACGTTCGTGTCGTCGTCGGAGGTCAAGACCGTGCCGGTGGCCGTGGTCACCGAGCTGGTCGAGGGCGACGTCTACCACTGGGGGTCGCTGATGGCGGGCGCGCTGCTGGGCTCGCTGCCGGTGGCGATCCTGTACTCGTTCTTCGTCGAGTACTACGTGTCGGGGCTGACGGGCGCCGTCAAGGAGTAGCGGCGGCGCCCCCGTCCGCCGGCCGCGCGCGGGCGTAGAATACGCGGTTTCGATCGCCGGAGGCCGCCATGAGCACCGTCCACGACACGATCCGCGAGCAGGTCACGCAGCACCCGGTCGTCCTCTACATGAAGGGCACGCCGCAGTTCCCGCAGTGCGGGTTCTCCGCGACGGTCGCCGAGATCCTGAAGCGCTGCGGCGTCGCCGACTACTACTCGGTCAACGTGCTCGCCGACGACGAGATCCGGCAGGGGATCAAGGAGTACGCGAACTGGCCGACGATCCCGCAGCTCTACGTCAACGGCGAGTTCGTCGGCGGCTGCGACATCGTCCGCGAGATGTACGCGAGCGGCGAGTTGCAGAAGATGCTGCCGCCGCAGACCGCCTGACGGGCGGCCGCGACGCAGCGCACGGTCAAGGGGGCCGCCGGCGAGCGGCCCTTTTTTTCGACCGCCGCGCGGGCCCATCGAGGCCGCGCGGCGGACATTCGCCAACGAGGGGGAAGTCGATGGAAACGCTGAAAGCGGCGAGCGACACGCTGTTCATCCTGCTGGGCGCGATCATGGTGCTGGCGATGCACGCCGGCTTCGCGTTCCTCGAGCTCGGCACGGTCCGCAAGAAGAACCAGGTCAACGCGCTGGTCAAGATCCTCGTCGACTTCGCCGTGTCGACGATCGCGTACTTCTTCGTCGGCTATGCGATCGCCTACGGCGTCACCTTCTTCACAGGCGCGGAGGCGCTGGTGCCGAAGAGCGGCTACGAGCTCGTCAAGTTCTTCTTCCTGCTCACGTTCGCCGCGGCGATCCCGGCGATCGTGTCGGGCGGCATCGCCGAGCGCGCGAAGTTCAATCCGCAGCTCGCGGCGACGTTCCTGCTGGTCGGCTTCGTGTACCCGTTCTTCGAGGGCATCGCGTGGAACCAGCACTTCGGCATCCAGGGCTGGTTCAAGTCCGCGTTCGGCGAGGAGTTCCACGACTTCGCCGGCAGCGTGGTCGTCCACGCGTTCGGCGGCTGGATCGGCCTCGTCGCCGTGCTGCTGCTCGGCGCGCGACGCGGCCGCTACTCGCGCGAGGGTGGCGTCTCCGCGCACCCGCCGTCGTCGATCCCGTTCCTCGCGCTGGGCGCGTGGGTGCTGTCGGTCGGCTGGTTCGGGTTCAACGTGATGTCGGCGCAGACGCTCGACAAGATCTCGGGGCTGGTCGCGATGAACTCGCTGCTGGCGATGGCGGGCGGCACGCTCGCGGCGTTCGTCGCCGGCCGCAACGACCCGGGCTTCGTGCACAACGGTCCGCTCGCCGGGCTGGTGGCCGTCTGCGCGGGCTCCGACGTCATGCACCCGCTGGGCGCGCTGGTCACGGGCTTGGTCGCCGGGGCGCTGTTCGTGTTCCTGTTCACGCAGACGCAGAACCGCTGGAAGATCGACGACGTGCTCGGCGTGTGGCCGCTGCACGGCATCTGCGGCGCGTGGGGCGGCCTCGCCGCCGGCATCTTCGGCGCGAAGGCGCTGGGAGGGTTGGGCGGCGTCGCGTTCGGCGCCCAGCTTGCGGGCACGGCGCTCGGCATCCTGATCGCCGTGACCGGCGCCGCGATCGTCTACGGGACGCTCAAGGCGACCGTCTGCCTGCGGCTCGATCCCGAAGAGGAGTTCAACGGCGCCGACCTCACGATCCACAAGATCAGCGCGACGGCGGAGCGGGAAACGGCGTGGTGAGCGGCCGGCCGGCCCCGCGCCACGCCCGGCGAGGCGGCCCCTCTTCCGATTACAATGAGCCCCGTGCCGCGCGTGGCCGGCCGGAGCGGGTGCCGGCGCGTCCGGATCGCGCATGGGCGGCAACGGCGTGCCGGAAGGCGGTGCGTGGCACGTGTCTTGCAGCCTGAATCGGGATTCGCCCAACGATGGTCTTCGTCATCCGCCCCCTGATCGACACCTGCACGACGCTGTCATGAGTCTCGAGTGGTGGCCCCTGCTGGCATCTGCGGCCTTTGCCGGCATCCTGATGCCGGCGGCCATGCGGGCACGCTCGGACGACGACGGTCCCGCCGGCGGGGTCCAGAAGCTCCACGTCGCACCGACGTCGCGCCTGGGCGGGGCGATCATCGTCGCCGCCTTCGTGGCGGTCGCCCTGGTCGCGAAGATCGCAGGCGCTGCGGCGCTCTGGCTGTCCATGCCCCTCGTCCTCGCCGCCGTGCCGGTCGTGCTGGTCGGCACGATGGAGGACGTCGTCCGCGGCGTGCGGCCGCGCTACCGGCTGCTCGCCGCGGTCGCGTCCGCCGCGATTGCGAGCCAGATCGCGGACGGCGTCGTCCCGCGCGTCGACGTCGGCTGGGTGGACGCGCTGCTGGCGCACCGCTGGATCGCGCTCGCGCTCACGTGGTTCATGGTCGCGGGTGCGTGCAACGCGATCAATCTCGTCGACGGCGCGCACGGCCTGGCCGGCGGCACCGCGTTCATCATGTTCGCCGGCCTCGCGCTCGCGGCCGCGTGGTCGGGCGACGCGCTGACGCTCGCCCCGGCGCTGGCGATGATGGGCGCCGTCGCCGGGTTCCTCTGCTGGAACTACCCGCGCGGCAGGATCTTCCTGGGCGACGCCGGCGCGTATTTCATAGGCTTCATGTACGCCGAGCTTGCGATCCAGCTAGTCGCGCGCAATTCCGGCATCTCGGCGTGGTACGTCGTGATGCTTGCGGGCTATCCGATCGTCGACACCCTGTTCTCGATGTACCGGCGCGGCGTCGTGCGCCGGATGCCGGTGATGGCGCCGGACCGCCTGCACCTGCACACGCTGATGTTCCGCCGCGTCGCCGTGCCGGCGGTGCGGCGAGCCGAGGACGAGCGCCGCGCCGGCGACCGGCGCCGCGGCGAGCGCCGGCAGGCGGCGGACCCGTCGTTCGTGGCGCGCTTCGGCGAGCGCCGGCGGGACGAGCGCCGCGGGCAGGATCGCCGCGCGCCCGAGGCCAGCCTCCAGCGCGCCAACGCCTACGTGGCGCCGCGCCTGTGGCTGCATGGCGTGCTGTGCTTCGCGCTGGCCGTCCTGTGGCACGACAATACGCCGGCACTGTGGGCGGGCCTGCTGGCGTACGCGGCCGTCTACGTGGGCCGGTACCGATCGCTGGTGCGGTTCGCGCGGCGGCGCGCGCCGGAGCCGGCGGGGATCCTGGAGCAGACGGCCGATGCAGCGAAGCGGTCGCAGTAGCCGCCGACCGACGCGCAGCCGCGCTCTCGTCACCCATTCGGCCGCAGCGGAGGCGCCCCGTCGACGGCTCCATGCGACTTGCGTAACGGCTTCCCATGTTCGATGACAAGTCCATTCTGGTGACCGGCGGGACCGGCTCGTTCGGCAGGGCATTCATCCGGACGGCGTTGGCCGACCAACGCCCGCGGCGCGTCGTCGTCTTTTCCCGCGACGAGCTGAAGCAGTTCGAGATGAGCCAGATGCGGGAATTCGCGGATCCCCGGATCCGGTACTTCATCGGCGACGTGCGGGACCGCACGCGCCTGGTCCAGGCGATGCAGGGCGTCGACTGCGTCGTGCACGCCGCAGCGCTCAAGCAGGTCCCGGCGGCGGAATACAACCCGATGGAGTGCATCAAGACCAACGTCCACGGCGCCGAGAACGTGATCGCCGCCGCGATCGAATGCAACGTCGCGCGGGTGGTCGCGCTCTCCACCGACAAGGCCGCCAATCCGATCAACCTGTACGGCGCGACCAAGCTCGCTTCCGACAAGCTGTTCGTCGCGGCGAACAACATGGTGGGATCCCGCGACGTGCGTTTCTCCGTCGTTCGCTACGGCAACGTCGTGGACTCGCGCGGGTCCGTGATCCCGTACTTCAGGAAGCTGCTCGCGGAAGGTGCGTCCGAACTGCCCATCACCGACGAGCGGATGACGCGGTTCTGGATTACGCTCGACCAGGGCGTCGAGTTCGTGCTGCAGAGCTTCCGGCGCATGCAGGGGGGCGAGCTGTTCGTGCCCAAGATTCCGTCGTCGCGTATCGTCGACATCGCCGAGGCGCTGCGGCCGGGAATCGCCGTCCGGATCGTGGGCGTCCGGCCCGGCGAGAAGCTGCACGAGGTCATGTGCCCGAGAGACGAGGCGCACCTGACGCTCGAGTTCGACGATCACTACGTGATCCAGCCGACGATCACGTTCGTCAGGCACCCGCGCTACGAGACGAACGCGCTCGGCGAAACCGGGCGGCCGGTCCCTCAGGACTTCGAGTACAACTCCGGCGCGAATCCGCGGTTCCTGGGCGTCGCGGAGCTGCGGGAGCTGATCGGGGGCATGGAGGCATGATTCCCTACGGCCGGCAGGACATTCGCCAGGAGGACATCGACGCGGTCGTCGCCGTCCTCCGCTCCGACTGGCTGACGCAGGGACCGGCGGTGCCGGCGTTCGAGCGCGCGCTCGCCGACTATTGCGGCGTGCGGTACGCGGTCGCCGTCAACAGCGGAACGTCCGCTTTGCACGTCGCGTGCGCGGCGCTCGACCTCGGGCCCGGCGACTGGCTCTGGACCAGCCCCAACACGTTCGTCGCGTCGGCGAACTGCGCACGATACTGCGGCGCCGACGTCGATTTCGTCGACATCGATCCGCGCACGTACAACATGAGCGTCGCGGCCCTCGCGGCCAAGCTGGAGGAGGCCGGGCGCACCGGTCGACTTCCGAAGATCGTCGTGCCCGTCCACTTCGCGGGGCAGTCGTGCGACATGAAGGGCATTCGCGGGCTGGCGGAGCAGTACGGTTTTCGCATCGTCGAGGACGCGTCGCACGCCGTCGGCGCGAAGTATCTCAGCGAGCCGGTCGGCAACTGTCGCTACAGCGACGTCGCGGTGTTCAGCTTCCATCCCGTCAAGATCATCACGACCGGCGAAGGCGGGATGGCGATGACCAACGACGGCGCGCTGGCCGCGCGCATGGGGCGCCTTCGGACGCATGGCACGACCCGCGATCCGGCGCTGATGGACGCGCCGAGCCGAGGGGCGTGGTATTACGAGCAGCACGAGCTCGGGTTCAATTACCGGATGACCGACCTGCAGGGGGCGCTCGGCGTCAGCCAGCTTCGCCGGCTCGACGAGTTCGTCGTGCGCCGCCGCGGATTAGCCGACCGCTACGATCGACTGCTTTCGCAGATGCCGGTCATCCGTCCCTGGCAGCATCCGGACACCCGATCCGCCTGGCATCTCTACGTCATCCAGCTCGACCCGGCGCGCTGCCCGCGCAGCCGACGCGACGTCTTCGACGCGCTGCGCGCCGCCGGCATCGGCGTCAACGTGCACTACATTCCCGTGCACCGACAGCCGTATTATCGCCGACTCGCCGCGGATGCCGGCGGGTGTCCCGAAGCCGAGGCGTACTACGCGCGGGCCATCACCCTTCCGCTCCATGCCGGCCTGACCGAGTCGGACCAGGATCGGGTGATGGCTGCACTCGCGAACGCGCTGCAATGAAGATCGCGGTGATCCCCGCGCGGGGTGGGAGCAAGCGGATTCCGCTGAAGAACATCCGGCCCTTCGCGGGCAAGCCGATCATCGCGTACTCGATCGCGGCTGCGCGCGCTTCCGGACTCTTCGAGCGCATCCTCGTCTCCACGGACGACGCACGGATCGCCGACGTGGCCAGGGCGGCGGGCGCCGAGGTGCCGTTCGTCCGGCCTGCGGCGCTGGCCGACGACCGCACCCGCACGAACGCGGTCGTCCGCCACGCCGTCGAGTGGACGAACGGGCAAGGAGTTGGCGCGACCCACGTCTGCTGCATCTACGCGACGGCGCCATTTCTCGATGCGGCGCGACTACGCGAAGGCCTGGACAAGCTCGTCGCGAGCGGCTGCGCCTTTGCCTTCTCCGTGACGTCGTTTCCCTATCCGGTGCAACGGGCCCTTCGCATCGACGGGGAGGGCCGCATCGCGCCGATGTTTCCCGAGCATGCGCTCGCCCGGTCGCAGGACCTCGAGCCCGCCTACCACGATGCCGGCCAGTTCTACTGGGGAACCGCGAGCGCCTTCCTGAACGACGTGCCCACTTTTTCGCGCGCGTCCGTTCCGGTGCTCGTACCGCGGGCGCTCGTGCAGGACATCGACACGGAAGAAGACTGGCAGCGGGCGGAGATGCTCTATCGGGCGTGGCGGCTGCAAGTCGAAGGGCGGGCGCCATGAGCGCTGCCGTCCTGCCCGCGGATCTTCGTCGTTACTTCGTCCTCGGCCACGCGCGCCGAAGCCGGTCAGCTATCCGATGCGTCGTGCCTGGGCACGCGCTGCGTTGATCAGCGGATCTGCGCGAACATGGCCAGGCACTACGCGACTCCCCAGGAAGCCTTCTGGGCCGGCGAGTTTGGTACGGAGTACAGTCGACGCAATGTCGGCGACGAGATCGTGGCCGGCAACGTACATCTCTTCTCGAAGATTCTCGAGCGTGCATCCGGCGTCGCGTCGGTACTCGAGCTGGGCGCCAACATCGGCCTCAACCTGCGCGCAATCCGGTCGTTGCTTCCCCATGCCGAGCTCGATGCGGTCGAACTGAACGAATCAGCCGCCGATGAGCTTGCGCGATGGGGCCAGGCTCGAGTGCACGTCCAGTCGCTGCTGGAGTTCCGGGCGCACAGGCAATGGGACATGACGCTGGCCAAGGGCGTACTCATCCACGTCAATCCGAACCAGCTTGCGAAGGCATACGATCTCCTGCACGCCGCGGCGAAGACCTATATCTGCATCTGCGAGTACTACAGCCGGTCGCCGGTCGCCGTTTCCTACCGCGGACACAGTGACGTGCTGTTCAAGCGCGACTTTGCGGGTGACATGCTGGACAGGTTTCCGGACCTGCGCCTCGTCGATTGCGGATTTGCATATCATCGTGCCGGCGTGTTTCCCATGGACGACCTCACGTGGTTCCTCCTGCGGAAGCAATGAGGATCGCCTTCCGCGTCGACGCCTCCGCGGCAATCGGCAGCGGACACGTTACGCGCTGCGTGACCCTCGCGAGCGCACTCGGGCGCGCCGGCGCCGAGACTCTCTTCATTTGCCGCGATCATCCCGGCCACCTCAACGATTACCTTGTCGAGCAAGGCTTCCCGGTGGCCCGCCTTTCGGGCGGTGCACGTACTCGTGACCCGGATCTGTCGACGCCACAATGTCCGCCTCGTGCCGACCGGGATGACGTTCCATGGAGCGAGGACGCGAAGCAAACCATACATGCCATCAAGGAATGGGGCGAAGCCGATTGGCTGGTCGTGGATCACTATGCGCTGGAGGCCCGCTGGGAAGCCATGCTGCACCCGACAGTTCGTAGCATCATGGTAATCGACGATCTCGCCGACAGGCCGCACGACTGCGACCTGCTGCTCGACCACAACTGCACCGACGCCACCATAACGCGATACGACGCACTCGTGCCAAGCGCGTGCAGGAAGCTGCTCGGACCGGAGTATGCGTTGTTGCGGCCGGAGTTCGCCGAGGCGCGTGAGCGCCCGCGAGAGCGCACGGGGGAGGTTCGGCGCGTTCTCGTGTCGTTCGGCGGCTCGGACCCGGCGAACGCGACGCGGATGGCGATTGATGCGCTGCTGTCCCGGGATCGTGGCGGAGTGAAGGCGGACGTCGTCGTCGGCGCCGCGAATCCCCGGCGGCAGGAAATCGAGAAGATCTGCGCGGAGTATCCGCCGCTGCAATTTCACTGCCAACCCGGGAACATAGCCGCGCTGATGGCCGGGAGCGATCTCGCGATCGGCGGTGGCGGCGTGGCGCTGCTCGAGCGCTGCGCGCTGGGCCTGCCTTCGATCGTCGTTGCCATTGCCGAAAACCAGCTCGCTGCATCCCGCGCGGTGGCCGCGCGTGGAGGCGCGCTGTTCATGGGTAGCGCGCCCGAGGTCCCGGTCGCGCGGCTTGCGGCAGCGATCGACGTGCTGTCGGCTGCGCCGGAACTCGTGCGCCACATGGGGGCGATGGCGGAGAAGATCGTGGATGGCCGCGGCTGCGGCCGCGTGGTCGCGAATCTCCTCGCAAGCGCCATGGCGCTCCGGCGCGCTACGCTCGACGACTGCGACTCAGTTTGGCGGTGGCGGAACGATTCAACTGTCCGGCAGTATTCCAACGATCCGGGCGTCATCGAGCTCTCCGAGCATCGACGCTGGTATGCGGCCGCGCTGCAGAACCGGAGTCGGGTGCTCCTGATCGGCGAGAATGCCGAGGGCGCCGTTGGCGTGTTGCGTTACGACGTGACCGGGCACTCGGCGACGATTTCCGTGTACTTGGTCCCCGGCCGGCAGGGCCGTGGCTTGGGGCCCGAGCTGATCCGGCTGGGTGAGGCGTGGCTGCGCGACCATCGACCTGAGGTTCGGGAGATTCGCGCGGAGATCGACGCGCGCAATGCCGCGTCCGTCCGGGCATTCGCGAAGGCGGGATTCGTTGCCGATCGTGCCGTATTCGTTCGCGAGATCCCGGGAGGCTGAGGCGTGAAGATCGCATCCCGCGAGGTCGGTCGACACGTCGCGCCGTTCGTCGTGGCGGAGATGTCCGGCAACCACAACCAGTCGCTCGGGCGCGCGCTGGCGATCGTGGATGCCGCCGCCGCCGCCGGCGCCCACGCGCTCAAGATCCAGACCTATACGGCGGACACGATGACCCTGGACGTGGCCGACGGCGCCTTCCGGATTGCCGATCCGGCGAGCCCGTGGGCGGGGAGCACGCTGCACGCGCTCTACGAAAGGGCCCACACGCCCTGGGATTGGCACGGGCCGATCTTCGAGCGCGTGCGCAGCCTCGGCATGATCGCGTTCAGCACGCCCTTCGACGCGACGGCGGTCGACTTCCTCGAAGGGCTCGACGTGCCCTGCTACAAGATCGCGTCGTTCGAGAACACCGACGTTCCGCTGATCCGCAAGGTGGCGGCGACCGGCAAGCCGATGATCGTGTCGACGGGAATGGCCACGGAGGCGGAACTGGAGGAGACCGTGCAGGTCGCGCGGGACGCGGGATGTCGGGACCTCGTGCTGCTCAAGTGCACGAGCACGTATCCGGCAGCGCCCGCGGACACCAACCTGCTGACGATCCCGGATCTGCGCTCGCGGTTCGGAACCGAGGTGGGTCTCTCGGACCACACGACGGGCATCGGCGTGTCCGTCGCGAGCGTTGCGCTTGGGGCCACGGTCATCGAGAAGCACTTTACGCTGTCCCGCGCGGAAGGCGGGGTCGACGCCGCGTTCTCGATGGAGCCCGCGGAGATGGCGCAGCTCGTCGTGGAGACGGCGCGCGCGTGGCAGGCGTTGGGCGCAGTGATGTACGGTCCCACCGCGGCCGAGCGGCCGTCGCTTGCTTTCCGTCGCTCGCTGCATGTCGTCACGGACCTGCGTGCCGGCGACGTGCTCACCGCCGACAACGTGCGGGCGATTCGCCCCGGAGGAGGGCTCGCGCCGAAGCACTACGACGCCGTTCTCGGGAGGAAGGTCCGCGAGGCATTGGCTCGGGGAACGCCGCTGCGCTGGGATCTGCTGGACTGAAAATTGACCGAGTTGACCATCCTGCAGCCGGGCGACCCATTCGAGCGAATCACGGGCCCGGTAGGGCTTCTTTTCGAGTGCGCGCCCGACAGCCTCGTGCGTCGCCGTCACGCCGCCGCGTTGGGACTGCCCGAGCTCATCGGGGACTTCGACGCTGTCAAGCGGCGGGCGTTCGACTTGGCTGCGCGCCTGCTTGCCGGCGAGCCGCTGCTGCGCGGCCTCGCTCAACTGCGCGTCTTCGAAGAGGTCGTGATCCGGGAGCTGCAGTATGCGCTGCACACGCTGCACCTGCGCCGGCAGCTGATTGCGCTGGGCGCCCGCCGGTGCCGGTTCGGGAGGTCCTCGCGATTCGCGCAGGGACTCGCGGATCTCCGTGGTCAGGGGGAGCTCGACGTGGAGATCGACGTGCCCGCCGAGCGCCAGCGCTTCCCGGTCGTCCGGAGCCTGGCCAACAGCGTGCGGCGCCTGCGCAGCTCGCGCCTCGCCGGTGCGGGGGTCCGTGCAGAGCTGGCACTCGTGCTGAACCGGATCGATCCGTATCACCGCCGCAGTGCGCTGCGGCCGCGTCGCACCGTGAAGCCCGGCGGGCTCTGGTTCTACAGCACTGCGTACACGTACACGAAGATCGGCCTCCTGTACGAGCCGCACTTCCCCGCGCCGTTCAGGTTTCTGATCGAGAACGCGGCGACAGGCGGACGCGCGCTGCGCGAAGCCGGGCGCCCGTTCGTCGGCCTCTACGAGTTCGCATCGTGGGCGGACGCTCCGACGCGGCACGAGGTCGACGACGCGGCCGCCGCCGTGACCGCGCACATCGCCCGGGTTGCGCTGCAAGGCGAGGACGAGGTGGCTCGGGCAATGTTCCTTCGCAGTGCGTTCATGCAGACGTTTTTCCTACGCCTGCTGCCGTCGGGGCTGTTCGGCACCGCGTTGTTCGAGCGCTGGATCGAGGCGGTGCGACCGGATGCCGTCGTCGTGGGTAATCCGGTCTTCGAGGGATACGCGCTGCACGCGGCTCGGCGCAACGGCATTCCGACAATCCTGTTGCAGCATGGCATCCTCGGCGACTTCTGCCAGTTCGTCGATCCGCCCGCGGACCATTACGTCATACGCGGCGAGTTCTGGAAGGAGTTCCTGGCGCCGGCAGCGCGACAGAGGGCCCGTGTGCTGAATCCCGCTCCGCCCTTCGCCGCAACGCGCGCCGCGCGGGGTCACGGAACGCTGGTGTTCATCACCGCACCCTATTCGCCGCACGAGTTCCTCGACGAGAACGACCTCGACGAAATCCTGTCGGCGCTGATCGCAGCGGCGGCCGAGACCGGCCGCGAGCTGGTGATACGCGTCCATCCGCTCGAACTCGTCGCGCACTACCGGCAACGGGTGGACGGCATCGTGGCGGGGATGGCGAAATCACCGGCGGTAAGCTACAGCCAGGGCCCGGGACTGGACGACGTCCTGGCGCGGGCGGCCGTCGCCGTGACTTTCGGCTCCACGGTCTTCCTCGACTGCCTGCGCCATGGCGTCCCGATCGTCGGCTTCGGCTGGCACGACTTCAGTTACCGGAAGCAGATCGAACAGTGGGGTGTCTTCCATTTCGCGCGCGACCTGTCCCATCTGCGATCGTTGATTGCCGACGCCGCCGGCGGCCGATTGCCTCCCTTCGCGAACGACGTCGAGCCGTTTCTCGCGGCGACATCCGGCGCCGTGTTGCAGACGGAACTGGCGCGGCTGACGCAATCGTGTCGTGCCGGATGACCGATGGGCCATGACGCCGGTCGGCTCCGCGTACTGGTTCCGCGCCTGCTCGATGCGGACAACACGAACGCGCAGAACCTCAATGCCAAGGCGCTCCTGGCGCGCTTCCGACGGCCGGAGGTTACGTGGGTCGGTCTTCATTACGGCAGACCAGATCCCGGTGTGGCGGCCAATCCGCGCGTGCACCTGGTCCGCCTGATGCGCCGCCGCCTCTGGACCTGGCACGCCGCGTCGCGTTACCTCTCGAACGTCGATGCAATCTTCTACCCGGGGTTCGAGTGGTTCGACGCCCGGGGGCTCGTGCTGCGCGGAATGATCCGCAAGCGGGTGCCGGTGATCGCGACGTTTGAGGGATTGGCGGGCGACGCCGCTGCGGAGGCGGCGCTCGAACGCGCAGCGGGCCATCCGGTCTCCTGCCATCGCGTCGAGGGCAGCGTGCTCGGCCGCGTGCGCGCCGTGCTTGGACGGGCCGACCACGTCGTCGCGATCAGCCCGTTCCTTGCGCGGATGGGCCGGGTCCTGTACGGCGACAAGTTCTCGGTCCTGCCACTCGGCGTGGATGCGGCGGTGTTCCACCCCGCTGCGCGACGCGAGGGGTGCGGGGCAGCGGTCGTCGTCGCCGCCGGACACGTCAGCGCGCACAAGCGTCCCTCGGTGTTCGTCGACCTGGCCGCCAGGTATTCGGACCTTCGCTTCCGCTGGTACGGAGAGGGCGCCGAGCGAGGCGAATTGATCCAGCTCGCACGTTCGCGCGGGCTCGCCAACGTCGAATTCTCCGGAGCGAAGAGCCCCGCCGACCTCGCCGAGGCGTTTCGCGTGGCCGACGTCTTCGTCCTTCCCTCGCGATCCGAGGGCGCGCCGAAGGTGATCCAGGAAGCCGCCGCGTGCGGCCTTCCGGTTGTCGCCTTCGGGCACTTCGAGCCGCCGTCGGTCGTCGACGGCGGCAACGGCTTCGTCGTATGGACCGATCAGGAGCTGGTGGCGAGGATCGGGCAGCTAGCGCAGGATCGGGGCTTGCGGCAATCGATGTGCGCTCGCTCGCTTGAAATGGCGGCGCGCTGGAGCTGGGACGTCGCAGCGCCGCAATGGGAGGAGCGCATCGTCGGGCTGGCGCGCGCCGGCTGACGGACGCGCCGCCCGCCACATCGATCGCTTCCATGTCGGGTCATCCTCGCCTCCCATTTGCCACATGAAGCGCCACGCCACACATTTCGCCTCCGTCGCCGGTGCCCGCACGGTGACGATGCTGCTGTCGGCGGTGACGTTTCCGTTCGTCGTCAGGATGGTCGGCATCGAGGGCTTCGGCCGATGGAGCTACGTGCTGGCGGTCGTCGGCTTCTGCGAACTCGCGACCAATCCCGGCCTGGTCGCCTTTGCCGCGCGCGAGGTGGCCGCGCGCCGCCTGGAGGCGAATTCGGTCGTGGCGGACGTGTTCGCCTTGCGCACCGTGCTGGGCAGCGCGGGGTCGGTGCTGCTCGCAGCCTACGCATGGACGGTGGAGTCCGACCCTCAGGTACGGTCGCTCCTGCTCCTCTACGGCGTGCCGATGCTGCTGCTGGGCGCCGTCCAGTCCGCGTACCTGCTGACCGCCACCGAGCGCTTCCACTGGGCCTCGTTGCAGCAAATGGTCTCGCAGGGGCTCTACGCGGCTGCGGTGTTTGCGCTCGTGCGCAGCGAAGACGACCTCGCGACGCTTGCCTTGGCCACCCTCGCGAGCGCCGCGCTCTCCTCGGCGGTCGGCTGGATCGAGCTATCACGTCTTGGATACGCACTGCGCTGGTCCTGGGTGCCTGCGAAGTGGGCGGACATCCTGCGGCACAGCCTGCCGCTCGGCGCAGCCTCGCTCGCGTCGCAGGCCTACACGCGGTCGGGGCACATCGTCGTCAAGTGGGCGCTCGGCGAAACAGCTCTCGGTCTGTACTCGGCCGTGATCCGACTGGTCGAAATCGTCCACGGCTTCGTCGCGATCCTGTTCGGCCTGCTCATGCCGAGGATGGCGCTTCATGCCCACGACGCGAACCGGAGGCGCCTGCTGTTGCGCAATGGATTCGCCGTGACGTGGGCGGTCAGCGTGCCGCTCGCGGTGGGCGGCAGCCTTCTCGCACCCGAGCTCGCCACCGCGGTGCTCGGACCGCAATATGCAGCGGCGGGCGAGCTCCTCCGCATTGCGAGCTTCTACCTGCTCGCGAACTCGCTGTCGGTGTTCTTCGCCGGAACGGTGCTCTACGCGCTCGGCCTGCGCCACCGCTACCTCGCGGCCACGGCGGCCGGAGCGGCGTTCGGCATCGTGGCCAACGTGACGCTGATTCCTGCGTTTGGCGCCGGCATGGCGTGCACGATCTTCGTGTCGAGCCAGTTGGTCGTGGCCGCCGTGGCCTGGCTTACGGCGCCCGACGACGCGAGGTGCGTATGGCGCGGGCGTCTGGTGGCGGCGCCGCTCGCCGCGAGTGCCGCGATGGCGCTCGTGCTGGGCATCCTTCCCGGCGGCGTACTCGACGTGTGGCAGAAGGTGGCCCTGGGTGCCGCCCTCTACGCGCTCGCGGTTGTCGTTCTCGCGCACCGCGAGGTCGGTGCGTTGCTGCGCGAACCGTCGGGCGGCTGAGGCATCGCGCCATGTGGACGCTCGGCACTGCAATGGACGCCGCGCATTGGGATGCGCTGGTCGCCGCCCACGGCGGCGGCCCGCTCCAGACCGCGCTCTGGGGCGACGCGCGCGCGGCGAGCGACGGCACGGCCAGCGAGCGCCTGATTCTCGCGCGCGACGCAACGCCGGCACTGTTCGCGCGCGTCGAGGTCCGCCGGCACCCGCTGGCGGGAAAGATCGCCTGGATCCCGCAGGGCCCCGTGTACGTGGACCCGGGCCTCGCGTTCGACGCGAGCGTCGAGCTCAAGGCGCGGTTGCGCCGGCGCGGCTACCACGTCTGCTTCGAGAATCCCTGCCCGGTGGCGCCGCCGCGTTACGGCGAGCAGGGCCAAGCCGTCGGCGAGGCGGCGACGACCAGCATCGTCGACCTGACGCCGGGCGAGGCGGCGCTCTGGACGCGCTTGGGCCCGGACTTTCGCAACCAGGTTCGCGCGGCGCAGCGGCACGGCTGCGAGGTTCGCGCGAATCTCGACGAGGCCACCGTCGCCCGGTTCGTCGCGGAATGCGAGCGCCACAGCGCCGCGCGAGGTTACCGTCATCAGGGTGACCTGGCTCTCGTCCGCCGGCTGCTGCAGTCGGCGGACGATGCCCCGGTCCGTGCGCGGCTGTTCTGCGCTTCGCGGGAAGGGCAGTTCGGCGGCGGGATCCTCGTAATGGTCGTCGGCGCGACGATGCAGCTGATGCAGAGCGCCACGGTGCGCGGCAAACGGTCGCCGACGCGGCTCCTGCATTGGGAAGCGATGCGATCGGCGATCGCTGCCGGCGTGGCACGCTATGATCTCGGCGGCGTGGATTCGGCCACGAACGCGGGGGTGGCCGCCTTCAAGCGCGAGTTGCGCGGCACGATCGTGACCCTTCCGCCGATTCGCGGATCGGCGCTCGATTTGCGCGGCCGGGTCGCGCTGGCGACCGGGCGCGCGGTGGGACGAATCTAGCGCACTGCCGCCGGTTCCCGTCGACCTGCACGCAACGACACCTCGCGAAGCTTGAACATCCTCTGCGTCATCGAGAGCGGATCGTGGGCGGAGACGCACCTCGCGGGCTCGCTGCGCGCGCTCGGCCACGGCGTCACCGTGTTCCGGTACGGCCCCGCGGTCGGCGAGTTCTACGGCCGCGCGCGGGCGCCGGAGCGCGCGGCGAAGAACCGCGCGCTGCTCGCGCAGGCCGAGGCGCTTCGCTCGGGTGCCGGCCTCGACCTCGTGTTCTGCTACGTCTACGACGACTTCCTCGACGTGGACACGGCACGCGCGCTGGCCGGGCTTCGCGTCCCGCTCGTCAACTACAACGTCGACATGTTGACGCAGTGGTACCGGCAGACGCGTACGGCGCCGTACTTCTCGCTGATGCTGTGCGCGCAGCGCGCGAACATGGACCGGCTGGCGCGGTACAACCCGCGGGTGCTGCACTTCCCGATGGCCGGCATTGCGCCTCCAGCGCCGGCGCCCGCGGAGGCGGCGTTCGAGCCCGCGGCGCCGGTGACGTTCGTCGGCACGCCGATGCCGTATCGGACCCGCGTCCTGCAGCGGCTTCACCGCGCCGGCATTCCGCTCGCGGTCTACGGCAAGTACTGGCAGGAGCAGCGCCAGGCATCCGCACCCGCCACACGCGAGAAGGTGCTGCACGACGTGCGGCACTACCTCGCGCCGAAGTGGCGCGCCGAGGGGGCGGCGGGCCTGCTCGCAGCGGCGGGGCGACGGGTGGCGCGCAGTGGCGACCGCGCCGCCGATCCGCTGCCCGCTGCGCTGTGCAAGGGCTTCGTGCCCGACGCGGCGCTCGCCTCGCTGTTCGCACGCAGCGCGGTCAACCTGGGCTTCACGCGGATGACGGGCGACGACCCGGACCGTCCCGGCGCCACGCAGGTCAAGCTTCGCGATTTCGAGGTGCCGCTCGCCGGCGGCTTCTACCTCGTCGAGCGGGTCGCCGAGTACGAGGCGTTCTTCCGTCCGGGCGTGGAGGTCGAGACCTGGGCGAGCGTGGACGAGCTCGTCGCCAAGATCCGCCACTACCTCGATCATGACGAAGAGCGCAGGCGGATCGCCGAGGCGGGGCGCCGGCGCGCAACCGCCGACCACACGTGGGCCCGGCGGTTCGCGCTGTTGTTCCGGACGCTCGGCCTCGAGGGGTGACGATGCGCGTGTTGGTGGTCACGCCATGGTTCCCCGGCGATCCGCAGGATCCGTCGGGGAGCTTCGTCCTGCACTCGGTCACCGCGCTGCGCGAAGCCGGCGTGGCCGTGTCGGTACTCGTCGTGCGGCCGTGGACGCCACGAATCCTCGCGGCGTTCCATCCAGACTGGCGGCGCCCGCGCGTACGGACGGGGCTCTTCGATACCGCCCTGAACGTCGAAGTCGCCCACCATTTGAGCATTCCCCGCAACTACTGGAACGAGCTTGCCGGCCCGCTCTTTCGCGCCGGGACACGGCGAGCGATCGTCCGCCGCGCCCGTGCGTTCCGGCCCGACGTCCTGCACGTGCACACCGAAGGTGTCGGGCACGCCATCCGTCCGATCGCAGCCGGGCTGCGCCTCCCGTTTGTCGTGACCGTGCACGGCATCAATCCCGCACCGCGGTTGCTCGACACGCCGTGGAAACGCAGGCGCATGCACGACGCGCTGAACGCAGCCGCGCGCGTCGTGCTGGTCGGCGAGCCTCTGCGGGCGACCTACGCGGAACTCGCCGGCCGCGACGACCGCTTTCGCGTGGTGCCGAACGGATTCGCGCTGCCCGAGGCACCCCAGGGAGGCGCGCCCGATGCGCACGACGGGACGTTGCGCTGGATCAGCGTGGCGAACCTGCACGAAGGCAAGGGGATCGACCTCGTGCTCCGGGCACTGGGCCGGCTCGCGCATGAGGGTATGGTCGACTGGACGTACGACGTCGTCGGGGAAGGTGCCGAACGCGTGCGCCTCGAGGCGTTGACCGCCGAGCTCGGCCTGCGCGGGAAGGTGGCCTTCCACGGAAGGCTTCCGCACAACGTCACCTTGCGGAGGGTCGCCTGCGCGGACGCCTTCGTGCTCCCCTCCTACCGCGAAGCCTTCGGCATCGCGTACGTCGAGGCGATGGCGCTCGGCCTGCTCGCGATCGGCGTCGCCGGACAGGGCCCGTCCGCCTTCATCGAGGATGGCGTGACCGGGCTGCTCGTGCGCCCGAACGACGTCGACGCGCTCTGCACGGCGATGCGGTCGGCGATGGAAGAACGGCCCGCCATGCGCGCCATCGCCGCGGCGGGCCAGCGGCACGTCTGCGCCGAGTACACGTGGGCGCGGCATGCCGAGAAGCTCGCCGCCGTTCTCGCGGAGGCTGTCCATGGGTGCTGATCGCGGCGCGGACCGGCCGGTGTTGATGGTCTACGTCGAGCCCGCGCCGTACATCCTCGCGCTGATCCGCGCCGTCGCGGCGCGCGCCGGGGCGCCCGTCGAGTCGCTCTTCATCGAGGCGAACGCCTCGCAACCGTGGCACGCGACGCTGGAGGGCCTCGTCGCCGAATATCTGCCGCCCGGCACGTTCGCGGCGTCGCGCGCGATCGCGCGGCGTTTGCGCGAGCGAGCGTACGGGCTGCTCCACTTGGCCGGCTGGGGACATCCGGTGCTCATGGCGGCGATGGTGTCGGGACGGCTTCGCGGACTGCCGATCGCCGTAGAATCCGACTCGACGATGGTCCCCGCGCAGCCGTGGCGCAGGCGGGCCGCGAAGGCGCTGCTCTATCCCGCGATGCTGAAGATGCCCACGATGTTCTTGCCCGGTGGCACCCGCCAGAAGCGATACCTGCAGCGCTACGGGGTGCCCGAGTCCCGGATCGCGGTCGCGCAGATGACCGTGGACGTCGACGCGATTGCGCGTGCGGTGACCGCGGTCCCCGCCGCGTCGCGCGCCGCGCATCGCGCCGGTATGGGGGTCGCGCCAGGCGACTGCCAGTTCCTCTTCGTCGGTCGCCTGACCGCCGACAAGGGGGTCGACGTGCTGATCGACGCGTTCGCGCGCGCGAGCGCTGCCAGTCCGCATCAGCACCTGCACGTCGTCGGCGACGGTCCGCTGCGTGACGCGACGGAACGCGCGCAGCAAGCGCTGCCGCGCGTCCGTTGCTCCGGGCGGTTGAGCGGCGACGCGCTGACGGCCGCCTATGCGGCCGCCGACGTCCTCGTGTTGCCGTCGCGGTTCGAGCCGTGGGGGCTCGTCGTCAACGAAGCGATGGCGGCGGGCCTGCCGGTGATCGCGTCGGCGCGCGTGGGTTGCGTCGACGACCTCGTCGTGGACGGACGGACGGGCCTCGTTGTCCAGGCCGTCGATGCCGATGCGGTCGGGACGGCGATGGTGCGCATCGCTGGCGACGCGGCGCTGCGCGCGGCGATGGGGGCTGCGGCTCGCCGCCTGATTGCCGACTGGACCATCGAAGCCGAGGCGGACTGCGTGGTGGCCGCGTGGCACCGGGCCCGGGAGGCATGAGATGACGCCGGTCGTCGTGCGCACGGGAGGCGGCGCGGCATGGCCAGGCGTCATCGGGCGCGTCTCTGCGACGTGAAGAGCAACCTCTGGCTGCTCGCGTTTCCCCTCGCCGTGCTGGCGTTCGTCGGCCCGGCGATCGCATACGTCAACGTGGTCTTTACGACGACGGTGAGGTGGGGGGTAGTCGCCGTACTCGCCGTCGTCCTACTCGGTTCCGGCCGGGCCTTCGCCATCCTGCGGCACGGCGCCGGCATCGCGATCGTCGCGTATCTGACCTGGTGCGGGGTGACCTACTTCTGGTCGGGGGTCCCTGAACTGACGCTGATGAAGTCGGGCGCGTTCGCGCTGGTCGCCGTCGGGCTGGTGGCCGGCGGACAGCAGTGGGTCGCGCGGCTCGGCTGGCGGCGGTCGCTCGATTATCTCTTTCCATTGCTGGCGCTTGCGCTCTTCGCCGGCGCGTTCGGACAACAGGGCATCGAGCAGCCGACAGGCTCGCTGTCGCTTTATGGCGGACTCGCAGGCAATCCGAACATGCTGGGGTCGCTGATGAACATGGCGATCCCGCTGCTGCTCTGGCACAGTTACCGCACGCGTGCCACGCCGCGCCGGCTGGTCGTCTGGTTGGGACTGCTCGCATTCGTCATCGCGGTACTCTTGATGTCGGTCTCGCGTTCCTCGATCCTCGCCGCAATCGTGACGTGCGTTGCGTTTCTCGCGGTCGTGGGCGTGCGGCGCAACGCCGTCGCCTATGCGATCGTTGTCGTCGTGGCAGTGGGCGCGATCGCGGCCGTGCCCGACGTCCTCACCACGCTCGAGCAGCGCTACGTGCGGAAGGTCGCCGACGACGCGGAGGGCGAGATCCTCGGCTCGCGGCGGGACGTCTGGGAGGAGTCCTACGAGCTTGCCGTCGAAGGTGGCCTCGTCGGCGGCGGATTCGGCGTTACGATCGGCGACACTGCGTTCATCGTAGGGGTCACAGCCGTCGGCTACGGACGCGAGAAGGGCAACTCCCAACTCGCCATCTTCGAGGAGACGGGGGTCGTGGGCTTCGTGCTGTACCTGGTCGTCCTGTTCACGCTGTTTCGCGCCGCCGCCGTGCCGGTGCGGCAGTCGGCCGAGCGCGACCGCAAGGTCATGGGCGCGATCGTGCTGGGCGCGCTCGCCGGCCAGATCGCGCAATCGCTGTTCGAGGCGTGGTGGGTCGCGCCGGGTTCCCCGGAAGCGGCGTACTTCTGGGCGCTGTGCGGCGTTGCGCTCGGCCTGAACGCCGACACGCGCAGGTGGCTCGCCGCGCGCAGGCGAGGCGCGCTACCCGCTGCTGACGAACACTGGCACTTGGCGGCGGGCGCCGGTCGCGGCCGGCGGTGATCGCGACGACATGGCGACCAATCTCGTCTGGAAGCGCCGCATCGGCAAGGCCGTCGGATGGCTGTCGCGGTCGGACGCCCGCCGGATCGTGCTCCTGTACCACGCGGTGGGCGACGGTCCGTGGGCGCTCGCCACGGCCGCGTTTCGCCGCCAGGTCGAATGGCTGGCAGGCGCGGCGCGCATCGTCGCGCTCGACGCGCTGCTGGAGCCGGGGCCGCATTCGGGGCTCGAGGTCGCGTTGACGTTTGACGACGGCTACGCCAGCGTGCAGGACGCGGCGTTCCCCGTTCTTGCCGCGATCGGGGCGCCGGCGACCGTCTACGTCAACACGGCGTGCATCGCCGAACGCGAGGTGGTCGCGTCCGAACCGCGGCTCGGGCACTACCCCGGCGAGTCGTTCATGCGCTGGCGGGACCTCGAAGCGCTCGCGCGCGCCGGATGGACCGTCGGATCGCACGGCGTCGACCATGTCGACTTCACCGAACTGCCGGAGGCGCAGTGCGACGACCAGTTGCGAAGGTCCCGCGCGGCGATCGAAAGCCGCCTCGGCACCGATTGCCGCCATCTCGCCTATCCATGGGGCCGCAGCACGGCACCACTGCGTCGCCGCGTGGCGGCAAGCGGTTACCGCTTCGCGGCGGGCGGCCTCCACGGTCCGGTACGCGAGGGCTTCGACGCGATGGCGTTTCCCCGGATCAACGTCGCGCGCGATTGCTCGCTCGACGACCTCGAGGCGATCGTGCGGGGCGACTGGGACTACCTGGGTCTCGTCCAGCGCGCGCGGAGCCGGACCGCATGAAGGTGCTGGTCAACGCGATCTCGGTGAAGGAGGGCGGGTCACTGGTCGTCCTGTCGCGGCTGCTCGCCGGCATGGCGCAGCGCCGGCCCGACATCGAGTGGCATGCCGCCGTCGACCGGACCGTCGCACGGCAGGAAATTTTGCCCCGGACCGTCACCACGTGGACGTTCCCGTGGTTCGGGCGATCCGCGGTGCGCGTCATCGGCTGGTACGAGCTGGCGCTGCCCGCGCTCGTCCGCCGGATCGGCGCCGACGTGCTCTTCTCGCAAACCAATTACCTGCCGCGGCGGCGGGTCGCATGCCCCACGCTGTTGCTCGAGCAGCACGCGGGCCACTTCTCGCCGGAGTTCAAGCGCCTGATGGAGCGCTACGCCGGCACGCGGGCCGCGGTGTGGGCGTGGCGGCGCAAGAGCGCGTGGGTGCGCGCGTCGGTCCGCAGCGCAGACCGGGTGATCGTCCAGACGGCGGCGCTCGCCGCGGCCATCGCGACGCAGGCCGACGTTCCCCGCGCGCGGATCGACGTCGTCGCGCACGGGCCGGGACTGGCGACGCACGTGGACCGGCCGCGCCCGTGGCCGAGCGGCCGTCCGTGGCGAATCGGCTACGTCAGCAAGTTCGGCGTGCAGAAGGACTTCGCGACGGCGCTGCGCGCGATCCGCTCGTTGGCGCAGCGCGGGCGCGACGTTACGCTCGTCCTGACGCTCGACCCCCGGGTCCCGGGCGTGGCGGAGGTTTTGCGCGACGCGGACGCGCTCGGCATCGGCGCGCGCGTCGACAACCGCGGCGAGCTCGGTCGCGACGCCGTGGCCGCGCTCTACGACGAGCTCGACGTGCTGGTGTTCCCTTCGCTGTGCGAGTCGTTCGGTTTCCCGCTCGCCGAGGCGATGGCGCGGGCGTTGCCGGTGGCGATCGCGCGAACGCCCGGCAACGCGGAGGTCGCGGGCGAGGACGCGCTCGCGTTCGCGCCCGGTGACTGGCAGGGTCTCGCGGAAGCCGTCGCGACGATCATGGACGACGCCGGCGCGTATGCGGCGCAGTCGGCGCGCAGTCTCGCCGCGGCCGGCCGCCTCGACTGGGATGCCGCATGCGCAGGCACGCTCGCCGCGATCGAGCGCACGGCGCACGTGTGATCACCGTGACCCACGACCGCGAATCCGCCGCGCCGGGACCGGCCGACGCCAGGCGCGAAGCGGCGCTGTCCGCGGGGGGCACGCGACCGATGAAGGTGTGCATCGTCTCGTCGTGCGGCGGCCACCTGACCGAGGTGCGCTGCCTTGCGCCTGCCTACGCCGGCTACGAGCACTTCTACGTGCTCAACGACGCAGCGCTGCTGCCGCCGGACATGGTCGGGCGGACGCGATTCATCACGCACGCCGAGCGCGACTGGCGCGTCCTGCGCAACTTGTTCGAAGCGTACGCGATCCTGCGCGCCGAGCGGCCGCAGGTGATCCTCAGCACCGGCGCCGGCCCGGCCGTGCCGTTTGCGCTCGTCGGGCGCATCCTCTTCGGCACGCGCGTCGTGTTCGTCGAGACGATCACGCGCGTCGACCGGCCGTCGCTGACGGGACGGCTCATGTACCGGCTCGCGCACGACTTCTTCTACCAGTGGGAGGGCCTGCGGCGGTACTTTCCCAAGGGTCGCTGCTGCGGGGCGCTGCTGTGAGCACGTTCGTCACCGTCGGCAACGCGACGCAGCCGTTCTCGCGGCTGCTCGACGCGGTGGCGACGCTGGTCGCGGACCTGCCGCAGCCCGTGTTCGTGCAGCACGGCAGCACGCCGTTCGCGGCGGAGCACTGCACGTGCGCGGCGTTCGTCCCGATGGACGAATTCGAACGCCGCGTCGCGGACGCCGACCTGCTGATCATGCACGCCGGCGCGGGGTCGGTGCTGACGGCCGTGCGCGCCGGCAAGGTCCCGGTGGTGATGTCGCGCCAGGCGGCGCACGGTGAGCACGTCGACGACCACCAGGTCGAGTTCGCGCGCGCTCTGGCAGGCATCGGGCGCATCGTGCGGGCGGCCGAAGCCCCTGACCTGCGCACCGCGGTACACACTGCACTGGCGCGCCAGCGCGACGCCAAGGCCTCGCACGATCCGCCGGCGGCCGTCGCCATCGTCGCCGAAGCGCTGCGCCGTCATGCGAGCCGATAGGCCCGCCGGCGCGACGCCGCATCCACCTGCAACGAGGCGCGCGTGACGACGGTCCTCGGCATCAACGCCTTCCACGGCGACGCGGCGGCGTGCCTGCTGCGCGATGGCGTGCTCGTCGCGGCGGCCGAGGAGGAACGGTTCCGCCGCGTGAAGCACTGGGCCGGGTTCCCGGCGCAGGCCATTGCGTATTGCCTGGAGGAGGCCGGCATCGACCTCGCCGGCGTCGACCACGTCGCGGTGAATCAGGATTCGGCGGCGAACCTCGGCCGGAAGGTCGCGTTCGCGCTGGCCCGGCGTCCCGACGTCGGCCTGCTGCTGGACCGGATCCGCCACCGGCGCGAGCGCGCCGGCATCGGCGCGCTGCTGCAGACGGCGTTTCCCGACGCGCGCTTTCGCGGCCGCGTGCACGCGATCGAGCACCACGTCGCGCACCTGGCGTCGGCGTTCCACGCCTCGTCGCTCGCCGAGGCGTCGGTCGTATCGGTGGACGGCTTCGGCGACTTCGCGAGCGCCGCGTGGGGGCGCGGCGGCGGGACGCGGATCGACGTCGACGGCCGCGTCCACTTCCCGCACTCGCTCGGCATCTTCTACCAGGCGATCACGCAGTTCCTGGGCTTCCCGGACTATGGCGACGAGTACAAGGTGATGGGCCTCGCGGCGTACGGCGAGCCGGCGTTCCTGCCGGAGATGCGGCGCATCGTGCGGCTGGAGGACGACGGCGGCTACGCGCTCGACCTCGCGTACTTTCGCCACCACCGGGAGCGGATCGAGTACGAGTGGGACGGCGGGACGCCGGGCGTCGGTACGCTGTACGCGCCCGCGCTGTCGGACCTGCTCGGGCCGCCGCGCGAGCGCGACGGGCCGCTCGAGCAGCGCCACCGCGACCTCGCGTGCTCGGCGCAGCGGATGTACGAGGACGCGCTCTTCCATCTGCTCGGCGCGGTGCATCGGCGGCACGGCCTTCCCGCGGTGGCGCTCGCCGGCGGCTGCGCGATGAACTCGCTCGCCAACGGCAAGGTGACGCGGCACACGCCGTTCACCGAGGTGTTCGTGCAGCCGGCGGCGGGCGATGCGGGCGGCGCGCTCGGCGCCGCGTACGCGGCGTGGCACGCGCTGGGCGGGACGCGCGTCCCGGCGATGACGCACGCGTACTGGGGGCCGGCGTACGACGACGGCACGGTCGGCGAGCTCCTGCGCGCGCGCACCGCCGACTTCGCCGCGGCCGGCTGCCGCGTCGAGTGCGTCGACGACGAGGCCGCGCTGTGCGGTCGCGTGGCGGCGGCGATCGCCGACGCGAAAGTCGTCGGCTGGTTCCAGGGCCGGATGGAGTGGGGGCCGCGCGCGCTCGGCAACCGGTCGATCCTCGGCGACCCCCGGCGCGCCGACATGAAGGACATCCTCAATGTCCGGATCAAGCGCCGCGAGCCGTTCCGGCCGTTCGCGCCGTCGATCCTGCGCGAGGCGGTGCCCGAGTGGTTCGAGCAGGACGGCGACGTGCCGTTCATGACGCACGTCTTTCCCGTTCGCGAGGACCGTCGCGCGCGGATCCCCGCGGTGACCCACGCCGACGGCACGGGCCGGCTGCAGACGGTGCGGCGCGAGGACAACCCACGTTACTACCGGCTGATCGCGGCGTTCCGCGACCTCACCGGCGTGCCGATGGTCCTCAACACGTCGTTCAACGAGAGCGAGCCGATCGCGTGCACGCCGGATGAGGCGCTCGCGTGCTTCCTGCGCACGCGCATGGACGTGCTCGTGCTGGGCACGTGGGTCGTGACGCGCGACGAGGCGCGATGAAGGTCGTCTTCGTCAACCGGTTCTACGCGCCCGATCATTCGGCGACGAGCCAGATGCTGACGGACCTCGCGACGTCGCTGGCGGCGGACGGCGTCGACGTGCACGTCGTGACGAGTCGCCTGCGGTACGACGAGCCCGGGGTGCGCCTGCCGCGCAGCGAGGTGCGCGACGGCGTGACCGTCCATCGCGTCGGCTCGACCGCGGTCGGGCGCGGCGCGCTCGCGGGGCGCGCTGCCGACTACTTGACGTTCCACGCCGCCGTCGCGGCGCGGCTGCTGCGCCTGCTCGAGCGGGGCGACGTCGTGGTCGCCAAGACCGACCCGCCGCTCGTGTCGGTGCCGGCGGGCTGGTGCGCGCGCGTTCGCGGCGCACGCCACGTCAACTGGCTGCAGGACGTGTTTCCGGAGGTCGCCGCCGAGCTCGGCTTGCGCGTCGCGCGCGGGCCGATCGGACGGCTGGCCGCGCGCATGCGCGACGCTTCGCTGCGGTCCGCGGTCGCCAACGTCGCGATCGGCGAGTGCATGCGCGATCGCGTGGCGGCGCGCGGCATCGACCCGGCGACGCTGACCGTCATCCCGAACTGGGCCGACGGCGACGCGATCCATCCGGTGCCGCCCGAGGCGAACGCGCTGCGGCGCGATTGGGACCTGCGCGACCGGTTCGTCGTCGGCTATTCGGGCAACATGGGCCGCGCGCACGAGTTCGGCACGCTGCTCGACGCCGCGTCGGCGCTGCGCGACGACGCGGGAATCGTGTTCCTGCTGATCGGCGACGGCGCGCAGCGGGGAGCGGTCGCCACCGCCGCGCGCGAGCGCGGCCTCGCGAGCCTGCGGTTCGAGCCGTACCAGCCGCGCGAGCGTCTGCACGAGAGCCTGAGCGCCGCGGACGTTCACGTCGTGACGCTGCGGCCGGCGCTCGAAGGGCTGATCGTCCCGAGCAAGTTCTACGGCATCGCCGCCGCGGGCCGCCCGGCGATCGCGATCGGCGACCCGGACGGCGAGATCGGCGCGGAAGTCCGCCGCAGCGAGTGCGGCCTGTGCGTGCGCGAAGGCGACGCCGCCGGGCTCGTCGCCGCGATTCGCGCGCTGCGCGACGACGTGCCGCGGCGCGAACGCATGGGCAGCAACGCGCGGGCGCTGCTCGAAGCGCGCTACGAGCGGCGGATCGCCGCGCGGCAGTGGCAGGCGCTGCTGCAGGCGGTGGGCAGCGGCGAGCCCGTGCCGCGCGCCTGATGCCGCAACGGCGTCAGCCGTGCGTCGCGACGTAGTCGGCGTACGTGCGCCGGATGCCCTCTTCCAGCCCGACCGTTTGCCGCCAGCCCAGCGCGGTCAGCCGGCCGACGTCGAGCTGCTTGCGCGGCGTGCCGTCCGGCTTCGACGCGTCCCACTCGATCGCCACGTCCGCCCCCACGACCCGGCGCACGAGCTCGGCCAGCTCGCGGATCGTCTGGTCCTCGCCGCAGCCCACGTTGACCATCGGCGGCGTGTCGGCGCCGCCGGTCGCGGCCAGCGCCTCGGGCGCGAGGCGCATCAGGTGCACGCACGCCGCCGCCATGTCGTCGCTGTAGAGGAACTCGCGGCGCGGCGCGCCGGTGCCCCACAGCGCGACGCTGCGCTCGCCGCGCACCTTCGCCACGTGGAAGCGGTGGATCAGCGCCGGCAGCACGTGGCTCGTCTGCGGATCGTAGTTGTCGCCGGGGCCGTACAGGTTGGTCGGCATCACGCAAAAGTAATGCGTGCCGTGTTGCCGGTTGTGCGACCAGCACATCTCGATGCCGGCGATCTTGGCGACCGCGTACGGCCGGTTCGTCGGCTCGAGCGGGCCGGTCAGCAGGTACTCCTCGCGGATCGGCTGCGGGCAGTCGCGCGGGTAGATGCACGACGAGCCGAGGAACAGCAGCCGCCGCACGCCGACGCGCCACGCCTCGCGGATCACGTTCATCTCGATGGCGAGGTTCTCCTCGATGAACTCGGCCGGAAACGTGTTGTTCGCGAGGATGCCGCCGACGCGCCCGGCGGCGAGGAACACGACCTCCGGCCGCTCCGCCGCGAAGAATTCCGCGGTCGCGCGCGCGTCGGTGAGCTCGAGCTCCGCGTGCGTGCGCACGACGAGGTTCGCGTAGCCGGCCGCGCGCAGCGCGCGAACCAATGCGGACCCGGCGAGGCCCGTGTGGCCGGCAACGTAAATGCGCGAATCGGGATTCATCGTGCGATCTTACAATGTTTCGGCGATGCGTCGGCTCCCCCGAATCCTGCTCTGGTTCGCGCTCGGCGCGGCGGCGCTCGCCGCCGCCGCCGCGTACGCATGGGTCGGCGCCGGACGCTGGCTCGAAGCACCCGCGCAGACGCCGCGCCGCGCCGACGCGATCGTCGTGCTCGGCGGCGACGAGGGCGACCGCGCGCTGCGCGCGGCGGAGCTCTATCGCGCCGGCTTCGCGCCGGTGGTCGTTCTTACCGGCCTGGAGTACGGTGACGCCGCGCCGCCGGCCGCGCTCACGTGGCGCGCGGGCTTCCTGGAAGCGCGCGGCGTGCCGCGCTCCGCACTCCGGTTCGAGGTCGACTCGCGCAACAGCTACACCGAGGCCGTCAACATCCTCGCTCTGATGCGCGCGCAGGGCTGGCGCTCCGTGATCGTGATCAGCGATCCGCCGCACATGCGCCGGCTCGCGTGGACGTGGGCCCGCGTGTTCGACGGCTCGAGCCTCGACTACGTGCTGGTCGCGTCGAAGCCGGACTGGTGGGCGCCCGCCGATTGGTGGCGCGAAGAGCGGTCGGGCGGCTTCGTGATCATGGAGTTCATCAAGCTCGGCTACTACTTCGTGAAGAAGTAGCCGCGCGTCCCGGCCGCTACACCGACACCGGCGGACGCGCCGCCGCCGCGCCGTCGTCGACCACGTGTCCGTCCTCCATCCGCACGATGCGGTCTGCCACTGCGAGGCTGGCCGCCCGGTGCGTGATCAGCAGCACGGTACGTCCGCGCAGCGCGTCGCGCGACGCTTCGAGGAATTCGCGCTCCCCCTGCGGATCGAACATCGCGGTCGCCTCGTCGAGGATCAGGATCGGCGGGTCCTTGAGCAGCGCCCGTGCGAGCGCGAGCCGCTGCTGCTGCCCGCCCGACAGGCGCACGCCCCGGTCGCCGACGACGGTGTCGTAGCCGTGCGGCAGGGCGACGACGAAATCGTGCGCGCGGGCGAGGCGCGCCGCCGCCTCGATCGCCGGCTGCGTCGCTTCGGCGCGGCCGTACGCGATGTTGTCGCGGACCGTCGCGTTGAACAGCAGCACGTGCTGCGGGACGACGCCGACGACGCGCCGCAGGCTCTCGAGCGACACCGTCGCGACGTCGACCCCGTCGATCGCGATGCGCCCTCCGGTGCGCTCGTGCAGGCGGACCAGCAGGTGGGCGAGCGTGCTCTTGCCCGCACCGTTGGGCCCGACGATCGCCACCGTCTCGCCCGGCCGCACGTGCAGGTCGACGTCGCGCAGCGCCGGCGGCCTTCCCGGATAGGCGAACGACACGTGCTCGAACGCGATCGCGCCGCGCACCGGCGGCAGCGCGACACCGGTGGTGGCCGCCGGCTCGGGCGGCGCGTCCAGCGCCTGCAGGAGCCGCGCGAGCGCGCCGCGCGCCGTCTGCGTCTGCCCGTAGACGTCGGCCAGCCCGGCGACCGGCCGCGCGAGCAGCATCGCGTAGAGCAGGAAGGCGACGAGCTCGGGCGGCGTCATCCGGCCGTCGGCGAGCTCCCGGCTCGCGAGCGCGAGCAACGCCACGACGCCGAGCGCGGCGACGAACTGCACGACGGGGCCGAGCGCCGCGTGCATGGCGAGCTGCCGGCGCGTGAGCTGCAGCACACGGTCGACCTGCTGCCGGAACCGCGACGACTCGACGCGCTCGCGGGTGAACGACTTGATGGCGGGCAGCATGCCCAAGTTCTCCTCGGCGATCGCGATCGCGGTCGCGTGCTCGTCCTGCAGCGCCGCGGCGAGCGGGCGCAGCCGGCGGCCGACGACCTTGAGCGCGAGGTAGAAGAGCGGAATCGCCACGGCCGCCGCGAGCGCGAGCCACGGCTGCAGCCGGAACATCAGCAGCAGCGACCCGGCGACGGTGAACAGCAGCGGCGCGAGCGGCACCAGCGTTCCGGTCGCATAGCCGGAGACGACGTGGACGTCGCGCGTGAGCAGCGCCAGCGTCTCGCCGTGCCGACGCGCGTGGAAGTACGCGAGCGGGAGCGCCTGCAGGTGGTCGTACAGCCGGACCTTGAGGTCGCGAACCATCCGCTCGGCGGCGTCGCCAAGCAGGAACGCATGGCCGAAGCGCAGCAGCGCCTGCGCCGCGAACACCGCGAGGAGCGCCATGAGGATCGTCGCCACGCCGGCCGACCCGTGCGCGCCGCCCGGCAGCAGCATCCCCGCGAGGCGTCCGCCGAGCCACGGCACGCCGAGCGCCAATGCGCTCTCGAGCAGCATGAGCGCCGCGGCCCACAGCAATGGCCCGCGGTACGGCGCGGCCGGGACGGCCAGCGCCTGCCACGTCGACGGGGAGCTTGCCGTCACCTGGCGCGTGGCGCGCCGCGGGCGAAGGCGGCGAGCCACCGCCTCGCGTGCAGCACGGGAAGCGCGCGGCCCGCCGCATCGGGGAACCGCTCGCGCAGGTCACACGGCATCGGTTGCATGGCACGCGTGCTCCAGGATGGTCTGACGGAGCTCCGCCAAATGATCGAACTTCCTGGGATAGTCCAGCCGGTAATGGATCGCTTGCTTCGCCAGCACGGCGACTTGAGTGAAATGGGAGGCCAGCCGGGTCTTCTCCTCGATGTCGAGCAGGAAGGAGTGGCCGATCCACGCCACGAGTGCGTCAACCTGATGCATGGGCGCGATCGTGATGCGATCGGCACTGCCGTCGCCGAGGAAATACGCATGCAGCAATGGTCGCGCCGCCGCGCAGAATGGAAGGCTGTCACCGGCGAGAACCCTCGCCTTGGTCGTGAAGTCCAGTGCCGGCGCTTGGGCGACGCTTGGAGGTAGCAGCGCCTCGCGGCTGTCGTCCCACAACCGGATGGAAGGATGACTGGGAAGGATCTCGAATCCGTGCTCGCCCGTTTCCACGACCAAGCCGTCGTCCGTCAACAGCCGGTAGCCAGCGGCGGCGAAGGCAGCCGCCAGCGTGGACTTGCCGCGGCCGGATTCGGCGACGAACGCGATGGCCACGGCGCCGACCTCGACCGCGCTCGCATGGAACACGAGCTTGCCGCGTCTGCTCTCGATCAGCGGCAGGACCTGGTTGAGAAAGAGATGCTCTACCGTGGCTTCGGACGCTTCGGGTGTGGGGAAGCACGTGACGCCGTCTGCGTCCGCGGAAACTTCGAAGTCCGCGAGCCGGGGAAAGCGCACCAAGTACCCGCCATCGGCGCGGTAGAACTGCGTCCACGTCGTTCCGTCGGCGAAAGACCAGGTATGGAAGGGCGGGATCGATACCGTCGCTTGCGGACGATGCGGCGCGACGTGGAATGCGGCCATCAGTTGGTATCCCGGCCCAGCACCTGGGCCACGAACCGCGCGATCTCCCCGCGCGACGGGAACAGGTCCGGATGGTCCATCAACACGGCCTGTTCGATCTCGCGCACGGAGCGCCGGCCGTCGCAGTAGCCGAGAACGATTGCGCGCGCCGCGCCTTCCCGGCTCAATCTCGGCACGCGATCTGGTTGCGCGCGCAGGAGTCCATCCCGGGCCAGCAGCGACCCCTGCCAGGTCGAGTGGCTGAAGCGCCGACCCGCCGCAGGCAGTTCGACGATCCACGCGATCAGATTGTCCTCGGGTCGCGCCATCACGGTGACCTTGACCGCGTCGCCCGCGCGCACGGGGACCGATTCGTCGATCGGCAGGAACGCCTGCGAGCGGTCGATCGCGCGATCCTCGAGCGGCGAATTGGTCATCCAAACGCCGTCCGCGAGTTCGCATTCGAACCAGCCGGCGAGACCGTGCATGACGCCATCTCGCTCGATGCGCAGCTCTGCCGTCCAGCGGAAGTACTCCGCAGAATCAATCCGGAGGTGAATCGTGCCGAGTTCGGCTGGTCCGCCAAGAAGCGATTCCGGAGAGAATCTGATCGCGTGCTTGCGGTTGGCGGCACGTTGTACCAGCCAGTGGAATTCGCCGGGAACGCGATCGTCGCGCCACCCGTCCACTTTCGTCCGAGCGGCCGCCGATTCGACGGCGCCGACTTCCAGACGGAGCCGCTGCGGAATCACGCGACCCCCGGGCGCCAGGAATCGTCGTCGAGCGTCCCTGATCGTTTGCGCGATGTCGTAGTCGAATCCGAAGTGGCCAACGTGGTCACAGATCACGACATCGGCCGGCGCGTCGAGTGTTGTCCGATACGAAGATGCGCGAATGAACTCGCAGCGATCGGCCATTCCCGTGCGTGCGAGGGTATCGCGTGCCACGTCGAGCATGGCCGTGGAATCGATCAGGACAACCCGCGCCGCGCCGGCCTGCAGGCATAGTAGCGCCAGGATCCCGGAGCCGGTCCCGACGTCCACGACGCGATCGCCAGGGTTAAGCGTTCGCGCGATTGCGGCCTTGAAGTGCTCGAGCCTGACGCGGTCGGCGACGTAGCCGAGGTGCTCATCAAGCACAAGAAACCTGCCGGACTTTCGATGAATTCAGAGAGGCTCGCCGGCGATCCGTAGACTTCGGAACTGCGCATCGCGAGTAGTTGGTCGATTTCGGAGTCGTGAGCGCGGGCCGGGCAGCGATGCGTCACTGCATGGCCATTCCCGACGAACCATCGGCCATTCCGGTCACGGAAGCTCCTCCCGTCATCAGGTGCAGCCTGCCGAAATCCTGCAGCTTCGGGCTTGTGTAGTGCCTTCTCACCGGTTGCGGTTGGGCGTCGCGCGGAGTAGCTTCGCGCACTTTGTCATCCATACGGGCAGTCTCCGTAAAACATCCTCCATCCGGACTCCGAAGGCGGGGGCGATCAACGTCAATGGCGCGCAACCAGTGCGTCACATCCGAACAGTGACCAGAGCTTCCACTCCGGCGCGCCGGAGAGCTTCGCGCTGGCCATCCGCTCGCTCATCTGTGTCACGCGTTCGCTGGTCACCCACGAAGTACGTGCACGGACTGCGCCGCTCAGGAACGCTGCTTCCAATTCGGGCAGGTGCCAGAGAAACGTTATCACGAATTCCGCCTTGGTCTCCCGCGCCCGTACCGTCTCCGGAAGGTATCCGCGCATGGACATTCGGTGCAGGTACTTGTCGGTGCGGCCCCGCAGCCTCAGCCACTCGGGCACCGCCAGCGCGAACCTGACGAGACCCTGGTCCAGGAACGGGCGGCGCAGCTCGATGTCGGAAAGCGCGGCGAGCCGTTCCTCCATTTCGCGAGCGTGGGCGAGGTATGGGCTCTCAAGCGATTGCAGCTGCCGCCATTGCGCGAAACTGGACGTTCCGGAATCGCCGGTGCGGCGATGCCGGGCTCGGCGGTCGCGAAGCTGTTTCAGCATCGCAGGCGTCAGCCACGTGTTGCGGTCCTGCCGTACATCCCGGACGACGTCGCGCGGACGGCGCAGCATGTCCAGGACGCCGCGTGGCAGCTGCGGAATCCACCCACACCTGAAGATCCACCACGTGCTGCGCCAGAGTCCGAAATCGCGACGATCCGCTTGCAGGCATCGTCGGACCATTTTCCAATCGCGCGCTGCGATCGTGTCGGCATAATAGCAGCGGCTCCCGGACAACCACTCGTCGCCGCCCACGCCGACCAGCAGCGCGCGGCTGCCACGCGAGGCAGCTTCTTCACGGATGCCAAGTCCCATCACCCCGTTCGGATACGCGGGAAACACGCGCAGTCGCTCTGCAGTTTCGCGATACCACGACAGCGGCTTTCTGGTTGGCGCAACCTCACGGACCCGGAGGTCGAGATGATCGCCGACGGCCCGCGCATATGCCAGTTCGTCGGCCGCCGATCCGTCGCCGAACGCCAGCGTGTAGGCGTGGAGCGCCGGTGCAAGCATCCTGTGTTCGCGCCGCAGATGTTCGGCCACTGATAGGATTGCCGAAGAATCGAGGCCACCGCTTACCTCGCATGCCACCGCACGCGACGACCGGGTCATTCTGCGCACGGCTTCCACGAGAAGCGACCGGTACTGTCGGGCGACCTCTTGTTCATCGGTGCATGCCAACGCTGCGTTGAGGTCCGGCTCCCAGTACCGATCGATGTGCAGACCGCGCACGTCCACGGTCATCCGTTGCGCCCGCGGCAGCCGCAGCACGCCACGCCAGAACGTCTCGTCGGGGGAATGCCACTCGTTTGCCAGGAACTCGACGAGCATGCCTTCGTTCAGCTCTTCGCGCACCCACGGCAACGCGAGTATTGCGTGCGCGTCCGATGCGAACGCGAAGGTCTTGCCGTCCCACCAATAGTGGAAAGGCTTGTTGCCGATCCGGTCGCGTGCGCAAAAGGCCTCCCGGCGCCGCGCGTCCCAGATCACGAGCGCGAAGTCGCCGTCGATGCGGGCCAGGCATTCGCGCCCCCACGCCTCGTACGCGCGCAGCACCAGCTCCGCGTCCGAGCGGTCGCGTAGCGCCGCGCCACGCGTCAGCAATTCGCGCCGCAACTCCTCCCAGTTGTCGACGCGTCCGTCCATCACGAGCACGACGGATGCGTCCTCGTTTGACAGCGGCTGCCGCTCCTCCAGCGATTCCGGCGTCGTGCGCAGCATGCACTGGCCGAGCGCGACAGGACCGCGCTTCCAGTGCGCGATCCCGTCCGGTCCGCGATACGCCATCACGCGGGTCATCCGCTCGACCTCTCCGGGAGTCACCGGCGCGCCGTCGAAGTGGACGATACCGGCGATCCCGCTCATCGCAGCGCCTGTTCGCTTCCCGTCGCGAACGCTTCGCCGCGCGCGGGGCACACGCTGCCGGCGAACGGGTGGTAGCGCCGTTCGTGCCCGGGCGCCTCGCCGAGCGCCACACCGCCGCATTCCACCCACGCATGCGCCGCGAACGCTCCGCCGCCCGCGCGGGCTCCGAGGCGCAGCGCGCACGGCACGCCGTCGCGGCGCAGCAGCCACCACAGCGCGACCGAACGATGCAGGCACGTCGTGTGCAACGGCAGGCGGGACGCCGCAATGGCCAGCAGGCGGGCCGCGACTTGGCCGTGCGCCAGTCCCCGCCCGTCGGCGGAAGACGCCGGTTCGCGGCCGCCGCCAGTCCGCTCGGCACGAAAGGCGAGCGACGGCAGCCGCACCCTGGCCAACACCAGCAGGAACATTGCTCGCACCAGCAGCCGCCGTTCGTGCGACGGAAGCGCGCGGAAGCGGCGCAAGCTATGGAGGGGCGCCCTCGGGGCGCCCCAGCGGGCGCTAGTCATCGACCCTCCGCACGAGCCCGCGTTCGACGAGTCTCGCGACGAACGCCTCGAGGTCGCGGGCGAGGACGTCTTCGGCCACGTCGTACTGCGCGAGGAGCGCGGCTTGGGCTTCGGCCACGGTTCCGGCCGCCGCCAGCGACTTCCACATGTCGAGGCCGACCTCGTCCAGGCCGAAATACTCGCCGGTCTCCAGGTTGAGCAGCACGCCCTCGTCCTGAAGCTCGGTGGAAAGCACGCTGTCGGGGACGGTCACCTTCATCGGGCGGCGCTCTGCGAGGGACGTTCCAGGCGATTCTAGCCCACGGACCGGAGAGCCGGCCGCCGTCGGTCGGGCGCTCGCGCCGGGGGCGGCCCGGCGCCATCGCGCGCTCGGGCACGCGGCTTGCGTGCCCTCGGAACCAACGGCGCGCCATGGCCTCCATTTCCTGCGAAATGCTAGACTCTTCCGATTGTTTTCGGCTCCCGGCCCCTCACCCAGGGAAGGAGACGCGCATGCCCCGCTTCCTCGATGAATCACGCCCCGTCGGCCGCCCTCCGGCAAGCTGCGTGGCCGTCCTCGTCCTCGCCGTCTTGCTGGCGGTCGGTGCGCCCGGGTTCGCGCAACCGGCGCCCGGGGCCGCTGCGGCGCCCGCGGCGCCGAGCGGCCCGGCGCCGCTCGCCCCCGACGCCCCGCGGGTGATCCCGGTTCCCGCCGGGCAGGTCGCCGCCGACGACTACCGGATCGGGCCGCAGGACCTGCTCGAGATCCAGGTGTTCGGCATCGACAACCTGCGCCGCGAGGTGCGGGTGAGCTCGCGCGGGACGGTGTCGCTGCCGCTCGTCGGCACGGTCGTGCTGGCCGGCAAGACCGGCCAGGAAGCCGAAGCGCAGATCGCCGCCGCGTACGCGAAGGACTACCTGCACGACCCGCAGGTGTCGGTGTTCATCAAGGAGTTCACGAGCCAGCGGATCACGATCGAGGGCGCGGTCGCTAAGCCCGGCATCTACCCGATCCGCGGCGGCGTGACGCTGATGCAGGCCATTGCAATCGGCGGTGGCCAGGGCCAGCTGCCCGACCTGCACGAGGTGATGGTGTACCGGCGCGAGGGCGGCGAGCGCCGGACGTACGTGTACGACCTCGATCGCATCCGCGCGGGCGAGCTCGAGGACCCGTCGCTGGTGAACGAGGACATCGTCGTGGTCAAGCGCTCGCCGGGCCGGGTGGCGCTGCGCGATTCGCTGCTGGGCGACGTCATCAACATCGTCAACCCGTTCAACTACATGCCGCGGTACTGACCGCCGCCCATGGCCGCCCACGACAGACCTGGCGTACCGGCGCCCGCGGCCGGCGCCGCGGTGCAGGTGCGCGCGCAGGGCGCGCTGTCGACGTACGTCCTGCCGCCGGTCGCCGCGGAAGCCGACGACGACGGGATCCACTTCCGCGACCTGTGGCGCGTCGTCGTCAAACGCAAGTGGGTCGTGATCGCCGCGTTCCTGATCGTCGTCGCGGCGGCGCTGATGGTGACGCTGGCGGCGACGCCGATCTACCGGTCGGCGCTCACGCTCAAGATCGAGCGCGAGGCGTCGAAGGTGATCGACTTCAAGGGCGGCAGCGTCGTGCCCGAGGAGATCGGCGACCTCGATTTCTACCGGACGCAGTACGAGCTGCTGAAGAGCCGCTCGCTGGCCGAGCGCGTCGTCGCTCAGCTCAATCTCCGCCAGCGATCGCCCGCGAACGAGGAGCCGCGGAAGAGCTGGTGGTCGGACCTCGTGCCGGGCGACGCCCGCGCGCCGGCGCCGGCACCGGCAGCGGAGCCGGAGGCCGGCCGCAACGTCGCCGCGGCGGGCGCATTCCTGGGCTCGCTCACCGTCGAGCCCGTCCGCAACTCGCGCCTGGTTCGCCTCTATTTCGATTCGCCCGACCCGCGGCTCGCTGCCGACGCGCTCAACGCGCTGGCGCAGAACTTCATCGCGGTGAACCTCGAGCGGCGCTACGACGCCTCGTCGTACGCGAAGACGTTCCTCGAGGAGCAGCTCGCGCAGACCAAGGCGAAGCTCGAGGATTCGGAGCGCGCGCTCGTCGACTTCCAGCGCGACCAGCAGATCATCAACGTCGACGAGAAGCAGAACGTGCTGGCGCAGACGCTCGCGGCCTACAACGCGGCGTCGGCCAAGGCCGGCGAGGATCGGATCAAGGCCGAGGCCGTCTGGCGGCAGTTCCGGGAGAGCCCGGAGTCCTCGCCGCAGATGCTCGACAGCAAGTCGGTGACGGCGCTGCGCGAGCAGAAGACCAAGTTCGAGGTCGAGTACCAGGACCTGTCGCGCGTCTACAAGCCGGCCTATCCGCGAATGCAGCAGCTGAAGGCGGCGATCGACGAGATCGACCGGAAGATCGGCGAGGAAACCGCGATCGCCCGGCGCGCCATCGAGGGCGCGTACAGCGTCGCCGTGCAGCAGGAGGCGAGCGTCAGGGCGAAGCTCGAGGCCGCCAAGAAGGACGTGCTCGACCTGCAGGGCCGCAGCATCCGTTACAACGTGCTGAAGCGCGAGGTCGAGACCAACCGCTCGCTGTACGACGGCCTGCTGCAGCGCCTGAAGGAGGTCGGCGTGCAGGGCGGCGTGGGCACCAATAACGTCACCGTCGTCGACTCGGCGCTGGTGCCCGGGTCGCCGTTCAAGCCGAACCTCGCGCTCAACCTGCAGGTGGCGGCGCTGCTCGGATTGGCCCTCGGCATCGGGCTCGCGTTCTTCCTCGAATACCTCGACGACACGATGCAGCATCCGGAGGACATGGAGCGGGTCGCGCACCTGCCGGTGCTGGGCGTCATTCCGCGCGTCAAGCCGCGCAAGGGCGGCGACGCGCTCGCGCTCTTGTCGCACGTCGACGCGCGCTCGGCGTTCGCCGAGGCCTATCGCTCGGTGCGCACGGCGCTGCAGTTCTCGACGCGCGACGGGGCGCCGCGACAGTTCGTCGTCACCAGCACGTCGGAGAAGGAGGGCAAGTCGACGTCGGCCATCGCGCTCGGCATCAACCAGGCGCAGGCAGGCCAGCTGGTGCTGCTGATCGACGCCGACCTGCGCAACCCGGCGCTGCACCGGCTGCTCGGCGTCGACAACGCGCGCGGCCTTTCCAACTTCCTGTCGAGCGACGTGCCCGCGCTGGGCGTGGTGCGGCCGACGACGATCCCCAACCTGTTCGTGATCCCGGCGGGTCCGGTGCCGCCCAATCCGGTCGAGCTCCTGTCCGGGCCGAAGCTGCTGGAGCTGCTGGCCGAGCTCTCCGCGCGCTTTCCGGCGATCGTCCTCGACGCGCCGCCGGTGCTCGGGATCGCCGACGCACTCGTGCTCGGCAACCAGGTCGGCGCCGTGCTGTTCGTCGTCGCGGCCGGGACCACGCGCAAGGCGCACCTGCGCGCGGCGCTGAAGCGGCTGCGGCAGGCGAGCGTCGCGCCCGTCGGCGCGGTGATGACCAAGCTCGACCTGCGCGACGGCATGTACGGCTACGAAAGCGCGTACTACTACTATCGGAGCACCAACGATGCCGCGCGCCTCGCGTAGCGGTTCGGCGCCGGTGCCGCGTCCGCTCCGGCGGGCGTTCCAGGCGCGCGCCGCATCCTCGTAGTCATGCGCGACCGCGCCGCCGCGGACCACACGGCGAGGCTGCTGGTCTGGTTTGCGCGGGAGCCTTCGCGCTTTCGCTTCGAGATGCGACGGGCGGGCGCGCAGCCGGTCGACGGCGACGTCGTGCTGCGGCTGGCGCTCGGGCGGTCGGTCGACCTCGGCGATCCGGCGCTGCGCGGGCTCCACCCCGCCGTCCTGCGCGAGGCTGCGTGCGCGTACGTGCGCGACGTGCTGTTCCGTCCGCAGGCTTCGCCGTACGAAACGCTCGGACTCGCGCCGGACGCGACGCCACAGGCCGTCAAGGCCCGCTTCCGGCTGCTGATGCAGTTGGTCCATCCCGATCGCCAGGGCGCGCGTGCGGCATGGCCGCCGTCGTTCGCAGCGCAGGCGAACCGCGCCTACGCCACGCTGCGCGACGACCGCGCGCGCGGCGCGCTCGATCGCGGCGAGGCCGAGCGCGCGGCCCGCGCCCGCGCGCGTCAGGCGCGAGCGAACGCGGCGGCGGCGACCCCCGCGGCGCGCTGGCCGCGCACGGTCGCGGTCGGGCGCCGCCCACCACCGCGTCCCGTCCTGCCCGAATGGCTGACGGCGGGCGTCGGCGGGCTCGCGCGCCGCCATCCGGCGGCGGTCGCGTTCGCCGCGCTCGCCGGGGTCGCGGCGCTCGTCGTCGGAACGGCGTGGTGGGACCGCGGCGCGGCGCCTCTCATGCGCGACGCGCGGGCGCCCGCGGCGTTGCCGGTGGCGACGCCGCGGGCCGCGCTCGACGCGCCGCCAGCCGCGCCGGTGGACTCCGTCGCTGCCCCCGCGGCCGTAACGCGTCCGCCCGTAGACGCGCCCGCCGAGCCTTTGCGCGTGCTCGAGCCCGAGCCTACGCGCGCCGGCACCATGTCGCCCGCGATGCCCGCCGACGGGGGGCGTGCGATAGGCAATCCGGCGCCGCGCGACGACTCCGGCAACGCGGTTGCGGCCGGACCTCCCGGCGCTGCGGTGACCGGCACGCCGTCCGCCAGCGATGGCCCGGCGGCAACCGGGGCCGACGCCCGAGTGAACGATGCGGCGGCCCGCGCCACGCGCGCGTTGGGTCAAGACGAGATCGAGGCCGTGTTGATCGCGTTCGCCGATACGTTCAACCAGGGCCGACCCGACGCGTTTGCCGGCTTGTTCGACCGCGATGCGCGAACGAACCAGGTGCGCGGCCGCGATGCGATCCAGCGCGAGTACGAAGCGCTGTACAGGGATTCGGTGCTGCGCCGCATGCGGCTCGCGCGCGTGAGCTGGACGCCCGACGGTGAGGCGATGCGCGCAATCGCCGACGCGGACGTGCGTATCGGCTGGCGCGACGGGCGCGAGTTCGAGCAGCGACTTTCGATGGAGCTCGAGCTCGCCCGGCGCGATGGTCGCGTCGTGATCACGCGCATTTCGCAGGTTCCGGGACTGCCGTGACGTTGCCGAACGAGACCGAGCCGGCGCGGCCAGCCCGGCATCTGCCGGCGGCCGCGTTGCTCGCCGTTGCGCTCGTGCTTGCGTGGCGCGCGATCGTCGCCGCGATGAATGCGGGAGGGGACGCGGACCGGGCAATGGATCTCGATCCCGCGCCATCGAAGCAGGCAACCCGCACGGTGGAAATGGCGTGGCGCGATCGACTCGCGCACGCGCCCCACGACTATGTTGCGCTGGTGATGCTCGCGCGGGCATCGGAAGCGCGCGGCGACGTCGCGCAGGCACGTGCCGCCATGGACGAGGCCGTACGGCAAGCGCCCGCCGACCGCCAGACGCTGCTCGAGGCTGCCGCGTTCCACCTGCGCGCGGGCGAAGCGCCGCCGGCCATGGCGCTGCTGCGGCGCGTCGCCGACCTCTATCCCGATGCGCGATCCGGCCTCTGGTCGACGATGGCGTCCGGCCTCGACGACGGGAGCCTGTACCCGTTCTTCGCCGGTGTCGCGCGCGACAATCCGGAGTGGTGGCCCGAATTCGCGGATTACGCCTGCGCGAAAGCGCGCGATGCCGGCGCGCTGCAGCGCATCCTGACGGTGCGTGCCGCAGCGGGAACGGCCACCGCCCGCGAGCGCCGCTGCATCGTGGGCCGCCTGCAGCGCGAGAACCGCTGGCCGACCGCATACCAGGCATGGCTCAACAGCTTGCCGCCCGAGCAGCGACAGCGCATCGGCTACGTCTTCAACGGCGACTTCGAGTTGCCGCTGTCGGACTTGGGCTTCGACTGGATCGTGGCGCCGCGGGACGCCGCCGCCGTCGACACCCAGCCCGTCGAGGGTGCGGGGGGAAGTCGCGCGCTGAAGGTCGAGTTCCTGAACAAGCGCTGGAGCGGACCGCCGGTGCAGCAATACCTGATGCTCGATGCGGGCAGGTTCCGCTTCGAAGGTCGCGGCCGCGCGGACGCGCTGCAGACCTGGCTTGGCCTTCAGTGGGGCCTGTATTGCCTTCCGCAAGGCACGAGCGGTCCGCGGCAGCTCGCGCGCAGCGGCCGCTTCGCCGGTGGTTCCGGATGGAATCGATGGCAGGAGGATTTCCGGGTGCCCGAGGATTGTCCCGTGCAGGTCCTGCGGCTGGAACTCGCCAATCCGCGGCGCGATGCCGATACGCCAGGCGACGTCACGGTTCGGCTCGATGGCAGGCTGTGGTTCGACGATCTTCGCGTGCGCCGCCTTGACTAGCCCTTCCGGGGGTCGATAATGTGGGCTGCGGGCATCGCCCGCCGCCTTTGAACGACATGGACATCCGAATCGCTTGCACTTTGCTGGCCGCGGCCGCCGTCCTGGTCACGGGGGTCGCCGCCGCACAACAGCAGCGCGGCGCGATGGCGCGCCTCACCGACATGCAGGGGAGCGTGCTGGTGAGCCAGGGCGACGCGATGGTCCCGGCCGTCAACGGCCAGCGGATCGCCACCGGCACGCGGGTGGTTACAGGGAAGGGGGCCCGGGTGGTCGTGAGGTACGACGGGGGCTGCGACGTCACGCTGAAGGAAAGCCAGCGCTTCACCGTGCACGACGGCGAATGCGCATGTCTTGCGGGTGAGGACGATTCGCAGGCCAGCCGCGACCCGGTGGCCCGCCTGATCGACCTCGAGGGCAATGTGCTGGTGAGCCGGGACGATGCAATGGTCGCGGCCGCCAGGGATCAGCGCGTGGCGTCGGGTGCGCGCGTGCTGACCACCGCGGGCGCCGGAGTGGTCGTCAACTTCGACAACGGCTGCGACGTCAGGCTCAAGGAGAACGAGCGCTTCACCGTGCGTGTCGCCGATTGCCGGTGCCTGCTGGGCGAGGTCGCGCAGGTGGGCCCCGCGCCCGGCGAGGCCGTGGCGGGCGCCGGTGCCAACGACGCGGCCTTGCGCCTGATCGGCGCCGGAGCCATTGGCGTCGGCGTCTACGAGTACTTCAGGAAGCCGTCCGTCAGCCCCAACTGATCGCGATCGCCACCTCGCCGCGCAACGCGAACGTGGGGCCGGCGGGCTCCACGTTTTTTTATTCGTACGCGCTCTTCGTGCTGGCGGCGCCGCTGTACAAGGCGGGCAATCGTGCCGTGCCGCTCCTGCTGCTGGAGCTGGCGGCGATAGCGCTGCTGCTCGCCTTGGCGCTGCGCCGGGGTCGCGTTCCCGAGCCGGCGCTGCCCTGGCCGCTGCGCATCGCGCTGGCCCTCGCGCTCGCGTATCCGCTGCTGCAGCTCGTGCCGCTCCCCGAGGCGCTGTGGCGCATGCTGCCGGGACGCGCGAACTATGCGACCATCGTCGAGCGCTTCGCCACGCCGCCATCCGGGTCCGTGTGGCGCGCGATCTCCGCGGCGCCCGCCGCGACCGAGTATGGCTGGCTCGCGCTGCTGCCGCCGCTCGCGTGCCTGTTCGGCGTGCGGGCGCTCGCCGCGGCGCAGGTGTCGCGGTTGCTTCTCGCAATGACGATCCTTGTCGGCGTGGAAGGCATGCTGGGACTGATGCAGGTGGGGGCCGGCGGCGATTCGATCGTCAGCCTGCGCAACACGCAAACCAACGGCATGGCGACCGGAACCTTCGTCAACCGCGACCACTTCGCGTCGCTGCTGGCCATGATGCTGCCGGTGATCGTGGGACTGCTGGCCTTCGACGCGCGCCGCCGCCGGCACGATGGACGACTCCACTCCGGCCAAGGTGCGAACCTGGTTTCGCAGCGCGCCTTGATCTTCGCCTCCGCCGTGCTGGTGCTCGTCTGCCTGATCTTCACATTCTCGCGCGGCGGCATCGCGACGGCGCTGGTCGGCCTCGCGCTCTCGTCGATCCTGCTCCAGCGGACGCGGCCGGGTCGGCGGCACGCGCGATGGCTCGTGTTCGCGCTGGTGGCGGCAGGGCTCGTGCTGGCGGCGCTGATCGGATTGGCACCGGTCCTCGACAGGTTCGGGCCCGCGGAGCTGCGGCTCTCCGGCGGTGGGCGTCTTGCGCTTTCGGCGGCCACGCTTCGCGCTGCCGTCGAGTTCCTTCCGTTCGGCAGCGGGCTCTCGACCTTTGCCGCGGTGTTCCCGCGCTTCCAGGCCGACGTCTTCGGCGGCTACATCGACTATGCGCACAACGACTTTCTGCAGCTGTTCATGGAAGTCGGGCTGGTCGCGCCGCTGCTCGTGGTGCTGGTCGTGGCAGCTTACTTCATGCGCATGCGCGAGCTCCTGCGGCGCACCGACGCGCGGAGCTTCACGCTGCTGCAGATTGCGGCGGGCATTGCCCTGGTGCCGCCGTTCCTGCACGCGATGTTCGACTTTGCGCTGCACATGCCTGCGTGCGCGATGTGGTTTGCGGTACTGGCAGGCGTGATGCTGCATCCGGGTGCGGCAGATCCTGACCGGGACCGGCCGCGGCGTCGCGGCGGGGGCGACGCGCCGTGATCGACCTGCATTGCCACCTGCTGCCCGGCATCGACGACGGCGCGGCCGACGAGGCGGCGTCGCTGGCCATGGCGCGCATCGCCATGGCCGACGGCATTCGCACGATCGCCTGCACCCCGCACATCTATCCGGGATTGTTCGAAAACGACAGCGCAGGCATCGCGGCGCGCGTCACCGCGTGGCAGCAGCGACTGGTGGACGAGGGCATCGACCTCCGGCTCATTGCGGGTGCCGATGCGCACCTGACACCGGAGCTGCGCGCCCGGCTCGAGGCGGGAACCGCGCCGACGCTCGGCGGGAGCCGCTACTTCCTGCTCGAGCCGTCGCACACCGTGGCGACGCCGCGCTTCGCCGAGTCGGTCTTCGATTTCGTCAACGCCGGATTGGTGCCGGTGATCACGCATCCGGAACGCCTCACCTGGATCGGGCACCACTACGGCGTGTTCGCCGCGATGGTGCGCAGCGGAACGTGGCTGCAGGTCACCGCGGGCAGCCTGTGCGGACGCTTCGGCAAGGACGCCCGGCGCTTCGCGGAGAAGCTGCTCGACGACGGCCTCGTGCACATCCTGGCCACCGATGCGCACGACCCGACCCGCCGCCGGCCGCTGCTCGCAGAGGGGTGCCGCGCCGCCGAGAAGTGGGTGGGCGCCGAGGAGGCGCAGCGCCTCGTCGTCGAGCGTCCGCAGGCGGTGCTGGACAATCGGCCGCCCGCGCTCGTGGCCCCGGTCCCGGCATTGCGCGGCGAGCGCGGCCCGTCGGCGCGGGGATTCCTTGCGCGATGGCTCGCCCGCCGCTGAAACGTCCGCGGCGCCGCCGGTCGCGAGCTACGTCCGCGCCCGTGCCGCCCGCTTGACGTCCGGCACGCGGCGCAGGCCGCGCAGCACCTGCGCCAGGTGCCGGCGGTCGCGCACCTGCACGCCGAAGAACATCGCGAGCACGTCGCCGCCGTCGGGCCGCTCCATCGAGACGGTGTCGCTGTTGGCGCCGGCGTGGGCGATGGCGAGCGCGACGTCGGCCAGCAGGCCGCGCCGGTCGGCGACCAGCAGCCGGATGCCGGTCTCGAACACGCCCTGCACGTCGGGCGCCCACTCGACGTCGACCAGCTCCGACGGGTCGAGCCGCTGCTTGCGCAGCGACACGCACTCGCGCGTGTGCACGAGGAGGCCGTGGCCGCGGCGGAACTGCCCGATGATCGCGTCGCCCGGCACCGGCCGGCAGCACTTCGCGTACTGGATCGCCACGCCCTCGACGCCGCGCAGCGACAGCGTGCCCAGCTTCGCGTTCGCGGGGGCGGGGGCGTCCTCGGCCTTGCCCGGCGCACGCGTGAGCGCCTGCGCGACGACGAACGACAGCCGCTTGCCGAGCCCGATGTCGGCGAGGATGTCGAGCTGGCTCTTGGCGCCGTATTCCTTGGCGAGCGCCTCCCAGCGGTCCCACTTGATCGCGTCCGGCTCGACCTTGAGCGTGGCGAGCGCCTGGTTCAGCAGCCGCTCGCCGAGCGCCGCCGACTCCTTCTGCTGCAGGCCCTTGAGATAGTGGCGGATGCGCGAGCGCGCCTTGCCGGTGGCGACGAACGACAGCCACGACGGGTTCGGCCGCGCGGTGGGCGAAGTCAGGATCTCGACGTGGTCGCCGTTCTTGAGCTCGGTGCGCAGCGGCAGGAGTTCGTAGTTGACGCGCGCCGCGACGCAGTGGTGGCCGATGTCCGTGTGCACGCCGTACGCGAAGTCGACCGCGGTCGCGCCGCGCGGCAGCGCCATGATCTTGCCCTTCGGCGTGAACACGTAGATCTCGTCGGGGAAGAGGTCGCCCTTGATGTGCTCGAGGAACTCCTTCGAGTCGCCGGACTCCGACTGGATCTCGAGCAGGCTCTGCAGCCAGCGCGACGTCTCGCGCTGCGCCTCGGCCAGGTCGAGCTCGCCGCCGGCCTTGTACAGCCAGTGCGCGGCCACGCCGGCCTCGGCGACGCGGTGCATGTCGTGCGTGCGGATCTGCGCCTCGAGCGGCGT
>JAYRNW010000215.1:0-25524 GCA_041911995.1 Casimicrobiaceae bacterium | reverse complement strand
TCGACGCGTACCGCGGCGCGGGACGGCCGGAGGCCACCTACGTGGTCGAGCGCGTCGTTCACCAGGCGGGCGTCGACCTGGGCATTGCGCAGGACGAGATCCGCCGCCGCAACTTCATCCGCTCGTTCCCGTACGCAACGCCCGTCGCGCTCACCTACGACACCGGCAACTACGACGCAACGCTCGACAGCGCGATGAAGATGGCCGACGTCGCGGGCTTCCCGGCCCGCAAGGCCGAGGCCGCCAGGCGCGGCAAGCTGCGCGGCCTGGGCTACGCGTCGTACATCGAGGCGTGCGGCCTCGCGCCGTCCAACGTCGCGGGCGCGCTCGGCGCGCGCGCGGGCCTCTTCGAAGCCGGCGAGGTGCGCGTCAATCCCACGGGCGGCGTCACGATCTTCACCGGATCGCACAGCCACGGACAGGGCCACGAGACTACGTTCGCGCAGGTGGTCGCAGCGCGGCTCGGCATCGACATCAACACCGTCGAGGTCGTGCACGGCGACACCGGGCGCATCCCGTTCGGCATGGGCACGTACGGGTCGCGGTCGCTCGCCGTGGGCGGCACCGCGATCGTGAAGGCGGTGGACAAGGTGATCGCCAAGGGGAAGAAGATCGCCGCGCACCTGCTCGAGGCGGCCGAGGCCGACATCGAGTTCAGCGACGGCAAGTTCACGGTGGCCGGCACCGACCGCAGCAAGGCGTTCGGCGAGGTGGCGCTCGCCGCGTACGTGCCGCACAACTATCCGCTCGACAAGCTGGAGCCGGGCCTCGACGAGACCGCGTTCTACGACCCGACCAACTTCACGTACCCGGCGGGCACGCACATCTGCGAGGTCGAGATCGACCCGGACACCGGCGTCGTGCAGGTCGTCGCGTTCACCGCGTGCGACGACTTCGGCAACATCATCAACCCGATGATCGTCGAGGGGCAGGTCCACGGCGGGCTCACGCAGGGCATCGGGCAGGCGCTGCTCGAGAACTGCGTCTACGACGCCGAGAGCGGGCAGCTTTTGTCGGGCAGCTACATGGACTACGCGATGCCGCGCGCCGACGACGTGCCGTCGTTCAAGGTCGACACGCGGGTGACGCCGTGCACGCACAACCCGCTGGGCGCCAAGGGCTGCGGCGAGGCGGGCGCGATCGGCGCGCCGGCCGCGCTGATGAACGCCGTCCACGACGCGCTCGCCGCCGCGGGTGTGGCGCACCTCGACATGCCCGCGTCGCCGCACCGCGTGTGGCAAGCCATCCGCGCGGCGCGCGGCTGACCGGAGAGCGATCCATGTACAGCTTCGAACTGAAGAAAGCCGATTCCGTCGCCAACGCCGCCGCGCTGCTCGGGCAGACCGGCGGCAAGCCGCTGGCCGGCGGGCAGAGCCTCGTCGCCGCGATGAAGCTGCGCCTCGCGCAGCCCGGCACGCTGGTCGACCTGTCCGGCATCGCCGAGCTGAAGGGCATCCGCCGGGAAGGCGAGCACGTGGTGATCGGCGCGATGACGCGCCACGCGGAAGTCGCAGCGTCGAAGGAGGTCCGGGCCGCGATCCCGGCGCTCGCCGCGCTCGCCGAGGGCATCGGCGACCGGCAGGTGCGCAACATGGGCACGCTCGGCGGCGCGCTGGGCAACAACGACCCGGCCGCCGACTATCCCGCGGCGGTGCTCGGCCTCGGCGCGACCGTCCACACGAACAAGCGCAGGATCGCGGCCGACGAGTTCTTCAAGGGGATGTACGAGACGGCGCTCGCCGACGGCGAGATCATCACGGCGGTGAGCTTCCCGATCCCGAAGAAGGCCGCGTACGCCAAGTTCCCGCAGCCGGCGTCGCGCTTCGCGCTGGTCGGCGTGTTCGTCGCGCAGACCGGCGGCGGCGTGCGCGTCGCGGTCACCGGCGCGGCGTCGGGCGTGTTCCGCTGCAAGCCGCTGGAGGACGCGCTCGCGAAGAGCTTCACCGCCGACGCCGCGAAGGCGGTCAAGGTGAGCGCCGCCGGCCTGAACCGCGACCTGCACGGCTCGCCCGAGTATCGCGCGCACCTGGCGGCGGTGATGGCGGCGCGGGCCGTCGCCACCGCGGGCTGACGCGACCCCCAGCGGGGGCCGGGGCCGCGCCGGACCGGCGTGGCACCCGGGACGGCGGCAATCCGCTTCGCAGCCGCGCGCGGCCGGTGGTGAAGATTCCGCCTGCCGGCGCGCCGCGTCGTCAGGCGAGCGCGGCGCGCACGCGCTCGCGGGTGAACGGCGCCGTCGTCACGCGCGCGCCGACGGCGTCGAACACCGCGTTGGCGAGCGCCGCCGGCACCGGCGTGGCGGCCGCCTCGCCGGCGCCCAGCGGCGGCTCCTGCGGCCGGTCGACGACGTCGATCAGGATCTCCGGCGCGTCGGGGAACGTCAGGATCGGATAGCTCGCCCAGTCGACGCTCGTCACGCGCGCGCGGTCGAACGCGACTTCCTCGAAGAGCGTCCGCGACAGCGTCTGCAGGATGTTGCCCTCGATCTGCAGCTTCAGCGCATCGGGATTGACGACGAGCCCGCAGTCGTGCGCGCAGGCCACGCGCTTCACGCGGATCGCGCCGGTGGCCTTGTCGACGTAGGCTTCCATGGCCAGCGCGACCCACGTCTCGTTGTGCTTGTAGTGGATGTAGGCGAAGCCGCGGCCGCGGCCGGTGCCGCCGGGCGAGGGCCGCGGCTGCCAGCCGATCAGCGCGGCCGCGCGCCGGATCACCTCGACGCCGCGCGGATCGGACAGCGCCTGCAGCCGGAACTCGACCGCGTCGCGGCGCGCGGCGGCGGCCAGCATGTCGGTGAAGCTCTCGACCGCGAAGCAGTTGGCGACCTTGCCCGGTGCACGGAAGTTCGACGGCCGCAGCGGCGACGTCGGCAGCCAGTGGACGACGACCTCCTGGTGCGGCACCGCGTACGGCGGGTCGCCGTTCTGGAAGATGAGGCCGGTGCTGATCCCGGGCGTCTGCGCGATGCCGGCGGCGTCCAGCGCGAGCAGCGGCATGTTGGGCAGGCTCGCCGTCGCCTTCGGGATCCACATCTCGGTGCGCCACGCGGCGATCTTCCCGTCGTCGCCGAGCGCGCCTTCGAGCGCCAACAGCTGCGGCGGGCCCTTCGGATCCCAGCCGTGCTCGTCCTCGCGCGACCACTGGACGCGCACGGGGCGCCCGACGGCGCGCGACACCAGCGCCGCGTCGGCGGCGACGTCGTCGTGGCCGTTCATGCCGTAGCAGCCGGAGCCGTCGAGGTAGACGACGCGCACCGCGTCCTTCGGCAGCGCGAGCGCGCGCGCGATCGTCTCGCGGAACCGGTGCGTCGCCTGCGACGCCGACCACACGGTCGCCTTGCCGTCGCGGACGTCGGCGACCGCGCAGGACGGGCCCATCGCCGCGTGCGACTGCAGCGGCCAGTAGAACTCGGCCGCGACCTTCTTCGCGCCGGCGAGCGCCACCTTCGCGTCGCCCTTCTTCACCAGCGTCTCGTCGCCGGCGAAGGGGCCCGCGCGCAGCGCGCCGCGCACGGCGGCGGCGCCGATCAGCGGCGCCGACTCCGACCAGCGCACCTTCAGCAGCCGTGCCGCGGACAGCGCGTCCCATTCGTCGGCCGCGACCACGGCGACGAAGTCGCGGACGCGCACGACGCGCGCGCCGGGAATCGCGGCGATCGACGCGTCGTCCACGGCGACGACCGTCGCGCCGACGGCGGGCGGGCGCACGACGCGCGCGTGCAGCATGCCGTCGACCTTGTGGTCGTGGACGAACACGTGGCGGCCGACCACCTTGGCGGGCACGTCGGGCCGCGGCAGCGGCTTGCCGACGACCTTGTACGACGCGGGATCGCGCAGCTTCGCCTTCGCGTCGACCTTGAGGTCGAAGCGCTTGCCGCCGACCAGCTCGCCGAACCGGAGGCCGGGGCCGCCGGCCTTCGGCCGCACCTCGCCGTCGACGACGTCGAAGTCGGTCGGCGCCTTGCCGGTGCGCGCCGCCGCGAGGCCGACGAGCGCCTCGCGCGCGGTGGCCGCCGCCTGCCGGATCTGCACGCCGCCGCGCATGATGCCGGTGCTGCCGGCCGTCGCGCCCTGGTCCGGCGTGAGCGCGGTGTCGCCCTCGACCAGCACGATGCGGTCGATCGTGACGCCGAGCTCCTCGGCGGCCATTTGCGGAATGGCGACGCGCAGCCCCTGGCCCAGGTCGACCTTGCCGGAGAACACGGTCACCGTGCCGTCGGCGTTGACGGCGAGGAAGCCGTCGACGGCGTCGGTGGCGAGCGATTTGCCCAGCGCGGCGTCGATGCCCGCCGGACGCTGCGCGAAGGCGGAGCCCGGCAGCGTGAAGCCGACGACGAGCGCACCGCCGGCCTGCAGGAAGGCGCGACGGGATCGCGAGTGCACGTTCATGTCTTCGCCCCCTTCGCGGCGCGCATCACCGCGCGCAGGATCCGCTGGTGCGTGCCGCAGCGGCACAGGTTGCCGGCGAGCGCCTGCTGCGCGTCCTCCAGCGTGGGCGACGGCTTGCGCGCGAGCAGCGCAGCGCCGGTCATCACCATGCCGGTGACGCAGTAGCCGCACTGCGCCGCCTGCTCGGCGACGAACGCCGCCTGCAGCGGGTGCGGCTGATCCGCCGTCCCCAGGCCTTCGATCGTCGTGATCCGGCGGCCCGCGGCCTTCGCGACCGGCACGAGGCACGCGCGCACCGCCTCGCCGTCGACGAGCACCGTGCACGCGCCGCACTGGCCGAGCCCGCAGCCGAACTTGGCGCCGGTCAGCCCAAGTGCGTTGCGCAGCACGTAGAGCAGCGGCTCGTCCGGGTCGCGGACGTCGACCGTCCGCGCTCCGCCGTTGACGTTCAACGTGATGTTCGGCATGGCGCCTCCGTCATTCGGCGACGATTCGGTGCTCCGCGGCAAGCTGCTTCCACTGCGCGAGCTCGTCCTTGATGCGCGCGGCGAACGCCGCGGGCGGCATCGCGTCCGGCAGCGTGCCGTCGGGCTCCAGCACCGGCGCCAGCTCGGCCGACGCCGCGATCGCCGTGATCTCGCGGTTCAGCCGCTCGACCAGCGCGGGCGGCGTGCCGGCGGGCGCGAACACGCCGACCCAGATGTCGACGTCGAAGCCGGGCGCGACGGTGGCCACCGGCGGCAGGTCCGGAAACGCCGCGTGCGGCTTCGCGGACGTCACGGCGAGCGGGCGGATCTTGCCGGTCTTGATGAGCGGCGCGACCGTGCTGTAGTTCGACACCATCAGCTGGATCTGGCCGGCGGCCAAGTCGATCGCCGCGTTCGCGGCGCCCTTGTACGGCACGTGCGTCATCTTCACCTTCGCCGTGTCGTCGAGGAGCTCGGTCGCGAGGTGCGCGATCGAGCCCACGCCGGCCGTGCCGTAGTTGAGCGCGCCGGGCTTCGCCTTCGCGGCGGCGACGACGTCGGCCGGCGACTTGTACGGCGTCGCCGCGGACACGACGACCAGCATCGGCCCGCGGCCGACCATCGCGACGGGCGCGAACGCGGCGAGCGGGTCGTACGGCAGCTGCGCCTGCGTCGCGGCGGCGGTGAGGAAGCTCGACGACGTCAGCAGCACGACCGAGCCGTCGCGAGGCGACTTCGCGACCGCGTCGGAGCCCAGCACGCCGGCGGCGCCGGCCTTGTTCTCGACGATGACCGGGATGCCGAGGCGCGCGCCGAGCGGCACGGCGAGCGCGCGCGCGATCACGTCGTTGCTGCCGCCCGCCGAGACCGGCACGACGATCTTCAGCGTCCGCGGCAGCGGCGCCTGCGCTGCCGCGACCGGCAGCAGCGCGAGCGACAGTGCGGCGATCGCCGCGAACCCGCAATACCGGCGTGCTGACATTCGACCCTCCTCCCGGGCGACCTCGCCACCGGCAATCGTAGCGTGCGCGCGGGGCGGCCGTCCACGGCGGCGCGCGGCCTCCGCGCGAGCGCTCTGCTATGATCGCCGCGACCCGCCACCGGCCCGCCATGCACTCGCTGCGCATCATCTGCCCGAACGGCCACTTGGGCTTCGCGCCGACGCGCGAGGAGAGCTTCCGCCTCGGCGTGGCCGCGCGCCCGGACTGCATCGCCGCCGATTCCGGCAGCGACGACGTCGGCCCGATCCCGCTCGGCTCGGACACGTCGACGAGCCCGCTCGCGTGGCAGACGCACGACCTCGAGCTGATGCTCGTTGCGTCCCGCGAGCTCGGCGTGCCGATGATCATCGGCTCCGCCGGCGACACCGGCGCGAACAGCCGCGTCGATCTGTACGTGCGCGTCATCCGCGAGCTGGCGGCGAAACACAAGCTGCCGCCGTTCCGGCTGGGCTGGTTCTACTCCGAGGTCGACCGGGACGACCTCGTGCGGCGCATGCGCGCGGGCGAGGTCGTCGCGGGCCTCGAAGGCCATCGCGACCTCACGGAGTCCGAGCTCGCCGCGACCGACCGCATCGTCGCGATGGCCGGCGTGCATCCGTTCGTCCGGTTGCTGGAGCAGGGCGCCGACGTGATCATCGGCGGGCGCAGCAGCGACAGCTGCGTGTTCGCGGCGCCGGCGATCCACCACGGCTTTCCGGAAGCCCAGGCGTATTACCTGGGCAAGGTGCTCGAATGCGCGTCGTTCTGCGCCGAGCCGTACGGCGGCAAGGAGACGGTGCTGGGCGAAGTCACGCACGACGCGGTCGAGGTGACGGCGATGCACCCGGCGCAGCGGTGCACGGTGGCGTCGGTCGCGGGCCACGCGATGTACGAGAGGTCGAACCCGTACTACGAGCACGTCGCCGGCGGCACGCTCGACATGGCGGAGTGCCGCTACGAGCAAATCGCGGAGAAGACGACGCGCATCACCGGCGCGAAATTCCGGCCGGCGCCGGAGTTCCGCGTGAAGCTCGAGGGCGCCGGCAAGGTCGGCGAGCGCTACGTCGGGATGGTCGGCATCCGCGACCCGTACACGATCGCGCACGTCGACCAGGTCATCGGCTGGGCGCGCGACAAGGTGCGCGAGCGCTTCGGCGAGGCCGGCTACGAGCTGCACTACACGGTCTACGGCCGCGACGGCGTGATGGGCGAGCTGGAGCCGCTGCGCGACCGCCCGGCGCACGAGTTGTGCATCCTCGTGCAGGCTGTTGCGCCGACGGCGGCGATGGCCGAGGAGCTGTGCATGATCGGCACGCGGCAGATGTTCTACGCGCGGTTGCCCGACGTGAAGGGGTCGGCGGGCTCGGTCGCGTTCGCGCTCGACGAGGTGCTGCGCGCGAGCCCGGCCTACCGGTGGACGCTCAACCACACGCTGCGCTGCGCCGACCCGCTCGAGCTCTTCCCGACGCACGTGGCCACGGTGGGCGGCTGACCGCCGCTTCCGACGACGATGCCGAAGCTCGCGCAGCTCGCCAAGACCATCCGCAGCAAGAATGCGGGGGTCGACCTCGTCACGTTCGACGTGATCTTCACCGAGCGCGCGGTCTACGAGCGGGTGAAGCGGGCGCGGGTGCTCACGCGCGAGTCGGTGTGCCGGCTCTACCGGATCCCGCCGGAGCGCATCGCCGACTTCGTCGAGTTCGATCCGGGCAACGCGATCAAGTTCACGATCTACCGGCGGCGGCCGAGCGGCAGCCCCGGCGACCCGGACATCTTCGGTGCGCAGCAATACGCGCCGCTGCTCGACGTCGACGTGCCGGACGCGTAGGTGCGCGCCGCCAACGGAAAGGAGCCCACGATGACGAGGACCGGACACGCGTGCGCGGCGGCAGCCGCGCTGGCGTTGATTGCCGCGCCGTGCACGTCGGCGCACGCGCAGCCTGCGGCGCCGGGCGCCGACTTCCCCGAGGGGCCGGGCAAGGCGCTCGTCGTGGCTACCTGCGGCGGCTGCCACGACATCAACCGGCTGAAGGCCGGCTACACGCCGGACGGCTGGCGCACCGTCATGCGCATGATGCAGAACATGGACGTCGATCCGGCGCCGGCCGACGCGGCAGCGATCACCGAATACCTGACGAAGAGCTTTCCCGAGCGGGCGCGGCCGCCGGCCGCGGCGATCGACGGACCGGCGCGCGCCACCGTGCGGCTCTTCGCCGTGCCCACGCCGGGCTCGCGCCCGCACGACCCGCTCGCCGCGCGCGACGGCGCGCTGTGGTACACCGGGCAACTCGCGAACCGGCTGGGGCGCGTCGACCCGGCGACCGGCGCCGTGCGCGAATACACGCTGCCGCGCGCGCACTCCGGCCCGCACGGGCTCACCGAGGACCGCGACGGCAACGTGTGGTTCACCGGCAACAACGCGGGTTACATCGGCAAGCTCGATCCTGCGACCGGCGGCGTGACCGAATACAAGCTGCCCGATCCGGCGGCGAAGGACCCGCACACGCTGATCTTCGATCGCGACGGCACGCTCTGGTTCACCGTCCAGCAGGCGAACATGGTCGGCCGGCTCGACCCGAAGAGCGGGGAGATCCGGCTCGTCAACGTACCTACGCCGCGCGCGCGGCCGTACGGGATGGCCGTCGACTCGAAGAACGTCGTCTGGTTCGTCGAGTTCGGCACGAACAAGGTCGCGCGCATCGACCGCGACACGCTGCGGATCACCGAGTATCCGCTGCCGGACCCCGGCGCGCGGCCGCGGCGGCTCGCCGTGGGCGCCGACGACGTCGTCTGGTACACGGACTTCGCGCGCGGCTACTTAGGCCGGCTCGATCCGGTCACCGGCAAGGTCACGGAATTCCCGTCGCCGTCGGGCCCGAAGTCCGAGCCCTACGGCATCGTGTTCACCAAGGGCGCGGTCTGGTACAGCGAGTCGTTCGCGAAGCCGAACACGATCGTGCGCTTCGACCCGGCGACCGCGAAGTTCCAGACGTGGGCGATCCCCGGCGGCGGCGACATCGTCCGCAACATGGACGTGACGCGCGACGGCGACCCGGTGCTCGCCAACAGCCTCGTGAACCAGGTGGCCGTCGTCGAGGTCGGCCGGTAGTTACTCCCCCCCCGAAGCGCGCGTTGCGCGCCTCCCCCCAGAGGGGGGCACGCCCTTGGGGCGGCCCGGCGGGCTGGTCTTCCCCCCGAAGCGCGCGTTGCGCCACAAATGCCGCGGGCGGCCGGGAGTCCCGGCCGCCCGCTGTTCACTTCCGGGGCGCGGATGCGCCCGCCGTCACTTCGCGGCGGCGGTCGTGTCCGTCACGCACTTCTTGACGAAGCTGTTCTTCGCGGCGCCGGCCAGCTTCTTGTCGGCGGCCTGCGTCTCGCACGTCTTCGTGGCGGCCGCGGCGGCGTCCTTGTCGCACTTCTTGACGAAGCTCGTCTTGGCCGCGCCGGCGAGCTTCTTCTCGTTCGCCTGCGCCTCGCAGGCGGGCGTGCCGGCGAAGGCGACGGTGCTGGTGAGCAGGGTGACGGCGGCAACGGCGAGAAAACCCTTCATGACTGGTCCTTTTCCTGGGTGGTCGGGCGGCGCGCCGCAACGGGCCGGCGCGCCGGGTTTCGCGTGCACGCTTCCGTCCGGGGCTCGTGCCTCCGGGGGACCGGGCGGCGGGCGCAGCGCCGAACCTTAGCACGGACGAAGTGCCGGCATACTGACCAAACGCAACGTTCGGTCGCGTGCCGCCGTCCCGCGACGGCTCTCAATGGCTCGTGCCGGCCGAGCCACCGATCTTGTTGCCGACGTTGTACTTGCCGACCGGCTTCGCCGCCGGGATGCGCTTCACCTCGGCGAGCGTCGCGGCATCGTAGACGACGAGGGCGCCGTCGGTCTCCCACAGGCTCACGACCGCGTACTTGCCGTGGCGGTCGAACTCGACGTGCGCGGCCGTCTTGCCGGGCGCGGGCGTGACCGCCTTCACGACGGCGAGCGAGCGCTTGTCGATCACCTGCAGCGTGTCCTTCGCCGGGCTGTTCATCGCGTCGACCCACGCGTAGGGCGTCGCCTCGTGGCTGCGCAGGAAGAAGCCCGGGCCGTTGACGGGAATGGCGCCGACGGTCTTCCAGTTCTTCATGTCGATGACGCTGACCACACCGTCCTTGAGGTTCGTCGTCGCGAGCACCGGCTTGCCCTGCCACTCCCACGTGATGCCCGACCCCAGGTGCGGCAGGCCGGGCAGGTCCACCGTGGCGATGCGCCGCCGCACGTTCAGGTTCACGACCTGCCCCTTGCCGCCCTCGCGCGACGCGCCGATCAGGTGGTCGTATTTGTGGTCGAAGAAGAAATCGTCGAGCACGTCGTCGAGCACGATCCGGCGCACCGGGAACGGCCCCTTCGCCGCCACGGCCTCGGCCGACCGGTAGTCGTGCACGTAGCCTTCGTACACCGGCGGCGCGTCGGGATCGTAGGTCAGCTCCCACACCTCGGGGATGTCCTTCAGCGCGGCGATGAAGCTCTTCCTCGGCGCGGCGTCGTAGACGGCGGACACGCGCGACGACTTGCCCGCGCGGTCGGTGACCGGGATCACCTTGACCAGCGAAAGGTCGCGCGCGTCGAGCACGACCAGCGTGTGCGGCAGGTAGTTGCCGGCGATCACCCACTTGCCGTCGCCCGACACCGCGATGTTGCGCGTGTTGAGTCCGGCGCGGACCTCGGCGACCGTCTGCAGGTTCCACAGGTCGTACTTGGAGACCCAGCCGTCGCGCGACGCGAAGTAGACGTAGCGGCCGTCCGGCGTGAACTTGGGGCCGCCGTGCAGCGCGTAGCGGGTCGGGAAGCGCGCGAGGCGCGCGAACGTGTCGCCGTCGAGGATCGACGCGTGGTGGTCGCCGGACTCCACGACGACGAACAGGTTGAGCGGATCGGCCGCGAACGCGGGCTTCGCCGGCAGCGTGCCGTCCGCGTGGTGGACCACGCGCGACGCCGCGATCTCGGCCGCACCCCAGACGGGCCGCACGGCCGGCGGCGCGTAGACCCACGCGACCAGCGCGTCGATCTCCTCCTTCGACAGGCGGTCGCCGAAGGCCGGCATCTGCGTGGCCGTGCGTCCCTTCGCGATCGTATCGGCCGCCGCCGGCTTGCGCAGGCGCTCGAGGTTCTCCGGCAGCAGCGCGGGCCCGGTGCCGCCGAAGCGGTCCGCGCCGTGGCAGGCGGCGCAGTGCGTCGCGTAGTTCTGCGCGGCGGTGGCCTGCGCGGCAGCCGCGCCGGCGACCACGATGACGAGCACGGCGACGACGACGTAGACCGCCCAGCCGATGACGCAGCGCCAGCGCGCGAGTCGCTGCGCGCCCGCTATGCACCCGGTCGCGCAGGCGGCGGGGCCGGCCGCGCCGGGCTCGGTCGCGCGCGAACTCATGCGGTCTGCGCCCTGCGCGGGCGCACGTAGGGCGCGAGCGGCACGCGCGCGTAGCCTTCGGGAATGCCGAGCTCGTCGTCGTCGAGGTAGCAACCCGGATCCTCGGCCCACGGGTCGCCGGTGACCTGCCACGCGCGCACGCGCGTGTTGCCGCCGCACAGCGCGAACTGCGGGCACGCGCCGCAGCGGCCCTTCACCGCGCGCGGCGACGCCTTGAGCCCGGCCATCAGCGGGTCCGACGTGTCCTGCCAGATCGCGGAGAACGGCCGCTCGCGGACGTTGCCGAGCGTGTAGTCCCACCAGAACGTGTCCGGATGCACGTTGCCCAGGTTGTCGATGTTCGCGACGTGCACGCCCGACGCGTTGCCGCCCCACTGGACGAGCTTCGCGCGCAGGTGCGCGACGCGGTCGGGGAAGCGGCGCGCGACCCACCGCAGCAGGTAGGCGCCGTCGGCGTCGTTGTTGCCGGTGACGAATTCGCGCGGCCGGCCGGCCTCGACGTGCCGCCACGCGGTGTCGAACAGCAGGTCCATCGCGTCGCGCGTCGTGCGGAACATCGCGTCGGTCTTGCGGTTGACGTTGCCGCGGCCGCCGTAGTTGAGGTGCGACAGGTAGAACTTGTCGACGCGCTCGGCCTCCATGAGGTCGAGCAGCGCCGGCAGGTCGTGCGCGTTGTCGCGCGTCAGCGTGAAGCGCAGCCCGACCTTGAGGCCCGCGTCGCGCGCGAGGCGCACGCCGGCGAGCGACGCCGCGAACGCGCCGGCCTTGCGCCGGAAGCGGTCGTGCGTGCCCTCGATGCCGTCGAGGCTCACGCCGACGTAGTCGAAGCCCACGCCCGCGAGTGCTTCGACGTTGCGCGCGTCGATCAGCGTGCCGTTCGTCGACAGGCCGACGTAGAAGCCCAGCGCCTTCGCGCGGTGCGCGATCGCCCAGAGGTCAGGGTGCAGCATCGGCTCGCCGCCGGAGAGGATCAGCACGGGGACGCCGAAGCGTTCGAGGTCGTCCATCGTGCGGAAGATCTCGGCCGTCGAGAGCTCGCCGGGGAAGTCGACGTCCGCGGAAATCGAATAGCAGTGCTGGCAGGCGAGGTTGCAGCGGCGCACGAGGTTCCAGATGACGACCGGGCCCGGCGGCGTGCGCTTCGGCCCGAGCGGCGTGGGCACCTTCACTTCCTGCAGGTATTGGGTGACACGGAACATGGCGGCGTAGGGTGCGTTCAGCCGGCGGCGCCGAAGCGCAGGCCGGCCTTCTTGAGGATGCGCGTGCTGAAGAGCACGTCGTGCGCGCGCGCTGCCGGCCCCAGCACCGCCGCGATCGCGGCGACCTTGGCGGCGACCTCGGCGCGGCTCGCGCCGTGCACCATCGCGAACAGGTTGTACGGCCACGCCGGCAGCCGCCGCGGCCGGCGGTAGCAGTGCGTGACGAACGGCAGCGCGCCGACCGCGGCGCCCAGGTCGTCGACGCGGTCGTCGGCGACGTCCCACACGCTCATCCCGTTCGCCGTCAGGCCCAGCCGGTAGTGGTTCGGCACGGCGCCGATGCGGCGGATCGCGCCCGACGCCTGCATCGCGCGCACGCGCGCCATCACGTCGTCGACCGGAATGCCCAGCGCGTCGGCGACCGCGTGGTAGGGCCGCGCGACACGCGGCAGCCCGTCCTGCAGCGCGCGCACCAGCGCGCGGTCGAGCAGGTCGGCGGACGACGGCGCGTTCACGCCGACTTCCGGAAGTCGACGCAGTATTCGCGCTCCTTCGGGAACGCGAACACGGGGTACCCGGTCGTGGCTTCGATCGCGACGAGCACATCGGCGACGTCGTCGGGCCGCTCGGTGGCGAGCACGAACCACATGTTGAGCGCGTGGTCGCGCGCGTAGTTGTGCGCGACTTCGGGCCGCGCGTTGACCTGCGCCGCGACGCGGTCGAAGTCCGCGGGCGGCACCGCCATCGCGGCCAGCGTGAACGCGCCGCCCAGCCTGCCCGCGTCGAACAGCGGGCCGAAGCGCGTCAGCGTGCCGTCGGCGAGCAGCGCGTCGACGCGCGCGATCAGCGCGTCCTCGCCGATGCCGAGCGCTTCCGCGACCGCGAGGAACGGCCGCTCGCAGACGGGAAAGCCGTCCTGCAGCGCGGCGACGATCTTGCGGTCGAGCGCGTCCATCACGCCGCCGTCGCCGCGACGTCGGCCGCGGCCGCGTACCGCGCGCCGCACTGCTTGAACGCGCGCCGCGAGAAGAGGGTGGCGGACGGGTACCGCGCGAGCCGGTGCGCGGCGGCGAGCTGCGCGCGCCGCGCCTCGACGGCGCCGCGGTCGCGGCCGTGCAGCATGCAGAAGAGGTTGTAGCGCCACGCGGGCAGCGCGCGGGCGCGCCGGTAGCACAGCGTCACGCCGGGCTCGCGGGCGAGCGCGGCGCCGGCGGCGTCGGCCGCGTCGTCGGGCACGTCCCACACGCACATCGCGTTGGCCGTGTAGCCGAGCGCGCGGTGCCGGACCACGACGCCGAAGCGCTTGATCACGCCCCGCGCCTGCCAGTCGGCGAGCGTGGTCACCACGACCGACTCGGCAATGCCGGCCGCGGCGGCGATCGCCGCGAACGGCGCCGGCACCAGCGGCAGGCCGTCCTCCAGCGCGGCGACCATCCGTCGTTGTGCGGCGTCGAGCACGATCGGTACGTCCGCCGGCGGCACGTCGCCGCGCGCCGCCTTCCGGTGGTGCGGCGTCGTCAGGTCGAACCCGAGGTCGATCCAGTAGTCGGCGAGCATCGGCAGCGACAGCGGTCGCTGGCCGGTGTCGCGCGCGATGGCGACGAGCGCGGCCGCGAGCGCGGCGCGATCCGGCGCGGCGGCGACGAACCACAGGTTGAACCGATGCTCGCGCTCGTAGTTGTGGTTGACCTCGGGACGCGCGGAGACGAGCGCCGCGACGCGTGCGAGATCGCCCGGCGGCACGGCGAGCGCCGCCAGCGTGGACGCGCCGATCGTGTTCGGCCGGAACACCGCACCCACGCGGCTCACGCGGCCGTCGGAGAGAGCCTGCGCGAGCGTGGCGCGCACCCACGCCTCGTCGGCGCCGAGGCGCGCCGCGATCGCCGCGTACGGCGCCGGTACCAGCGGGAAGTCGCGCTGGAAGCCGTTGAGCAGCGCGGCGACGCGCGGGTCGTGGCCGGCGGCGCCCACGGTCAGAACCCCATGCGCGCGGCGCGCGCCGTGAAGAAGATGCCCGACGGGCTGTCGGCGGCGAGCGTGGCGACCGGCGCGAGGCTTGCCGTGTCGTAGACGACGACCTTGTGGTCGTCGCGTGCCGAGATCCATACGGCCTCGCCGCGCGGCGTGAATTCGAGGTGCAGCACCGCGCGCCCGGGCTCCAGCGTCTTCACGACCGCGCGCGTCTCCGTGTCGATCACCTGCACGCGGCCGTTGTCGGGGTACGCGAAGTTGACCCACACCTGCCGCGCGTCAGGGCGCGCGATCGCGAACACCGGTTGCCCGGCGACCGGCACGCGCGCGACCTCCTTCCAGTCGCGCGTGTCGACGACGAGCACCTCGTGGCGGCCCACGGCGGGCATGTACGCATAGCCGGCGGCGACCGCCCAGCCGCGCAGGTGCGGCATCTTGTAGACGGGCAGCTTCTCCTCGCCGCGGCCGTAGCGGTCGAGGATGCGGCGCACGCCGCGCTCCGGATGCCAGAGGTCGAGCAGCGCGACGCCGTCCTCGCCGAAGAGGCCCGCGACGTACCAGCGGCCGTCGGGCGTGACCAGCCCGTCGTAGGGCTGGCGGCCGGCGTTCGCATGCGTCGTCACGCGCGGCGCGCGCGGGTCGGCCGCGTCGATCACCCACAGCGCGTCGGCATCGAACAGCGCGGCGACGAAGCGCCCGTTCGGCGCGTCGGCGAGCCCGACGACCTTCGACCGCTTGCCGTCGGCGCCCGCCGGCGCCGCGAGGTCCGCGAGGAGCTCGAGCGTGCCGGCGTCGAAGAGCTTCACGCCGCCGGGCTCGTAGTTCTGCGCGGCGACGACGCGCCCGTCCTGGCTGATCGCGCCGCCGATCGAGTTGCCGGCCTGCATGACGCGCCGTTCGATGCGCTGCGCGAGCAGGTCGACCTTGGTGAGCCCGCCGTCGCGGCCGAACACGTACGCGTAGCGGCCGTCGCGCGAGAACACGACCGACGCGTGCGAGAGGTCGCCCAAGCCCGCGATGGTCGCGAGCGACGTGCGCGCCGTCGTGTCGACGACCTGCACGCGCCCGGCGGCGCGCTCGATCACGACACCCAAGTCGCCGGTGCCGCGCAACGGCTGCGCGGCGACCGCGCCGGCGAGCAGCAGCCCGCACGCCGTGAGCCACGCGATCCACGGCGCGCACGACGAGCCACCATGGGTCCGGCTACGGCGCATCGACTTCTCCGGCGACCAGGCGCGCGACCAGCCAATGCGCCTCGGCCTCCGACAGGAACGGTCGCCACGGCGGCATCGCGGTCCCGGGGCGCCCCGACACGATCGTGGCGGCAAGGCTCTCGGGTGGCTTGGCGCGCAGCGCCTCCGGCGTGAGCGCAGGCCCCAGGCCGCCGGTCAGCCGCATGCCGTGGCAGGAGCCGCAGTCCTGCTTCAGAAGCGTCAGCAACTCACGCGCGCGCTGCGGCGCGGGCGCGGCGGCCGCGCCATCGGCCGCCGCCGCGCCCGGTCCCGCGGCGGCGAGCGCCGCGAGCGCCAGTGGCGCCAGGCGCCGCACGCCGCACCCCCGCACCACTACATCGACAGCACGTAGGCGACCATCTTCTTCGCCTCGTCGTCGGTCACCTTGTTGGGTGGCATCGGGATCGGGCCCCAGACGCCCTGGCCGCCCTTGACCACCTTCTCGGCCAGCTTCGCCGCGGCGCCCGCGTCGCCCTTGTACTTCTTGGCCACGTCCTTGTACGCCGGCCCGACCACCTTCTTGTCGTTGGCGTGGCAGGCTGTGCAGCCCTTGTCCTTCAGCATCTTGTCGCCCGCCTCGTCCGCGAGCGCCGGCGCCGCCAGCCCCGCGGCGAAGAGTGCGCCGGCCGCCGCCGCAATCCATTGGTGCCTCATCGTTTCCGCTCCCCTAGTAGATGTCGTGCTGCGTGTTGTATACGTTGAACTTGCCGGTCGGCGTGACGAGCTTCGGGTCCTTGATCACCGACTTGAGCTTCAGCGTCTTGTCGTCGACGATCACCAGCGCCGATTCCTGGTTCTTGGCGCTCCACACCGAGAACCAGACCTCGTCGCCCGCCTTGTTGAACTCCGGCTGCACGACGCGCCGCGCGCCTTCGCCCACGCCCGACCATTCGGCGATCGGCAGCACCTTGTAGCCGGCTTTCAGGTTCTTCGTGTCGTAGACGGCGACCGAGCCGGCGATCTTCGGCTCCGGGTGCAGCGGCGTGTCGATGTACAGGTTGCGCGACTTCGGGTGCGTCTTGATGAACAGGTTGCCGCCGCCCTGGCCGTCGATCGTCTCGCACACCTTCCACGCGTACTTCGGATGGCCTTTGGGATCGGTGCCGATCAGCGAGATCTTCTCGCTGCCCAGGTGCCCCGTCGCCCACACCGGCCCGCACGTCGGGTGCACGAAGTTGGCGCCGCGACCCGGATGCGGGATCTTGTCGACGTCGACCAGCGCGACCTTCTTGCCTTCCTTGGCGTCGACGACGGCGATCTTGTTCGACTGGTTCGCCGCCATCAGCACGTAGCGGTGCGACGCGTCCCAGCCGCCGTCGTGCAGGAAGCGCGCGGTCGGGATCTCGGTGACCTTCAGGTTGTCGACGTCGCTGTAGTCGACCATCAGTACCTTGCCGGTCTCCTTCACGTTGACGACGAACTCGGGCTTGTAGTGCGAGGCGACGATCGCCGCGACGCGCGGCTCGGGGTGGTACTCCTGCGTGTCGACGGTCATGCCGCGGGTGCCGACGATCTTGAGCGGCTCCAGCGTGTCGCCCTTCATGATCACGTACTGCGGCGGCCAGTAGCTGCCGGCGATCGCGAACTTGTCCTCGAAGCCCTTGTACTTCGACGTGTCGACCGAGCGCGCCTCGAGGCCGATGCGGATCTCGGCGACGTTGTCGGGCTTCTCCATCCACAGGTCGATCATGTTGATCTTGCCGTCGCGCCCGATCACGTACAGGTAGCGCCCGGAGGCCGACGTGCGCGAGATGTGCACGGCGTAGCCGGTCTTGACGATGTTGACGATCTTCTTCGTGTCGCCGTCGATCAGCGCCACCTCGCCCGTGTCCCGCAGCGTCGTCGAGAACAGGTTGTCGAGGTTGTAGTTGTTCATCTTCTTCGTCGGGCGCTGGCCCGGCGGGACGAGGACCTTCCACGTCGCCTTCATCTCCTTCATGCCGAACTCGGGCGGCTGCGGCGGCGTCTGCTGCACGTAGCGCGCCATCAGGTCGACGTCGGCGTCGGAGAGCTCGCCCGACGTGCCCCAGTTGGGCATGCCGGCCGGCGAGCCGTACTTGATGAACACCTTGAGGTACTCGCTGCCCTTGTCGATCGTGAGGTCGGGGGTGAGCGGCTTGCCGGTCGCGCCCTTGCGCAACACGCCGTGGCAGCCGGCGCAGCGCTCGAAGTAGATCTGCCGCGCGCGGTCGAACTCGGCCTTCGACATCGCCGGCGCCTTCGGGTTGATGTCCTGGTACATGTCCACGCCCGCGAGCGGCGAGCTGCCGGCCTGGTACGCGGTCTCCGGCCCGGTGATCTCCTTGTGCTGCGGTTGCGGCTGCGGCTGCGCCTGTTGCGCGAATGCGGCGCCGATCGCGCTCGGCAGCGCGGCGAGCGTGATCATCCCTGCGGCAAGTCTGCGGTTCACTGTTGCGGTCCTCCCCTGTGGACAGATGCGTGCGGGTGCGCCGGTTCGCCCTGGCGTCCCGCTCTGGTCGGGAAGGATGCGCCGCGGGGGGGCGGGAATTCCTTGATTGATCTTAAGGTTTTCCCGCGCTGCAGCAGTCGAGAATGCGCGCCAGTCCACCGCCGGGAAGGGCGCGCGATGGCATTCGAGGAAAGGCAGGTTCCGGCGCGGGCCGCGCTGCTGCGCCGGCCGCTGTACGCGGTCGGCGGTGCGCCACCCGCGGCGACCGGCCGCGCGCGCACCGGCGTCGTCTACCTGGTGGGCGCCGGCCCGGGCAACGCCGACCTGCTAACGGTGCGCGCGGCGCGCCTGATCGCTTCCGCCGACGTGCTCGTCCACGACCGGCTGGTCGGGGCCGACGTCCTCGCGCTCGCGCGCCGCGACGCGCAGCGGATCTACGTCGGCAAGGCGCGCGGCCACCACACGCTGCCGCAGGACGAGATCAACGCGCTGCTCGTGCGGCTCGCGCTGGAGGGCCGCGACGTCGTGCGGCTGAAGGGCGGCGACCCGTTCGTCTTCGGCCGCGGCGGCGAGGAGGTCGAGACGCTCGCCGCGCACGGCATTGCGTTCGAGGTCGTGCCCGGCGTCACGGCAGCGTCGGGCGTGGCCGCCTACGCGGGCATCCCGCTGACGCACCGCGACCACGCGCAGGCGGTCACGCTCGTGACCGGCCACCTCAAGGACGGGACGGCGGACCTGGACTGGCCGGCGCTCGCCCGGCCACGGCAGACGCTCGTCGTGTACATGGGCCTCGCGGCGCTGCCCACGCTCGCGCGCGAGCTGATCGCGCACGGCCGGCCGCCGTCCACGCCGGCCGCGATCGTCCAGCAGGCGACGACGGCGAACCAGCGCGTGGTCGCCGGCACGCTCGCCGACCTGCCGCGCCTCGCGGCCGCAGCCCGCTTAACGCCGCCGACGCTGATCGTCGTCGGCGAGGTCGTGGCGCTGCGCGATGCGTTCGCGTGGTTCGCGGCACCCGTGCGCGGCGCCGACGCGGTCGCCGGCGCCGGCTAGCCCGCCGGGCCGTCCCAAGGGCGCGCCCCCCTTTGGGGGGAGGCGCGCATCGCGCGCTCCGGGGGGACAACCAGGAACGCGCGCGGCGCGCCGTCCGCGCAGCGCCAATCGATCCCGGCGCCGCGGGCGCCGGTTCCGGCCGCCGCGGGGGCGGGCGGCGACAATTGCTATGCTTGTCGTTCCGCCCCTACGCCGCGTCCGCCCATGCCCGCGCCGCCTGCCGCCCGTCCGCTGCCCGCCACCGTCGACGCGACGCTCGACCTCCTGTCCGCGCAGGACTACGTCGCCGGCCGCCGGCTCGCCACCGCCGTCTTCCTCGCGCTCAAGTTGCAGCGCCCGCTGTTCCTCGAAGGCGAGGCGGGGGTGGGCAAGACCGAGATCGCGAAGGTGCTCGCGGCGGGCCTCGGCAAGCCGCTGGTCCGGCTGCAATGCTACGAGGGCCTCGACACCGCGGCGGCCGTGTACGAGTGGAACTATCCGCGGCAGATGATCGAGATCCGGCTCGCCGAGGCGGCAGGCGGCGTCGCGCGCGAAGCGCTCGCGCACGACATCTTCACGCCGCAGTTCCTGCTCAAGCGGCCGCTGCTGCAGGCGATCGACCCCGACGACGGCGTGCCGCCGGTGCTGCTGATCGACGAGCTGGACCGCACCGACGAGCCGTTCGAGGCGTACCTGCTCGAAGTGCTGTCCGACTTCCAGGTGTCGATCCCGGAGCTCGGCGTCGTGCGCGCCGCCGATCCGCCGGTCGTGGTGATCACGTCCAACCGCACGCGCGAGATCCACGACGCGATCAAGCGCCGCTGCCTCTACCATTGGGTCGACTACCCGGACGCGCTCTCCGAGCTCGCGATCGTCCGCCGCAAGTGCCCGCGCGCGCCGGAGCGGCTCGCGCGCGAGGTCGTCGCGTTCACGCAGCGGCTGCGCACGATGGACCTCTTCAAGACGCCGGGCGTGGCCGAGACGCTCGACTGGGCCGAGGCGCTGATCGCGCTCGACCGCGTCGCGCTCGACCCGCAGGCGGTGGCCGACACGATCGGCGTGCTGCTCAAGTACCAGGACGACGTCGGCGCGCTGTCGCCCGACGTGGCCGCGAAGATCGTCGCCGACGTGCAGGCGGAGGGCATCCGGCTGTGACGCCGCGCGCGCCGCGCACCGGCGCGATGCTGCTGCCGCGGGGTCAGCTCGCCGAGAACGTCCTGCACTTCGTGCGCGTGCTGCGCGCCGCCGGACTGCCGGTCGGCCCGGCGAAGGTGATCGACGCGATCGCCGCCGTGGAGGCGGTCGGCGTGGCCAACCGCACCGACTTCCGCGAGGCGCTCGCCGCCGTGCTGGTCTCGCGCCGCGAGCACCTCGAGCTCTTCGAGCAGGCGTTCGACCTCTTCTGGCGCAACCCGAAGCTCCTCGAGAAGCTCGTCGCGTCGCAGCTGCCGCACGTGTACGGGCGCACCGGCGAGAGCGCGCCGCCGCCCGAGCTGCCGGCGCGGCTCGCGCAGGCGATGCTGCCGCGCAAGCCGCCGCAGCCGCCGCCCGACGACGAGGACGAGGTCGACCTCGACGCCGCGTTCACGTTCTCGGCGCGCGAGGTGCTGCAGAAGAAGGACTTCGCGACGATGACCGCCGACGAGCTCGCGCAGGTGAAGGCGATGCTGGCGCGCCTCAAGCTGCCGCTGCCGGAGCGTTTGCAGCGGCGCACGCGCGCGGCGCGGCGCGGCCCGCGCGTCGACCTGCGCGCGACGATGCGCGCGATGACCGGCGCCGCGGGCGCCGGCGCGCCGCTCGCGTTCCGCGCGCGCACGCACCGGCCGCCGCCGCTGGTCGTGCTGTGCGACATCTCGGGGTCGATGGACCGCTACGCGCGGATGCTGCTGCACTTCCTGCACGCGATCACCAACGACCGGCACCGCGTGCACACGCTGGTGTTCGGCACGCGGCTCACCAACATCACGCGGCACCTCAGACACCGCGACGTCGACGTCGCGCTGGCGCGCGTCGCGTCCGCCGTCGACGACTGGGCGGGCGGCACGCGCATCGGCGCGTGCCTCGCCGAGTTCAACCGCCGCTGGTCGCGGCGACTGCTCGGCCAGAACGCGGCGGTGCTGCTGATCAGCGACGGCCTCGACGCCGACGCCGGCGCGGGCCTCGCGTTCGAGGTCGAGCGCCTCGCCAAGTCCTGTGCGCGGCTGATCTGGCTCAATCCGCTGCTGCGCTACGAGGGCTTCGAGGCGCGGCCGGCGGGGATCCGCGCGATCCTGCCGCACGTCGACGACTTCCTGCCCGTGCACAACGTGGCGACGCTGCGCGAGATCTCGGAGGTGCTCGACCCCGCACGGCGCCGCAGCATGCGGCGGCCGCAGCGCGCCGCGGCCGCGCCGGTGTAGCGCTGCCCGCTTGCGCGTGGCGCGAGGCGCCGCGCCGTCGAGGGAGCGACCGCGCGCCGGCCGCTCGCCACCGGATCCGTGCGCACGTCCACCCGGATCACTTTCCCGTCTCCGGCGTGTCCCGCGGCGGGACCTCCGCGGTCACGACCGGCCACGAAATCGTGATGTTGCCTTCGTCCTTGTGCCCCTTCCTCACGGTGGCCGGCATCGTGAAGTTCTTGTCCACCGTGAAGTCGATCGAGGGCAACGGCAGGAATTGGGGCGGTTCTGCCTGGTCGACGGGAAACTGCGTCGTCGAGTCCAGCAGCCCGAAGGCGGGCGGCACGCCGACCGAAAATTGCGGGCAGGGCGAGCCGTCCTTCCTCGTCCCGTAATGCGAGAGCTGGGTGGCCGGCAACACGAGGTTCGCGAACGCCAGCCCCAGCGAGGCGCGCAACTGCTCGGTGTCGACCCTCACGTAGCTCTCCAGCTGGCCGCCGAGCCCGGCGCCCACGCGGACGGGAGAATAGTAGACGTCCGACCCGGAGCCCGTGTACTTGCAGTTGTCGGGTTCGACGTAGGTGCCCGACGCCGTGATCTCCAGCCGGGTTTCCCGGTTGGAAACGCCGCCGCGCAACTTGTAGCGCGGCTTTTCCGCGGGCTCGAGCCGATAGCCGCCGACGTCGGCGCGAAAGACGACCTGGCCGTCGCCCTTGATGTTCACACCCTTGAGGTCGCCGAAGTCGGCCCATTGGTAGGTCAACGGAACCGTCCATTTGGTGAGCTGGCGGGCGTTGCTGCGCACGCCGTCGACGGTGACGATCACGTCCCCGCTGGCGCCCGGGCCGGCGGCGGGAAGGTTGCGCGCCACGAGCTTCGCCGCCGTCCAGTCCGCGGGCTCGACCTTGATCTCGACGCCGCCCACGGTGACCTTGCCGAGCTTCGATCCGAAGTACCCGATCAGCGTGAGCTCGTTCGTCCACTCGTCCACTGTCACGTACTGGATGGACGGCGCGAAGATCGGCGCTCCCTTGAGCGACGCGCCCACGAAGGCGACGAGATTCGCGCCGCTGGTGGGATCGCGCTTCAGTCCCTTCCTGTCCATGTCGGCGAGGACGAGGTCGTAGGGGAACGGCCGCTGCGGCGGCGACTCCTTCATCGAAAACTGGTTGGCGCCGACCATGCGGTCGACGAAGTACGGCGGCGAGCGGAACGCGGAGCTGGTGTACGTGGCGCCGTCCCAGCCGAGGTACACGCCGGCCCCGGCGTCCGTGAACGCCTTGATGAAGTCCGCATCGCTCGCGCTGAAGCAGGCGTTGACGAACACGACGCTGTTGTCGGCGAACGCCATGTAGGCGGAGACGAACTCGCGCGTGATCGCGTAGTAGACGCCCATCTGGGGCACCCGCACGCCGTTGCTGGCCGTCTTGAAGTAGCCGTTCGGCGCCCGCGCGTGAACGATGCGCTTGTCCTTCTCCTTGCCCATGACGTCGGCGAAATCGCGCTCGGCGTCGGCATCGACGGGCGTCGACGTCACCAGGATGTACTGCTTCGCGGACGACGGGTTGGCGGGGTCGTCGAAGTGCGCGCCCCCGTGCGCGTTGATGTAGAAGAAGCCGTCGCCCTTCGCCTGGGCGAGCGTGCGCACGTCGGCATCGCCGTCGGCGCCCTGCGCGACGGTCCAGCCGCGGCTCTTGAGGTAGCCGCGCATGTCGCGGACCGGTTGCTGCGCCTCGAAGTAGTCGCCGAAGGCGTGCATCATGCGTGCCTTCGGGGCGTCCGGAAGCTGCGGCTCGCCGGCCTTCGGCAGCGGCGACTCCGGCCGCGTCGCGGCGCCGGTGACGCCGCCCGACCGGTTGACGACGAACACGGTCAGCGTGCCGTCCTTCAGGCGGCCCCACGCGGTCGCGTACTCGCGCGAGTAGCCCGATCGCGCGTAATCCGGGTGGCCGGCCATGAAGGTCGCCACGGCCTGCAGCGCGTCGCCGACGGGCACGCCCTGGGTGGCGAGTTCCATGAAGCGGCGCTCGGCGTCGGCTTCCGCGCGCAGCCGTACGGCGACCGGGTCGCCCGCGGACGCGATGCCGACGGCGAGCGTGGACGTGATCCGGACGCCCGGCGCCTGCGCCGCGACCAGCGCCAACGCGGCGGCGGCGGGGGCCACTGCCGACCCGGCTTCCACGCGAAGCCGCACACCGACGCCTTCGACCGGGACGTTCACGGTGGCCGACTCGAGCTGCGCGGTCACCCCGGGAGGGAGCCCCTCGACCGCCAGCGTCGCGACGCCGGCGAAGCCCCCGAGCGGCCGGACGACGACGTAGAGCTCGCGCACGTCGCCGGGCATCAGCAGCAGCGACGGGGAGGACAGCGCCAGGTCGAGCGACGGTCCCGCGCCGGGCGCGCACATCGCGACGCCCTCGGGCCCGTAGCCCTCGGCCACGTAGCCGCGGGCGAGCATGTCGGCGCGCACGTTGCGGTCGGTCGTGTAGCGGTGGTTGGAGTCGGGGCGCCGGTTCCACAACCGGTACACGGGCGTCCACCCGCCGCTGCACGCGCCGGTCGCGGCGTCGGGCAGCCCGACGTACATCACGCTCGGCGACTCGTACGAGAACGCCGGGAACTTGGCGGCGACCTCGGCGCATTCGGCCGGCGACGCCGAGTAGAAGTGCGAGTTGCCGAGCGCCGGCGGAATGTAGAAGCGGCAGACGGGGCTCGTGCCCGGTGCCGGGCCGTCGTAGGCCTTGAACGTGAGCCCGGTGCGCGCCCAGCCCTTGAGCGCGCCGCTGTCGAGCGCGGCGATGTCCGCCGGCAGCGAGCTGATGAAGTAGTGGTCGAGCGCGCCGTGGTAATACTCGACGACGTCGACCAGCGTCCCTTGCGCGCGCGCGCCCGTGGCGGCGAGGAGGGCCGCCAGCATGGCGGCAAGGCACCGGCGAACGTTCACGGAGGACTCCCTGGGTCGTTGAAGGAGCGGCGCGCGGGCGCCGTCGGTGCGGCGTAGCATCGGTGCGAGCAGGCGCCCCTGTGCTACCCGAAGCGCCCGGAGAAGCTCGTCGCGTTGCAGCTGCGGCACGCGATCACTTGCCTGCGTCGGGCGTGTCGCGCGGCGGCGCGATCGGGGCGACGGATGGCGACGCAATTCGGATGGCACCTCCCCAACTCTTGTCCTCCCGGACGATCGAGGGAAGCGCGACGTCGTCCTTCAAGATCAGATCGAGCGCCGGCAGCTGGACGAAGGCGGGATTGTCGGAGTTGTCGGCCGGGAACTGCACCATGCCGTCGAGAAGCCCGAACAAGGGAAAGAGAGGTTGCGGCCCGGGATCGCAGCCAAGTCCCGTCTGCTTCGCCACTGTGTTTGGCATGACTCCGTTCCCGAGCAACAGGTGGAGGTTCGCGTGCTTGTGTTCGGCGTCGACGAGCAACATGGCGGTGAGCATGGGACCCGCCGCCGCGTTTGGCCTCGCGGACGACCAATAGACGTCCGAACCGTACGCGGTGGCTCCGCATCCCCCGGGGTTGACGTAGGTTCCGGAGGCCGTGAGGTCCAGCTTGCCATCCCTGTGCAAGCTTCCGATCCGAGCCTTGTACCGCGGCTTTTCCGCTGGCGCCAGCCGGTAGGGGCCGACGTCGGCGCGGAAGCGCAGTTGTCCGGTGCCGGCGATTCTCAGTCCGGGGACGTCCTCGAAGTCCGTCCAGTCGTAGGCCAGCGGGATCACCCAGTCCGAGAGCTGGCGCGCGTTGCTCTTCACGCCGTTCACCTCGACGATCACGTCGCCGTTCGAGCCCGACCCCGAGAAGGGCAGTCCCTGCGCCGTGATCTGCGACGCCTTCCAGTCGGCGGCCGCGACGGCGAGCTCGACGCCGCCGACGGTGACCTTCCCGGCCTTGGAACCGAAGTCCCCGACCAGCGTCAGCTGCCCGCTCGGCTCGTCGACGGTCACGTACTGGATGGACGGCGCGAAGATCGGCGCTCCCTTGAGCGACGCGCCCACGAAGGCGACGAGATTCGCGCCGCTGGTGGGATCGCGCTTCAGTCCCTTCCTGTCCATGTCGGCGAGGACGAGG
>JAYRNW010000214.1:0-31699 GCA_041911995.1 Casimicrobiaceae bacterium | reverse complement strand
TCGTTGGCAACCCGACTCGCGACCGTCGGCATCAGCTCCTTCTTCGTCGCGGGGTTTGCAACAGTCTTCATTGCTTTTGGTGCAAGCGCCACGGCGGTCGGCCGACTGTTCGCGCAGTATCGCTACGAGCTGAACATCGTCGGCGGCGCCATCATCATCCTGTTCGGATTGGTATTGCTCGGCCTGCTGCGCCACGCATCCTGGCTGCAGCGCGACCTGCGCTTTCATCCCCGTATCGCCGGCGGCAGCCCGGTCACGGCCTACGTGCTGGGGCTCGCCTTCGGGTTCGGCTGGACGCCATGCATCGGCCCCGTGCTGGGCGCCATTCTCACGGTGAGTGCGGCGGGGACCACCACCGGCGTTTTCGGGCTTCTCGGCGCGTACGCGCTGGGGCTGGGCGTACCGTTCCTCGTCGCGGCTTTGTTCCTCGAACGTGCGACCAGAGTCCTGTCGCACCTGCGACGGCTCGGCTGGATCATGCAAATGGTTGCCGGTCTCGTATTGGTCGCGTTCGGCCTGGCGATGATGTTCGGCTATGTGTCGACCCTTTCGTTATGGCTCCTCGACGCATTTCCGGCGCTGGGCCGTATCGGGTGACGCGAGGCGCGGGATGCCACCCGGCTCGGCGCCGCCGCCGGGAATCGTGTAGGTAATCGGTATCATCGTGCACGCGGCATCGATCGTCATCACAAGATCAGGTCGGCGTACCCTTAGCATCGGCGAGTTGTTTCAGGAGTTGCGATGGACTTCGACATCACCCGCTGGGAGCACGATCACGTGTTCGACCGAGGCAATACTGCGGCCGAGCGCGGGACGCGCGCGGTTGCATGGCTGACCGCCGCCATGATGGTGGTCGAGATCGTTGCCGGCTGGTGGTACAACTCGATGGCGTTGCTGGCCGATGGTTTTCACATGAGTTCGCATGCGCTCGCCATCGGCCTGAGCGCGTTCGCGTACGCAGCCGCGCGTCGGTATGCAACTGATGCCCGGTTCGCATTCGGGACGTGGAAGATCGAAATACTGGGCGGATTTGCCAGCGCCGTACTTCTGCTTGCTGTCGTTGCCCTTATGGTATTCGGATCGATTGAACGGCTGATTGCACCACAACCGATCCGCTACCAGGAAGCGATTCTCGTCGCCGTCGTCGGGCTGGCCGTGAATGTCATCTCGGCGCTCATCCTCGGCCGCGCGCACCATGGTGAGCACGACGGACCGGGGGACGACCATCATGCTCACGGTGGGAATCACGGTCATGATCACCACGATCTCAATCTCAAGTCTGCATATGTCCACGTCATCGCCGACGCGGCCACATCGGTGCTCGCCATCGCCGCTTTGCTTGGCGGGTGGCTCTACGGCTGGTCATGGCTGGACCCAGTCATGGGGCTCGTCGGCGCAGTGCTGGTCGCCATTTGGGCCAAGGGGCTGCTCGCCGACACAGGAAAGGTCCTCCTGGATCGCGAGATGGACCATCCCGTCGTGGACGAGATCCGCGAGGCGGTCCTAGCGAATACCACAGCCGAGACGACGCGGATCGCGGATCTACATGTATGGCGCGTTGGCCGTGGAAGCTATTCCTGCGCGCTCGCCGTGGTGACCGACAACACGTCCCTGCGACCGGATGACGTGCGAACCTGGTTGTCGATCCACGAGGAGATCGTGCATTGCACGATTGAGGTCAATCCACGGGGCGCGGCGTAGTCGGTTCGGAGGCCAGTCGGCCACACAAACTGGGGGTCTGATCTCCGGCACACCGCAGGTGGTCGAAATGGGCCGGGCCGACCGAAGATTCGCGACTGGCGCTTGGTGCGCTGCCTGTGCTTGGACAATGAGGGATTCAGACGCCAGCGGCACTTTGCGAAGTGACAAGGACTTCTCCCGGACGTTCCCACGCCTCCCCCATTTCCGCCTCGTATTTGTTCTGGTTGTAGCTGCGATCCAACGGATTCTTGGGCGGTGTTGAACTCATGTTGGCGTCCGAGAACCAGCTAATACAAGTCGTGTAGACGATGTTGTAGCTGGAGGCCAATTCCACGCAAACTCGGATAGAATATTAGCCGTCGCGAGGTGATTCCTGTTTCTTGTCAAGGCGATGCGGCGTATTTGCGCATTTGCTTTGGGAGCAAGATGTCGCAGGTTCGAATCCTGTCACCCCGACCAAAATGACCGGCGGCAGCCCGCGGCAGGCGCGAATGCGGATCTACGTCCGCAATCCGGTGCGCAGCACCCAGCCCGCCTTCTCGAACTCGCGCCGTGCGTGCTCGCTCGCGGTGCCGGTCACCAGCAGGATCCGCCGCTTCGCCTTCAACTCGCTGCGCTGCGCGAACTCGGAGGCGGCCTTGTCCCAGTACGCGTAGTCGATCGCGGCCGCGACCACGAGCGTCCCGTTGCCCGCGACGCCGACCGGCACCATGCCGCTCATCCGCAGCTTGGCGAGGTCGGACTCCTTCTTCTGGTACTCGGCGAGCATCCGCAGCGACTCGACCATGAACCGGACGCGCGTCTCGCCCTGCACGGCGGAGGCGACCTGGATCAGCGATTCCGCGCCGGCGACGTTGCCCAGCTTGGACAGCGCGGCCACCAGCGCCGTCTGCAGCGACGGCGTGAACCACCGGTTGCGCAGGAAGTCGCGCGTCGTGCGCGCGCTCACGCCCATCGCGATGAGCTGCGCCTCGTTCTGGCGCGCGAGGTCGACGGCCGGCTGGTTCCACACGGCGTCGCGGACGTCCGTGTCCATCGCGACCACGAAGTTCGCGCCCATCGACACGGCGCCGATCGCCGTGTTGACGGCGAAGTTGCCGGCGAAGCTCGCGGCGGCCGCGTTGTCGAGCAGCGGCCGCAGCACGGGGTTGGACGTGTAGGGGTCGATGTTGAGCTGCCGCGCCCAGTCGCGCCGCGCCTTGTTGTAGCCGAACGGGTCGCCGGTGAACGCGGACGGGATCGTCTCCCCGGCGGGGGCCGGCGGCAGGTTGGACGGCGCCGGCGCGGCGCCGCTGGCGCTGTCCGTCACGGACTGCACGCCGGAGCGCGCGAGGAAGCCGACGCGGCCGAGCACCGAACCCAGCCCCTGGCCCACGTTCTCGACGGTCCCGATCGGATTGGTGACCGCGCTCTGCACGAGCTGGACCGGCGCCGAGGCCGCCCGCAGCAGCGAGTCCTGGAACGCCTGGCTCTTCTGGACCTCCTGCAGCGCGGCGATCGCCTGCAGCTCGTTCACGCGCACGGCCAGCATGCTCACGCCGACGACGGAGAACGTGCCGAACTTCGACTCGATCGCGAAGCGCCCGAAGAAGCCGTCGAGCGCGATCGGCTCGGCCACCGTGTGCAGCGGCCCTTTCAGCAGCGCCTCCGGCGCGATCTGCACGCCGGCGAGAACGGGTGCGGCCTCGAACGCCGCCTGGGATCGTGCGGCGACCGGCTCCTTGGCGGCGGCAGCGCCCAAGGCGAGCAGGCAGCAGCCGGCGACGGCAATGTGTCGTGCGTAGCGATTCGTGTTCATCGTGAGGATCCGGGAGAGTCCGACGGGCAGCGCACAGCGTAGCAGGTCGGGTCGGGACCGCGGCCGCGGCGGTGAAACAAGGGCGACGTGCCGGCCCGGCGGTGCGGGAACCCGGCGTATGGTAATTTCCAACTCCTTTCGTCGAGCAGGGAGGGGGACGTGCGCGACGTATTCGGAACGATGGTCGCCGTCGGCGCGCTGCTGGCCGCGAGCGGCCACGCGCTGGCGCAGGATCCCTGCGCGACGCTTGCCGCGCAGGGGGCGTCGCTGGCCGGCTTCGCGGGCGCGAAGGTCGAGCCGGTCAAGTCCGGCAACAACACGATCTGCGAGATGCGGACCGGGGATCGCCGGTCGACACTGCGGCTCGTCGTCGAGCCGCCGCAGGCGGCGGGCGGGCTGGCCATGCGCCGCACGCTGGCCATGAACTCGAAGGAGCCGGGGATGAAGACGAAGGACGAATCCGCGCTCGGCGCCAACGCGTTCTCTTTCTCGACCGCGCAGCAGGTGTCGTTCTCGGCCGCCGGCAAGGGCGGCGTCTACACGCTCTCGCTCACGCGCGACGCCATCGCGGCGGGCGACGAGGAGCGCCTGCGCGCCATCGGGAAGCAGCTCGTCGAGGGGCGCTGACGCCCGGACGGGCCCACATTCCCGCGTTGCGCGGCAATCGAACACCTTCCCCTTCCACGTTCCGGAGCCGAAATCCCATGACCACGACGGACCCGGTCCGCGCCGCGGCGACGCGGAGCGACCTCACGCGCACGGTGCTCGCGGTGCTGCTGATCGCCGTGCTGATCGGCGGCTCGTTCTGGATCCTGCGGCCGTTCCTGCTGCCGATCGTCTGGGCCGCGATGATCGTCGTCGCGACGTGGCCGGTGATGCTGAGCGTGCAGGCGAGCCTGCGGCGGCGCGGCCTCGCCGTGTTCGTGATGACCGGGATCATGCTGCTGGTGTTCGTCGTGCCGCTGGCGCTCGCGGTCCAGGCGCTGGTCGACAACCTGGGCACGATCACGGCGTGGATCCATTCGCTCGCCACGTCGAAGATCCCGGATCCCCCCGCCTGGCTGCGCAACGTCCCGCTGCTGGGCACGGCCGCCGCCGAGCGCTGGACGAGCCTCGCCGCCGCGCGCCCGGACGACATCGCCGCGAAGCTCGCGCCGTACACGGCCGATGCCGCGAAGTGGGTCGCCGGCGGATTCGGCAGCCTCGGCATGCTGGGCCTGCAGTTCCTGCTGACGGTGATCATCGCCGGCATCCTGTACGCGAACGGCGAGACGATGCGCGAAGGCGCGATCCGCTTCGGCCGCCGCCTGGCCGGCGAGCGCGGCGCGGCCGTCGTCGTGCTGGCGGGGCAGTCGGTGCGCGCGGTGGCGCTCGGCATCGTCGTGACCGCATTGGTCCAGACCGTGCTGGCCGGCGTGGGCCTCGCCGTGGCCGGCGTCCCGTTCGCGGCGGTCCTCACGGCCCTCACGCTGCTGCTGTGCATCGCGCAGATCGGGCCGGTCATCGTGCTGCTGCCGGCGTCGATCTGGCTCATCTGGTCCGGCGCCACCGGCTGGGGCATCGCGCTGCTCGTCTGGTCGCTCTTCGTCGGCCTGCTGGACAACGTGCTGCGGCCGGTGCTGATCCGCAAGGGCGCAGACCTGCCGCTGCTGCTGATCTTCGCCGGCGTGATCGGCGGGCTCCTCTCGTTCGGCATCATCGGGCTGTTCGTCGGCCCCGTGCTGCTGGCCGTGACCTACACGCTGTTCGCGCAGTGGGTCAACGAGACGGAGCACGCGTAGGCGGCGGGCGCGCCGCGCCGCTGGCCACGCCGGCGTCGCGGCCGGTATGATGGCGGCGAACATGGATGCAGGTGAAACGCGGCCCCGCTTCCACGCGCGGCACTTCCTGTGGAGCGTCGGCCGGATGTTCCCGCCCGGCGTCGCAATCGACGCGGTGACGACGACGGCCGCGTTCGACGCGGCACCCGACGACGTGTGGGAGCGGCTGATGTTCTACGAGGAGGTGCCGCACCGCCCGCCGCTGCTGCTGCGGCTGTTCCTGCCGAGCCCGGTGCGCACGCAAGGCGGCGACAAGCGCGTCGGCGCCGACGTCCTGTGCCGCTACAGCCACGGCAGCCTCGTCAAGCGCTTCACGCGGCTCGACCGGCCGCGGCTCGTGCGCTTCGAGGTCACCGAGCAGAACCTCGGCGTCGAGCGCTGCCTGACGACCGTCGAAGGCTCCTACGAACTGCGCGCAGTCGACGGCGGTTGCGAGGTCGCGCTCACGACGCGCTATCGCGGCCACCTGCGGCCGCGCCGGCTGTGGCGCCCGCTCGAGCGGCTGCTCGCGCACCAGCTGCACCGGCACATCCTGTCCGGCATGGGCGCGGCGCGCCCCGTCCGCGGGCGGTAAGAGCCCGCAGCGGTCAGGCCGCGAGCGCTACGACCGGCCGCACGTCGACCACGCCCCACAGCACCGAGCGGTCGTCGGCCGCGCGGTCGTAGCGCGCGTCACCTGCGGGCTCGCCGAAGCTGCGCAGCACGACGACCGCGCCCGGCGCGGCGGCGCGGGTGACGGCGGCGAACAGCCGCTCCCGGTAGCGCGCGTCGGCGCCGTCGAGGATGTTCGACAGCGTGAATCCGTCGAAGCGTCCCGGCGTGGCCTGCTCCAGGTACGCGGCGGCGTCCGCCCGGACGAGCGCGATGCCCTTCGCCTCCGGCGGCGGCGGCTCGTGCGCGACGTCGCCCAGCAGCAGCGCGCGCGCCCACGGGTTCGTCCGGTTCGGATGCGTGCCGAACGTGCGGGCCATGCGCGCGCGCATCACGGCGCCGAAGTGCGCGGGCAGCGACGCGAGCAGCCGCGGCGCGTAGGCGGCGCGCAGCGACGTGAGCGACAGCAGCGCGTCCATCCCCAGGCGGAAGCGCCGCGTGTCGAGGTGCGCGCGCCAGTACTCGCGCTGCGCGGCCGGATCGGCGAGCTCGACGAACGCGCGCACGACCGACGGCCGCCATCCGGCCAGCGGCAGCAGCGTGCGTCCCGCGCCCATGACGTGCTCGGCGGTGCCGCGGATCATCGGGGCGCCCGCGATGCGCTGCGCCGCGTACGCAACCTGCGCCGGGTTGATGTCGACGGCGACGACGTCGTGGCGCGGCGCGAGGCTCATCGCCGTGCAGCCGGCCGACGCGATGCAGAACACGCGCCCGCCGGGGCGGAACGCCGCGAGCTCGACCGCCGGGTCCTCGTACATGCGGCCGAAGAGCACGCGCGGCGGGCCGCCGCCGGCGTCGAGCCGCCCGGCCTCCCACGCGGTGCTGCCGTTCTCCCCGCTCATGCCGACATGCCGGCGTTGACCCACGCCAGCACGAGGAACGCGAAGTTCTTGACGAGCATGCCGGCCGGGTCGGCGATGAGGCGGCGCGACCAGAGGATGCCGTTGGCGTTGATCGCGACCAGCACCACCGTCTGGGCGAGCGCGCACAGGCCGGGCGCCCAGCCCGCGAGCACCCACACGCCGAGCAGCACCTCGACCACGCCCAGTGCCAGCAGGAACGGGCGGCCGAACTTCTCGCCGTAGCGCGGGACCGCCCGCACGATCCGCAGCTGGTTCTCCTCGCGGCCGAGGAGCTTGCACCACAGCCCTTCGTAGATCCACACGGCCGCGAGCGCGACGCGCACCAGCAGCAGGGGAGGCATCGCCAGCAGGAACGTGCTCATCGGATCGCGGTTTTCCGTGCGGACGCGGCGCGGCGCCGGGTTCGCCGGCGTGCATCATACAAGAGCGGGCGCCGCGCCTTCAGGGCGCGTGGTCGGCGTCTTCGCCGAGCGCGCGCCGCGCCTCCGCCTGCAGCGCGCGGAACGAGCGCTCCCAGCCGTCGGCGTGCGGCGTCGTGCGCGCGAGGCGGCGTACGACCGAGGCGAGCGCGTTGGCGCGCGCCTCCGCGTGCTCGGCGCGCGCGAGCGCGTCGCGATGCTCGGCGCCGTAGACGAACTCCACGCGGCGGAACTCGCAGATGCCGACGCACGGCTGCGGCGCCTCGATCGCGCCGCAGCCGATGCACTGCCAGGCCTTCACTTGGTCGGTCATGGTCGGGGAACCTCCATCGCGGGCCCCACCCGGACGCCCGCGGCGGCGACGGCCAGCGCCGAGACGAGCAGCGCCGCGCACAGGTTGTGCAGCAGCGTCAGCGGCAGCGACGGCGCGGTCGCCAGCGCCCGCGCGCCCGGGCCCGCGCGCGGGACCGGGAGCCCGGCGAGCGGCGCCGCGAGCGCGCGGGCGCGCCGCCGCCGCGCGAACGCGAGCGCCAGCACGACGAACGCGACGACGCCACCGGTCGCCGCGTGCAGCGGGCACAGGCCCGCGGCCGCGGGCGGGCTTGCGATGCGCCCGCCGACGACGGCGAGCGCACGAAAGGGATCGATCCCGGAGAGATTCGACCACAGGGCGGGAAGCGCGCTGCCGATGCCACCCGGTGCCGGGCATTGCCTCAGCGCGAAGTGCGCGCCGACCGAGCCGCCGAGCGCGGCGTTGCCGAGCGCGACCAGCAGCACCGCGATCGCGGCGGCGTCGCGCGCCGGCGACGGCGCGTCCGCCGCCGGTGACCGCGCGGCCGCGACGGCCACCGCGAGCAGCGCGAGGATCGCGAACCCGCCGAGGAGGTTGCCGAGCGCGACCGCCGGCACCCGCGAGCCGGGCGTCGCGACGCCCAGTGCGGCGAGCGCCAGCGTGACCGCGAGCGCCAGCGCGAGCGGCGTGCCTGCGCGGCGCCAGCGCGGCGACTGCGTCCACGCGACGAGCGCGAGGCCGGCGACGAGCGCCAGCACCGCGGTCGCGGCCACGCGGTGCGCGGCGCGCGCCACGCGCACGCCGAGCGCCGGCGCGGCGTCCGGGTCCGCGTCGACGCGCCCGTAGCACGCGGGCCAGTCCGCGCAGGCGAGCCCCGCCTGCCAGTGCCGCAGGAACGCGCTCGACACGACGACGACGAGCGTAAGCGCGGCGGCGAGCAGCGCGCCGCGCACGAACCACGCGCGCAGGTTCGCCGTCGCGTCCGCGCCGCTCATGGCCGGGCAACCGGCTCGCCGCGCGGCCGGCGCGCGACCGCGACGACGACGACGGCGACGAAGAGCATCCCGCCGACGATCGCGATCAGTCCGCCCAGCCCCATGAGGCCCATGCCGGCGACCTGCTCGAGCGAGCGCTCGGCGACGGCGCCGTCGGCCACCTTGCGCTGCACGCCGTAGCCGCCGGACCAGACCAGCCCGACGATGTGCAGCAGCTGTCCCGCGCCGTAGACGTACGGCTGCCACGTCGCGAGCCGCGGCATCGGCGCGCCGAAGCCCAGCCGCGGCAGCAGCCAGTAGGCCACGCCCATCATCGCGATGGTCACGCCGACGATGCAGCCGTGGTAGTGCGCGGGAATGGTCACGTTGCTGCCGCGGATCGCGAAGCCGATGAGGCCGCCGGTGCCGAACAGCACGACCGACGCGACGAGCGCCGCGTGCAGCGGTCCGGCGGCCGCGTCGTCGCGGGCCTTCGCGCGGCCGCGGCGCACGAGCCCCCAGATCACCGCGACGGCGACCGGCGCGATCGCGAGGCCGCCGCCGAAGCGCATCAGCCACGTCTGCAGCCGGTGGTGCTCGACCGACGTCACGCCGTACGCGTAGTAGACGAGCGGCGTCGCGAACACGCAGGCGAGCCCGATGCCGAACAGCAGCGCGGCGACGCGCGGCGACAGCGGGACGCGCGCGCCGACGGCGTCGGCGAGCAGCAGCCACGCGACGAGCAGCAGCAGCGTCCACGTGAACTGCAGCAGGTGGCCGCCGCCCCAGAACAGGAGCTCGTAGTAGGCCTTGCCGTCGAGGCCCGCGGGCAGCGCGACGTACGACCACGCGAAGCCGATCAGCGCGACGGCGGTCGCCACCAGCGCGCCGTTCAGGCCGAAGCGCAGCGCACCCGGCCCGTCGAGCCGCACGCCGACGAGCGGCGACGCGAACAATCCGCGCACGACGACCAGCGCGAGCCCGGCGCCGAACACGGCGAGGCCGCCCAGGAACGCCCGCGACTCGATGACCGGCACGTAGTTCGCCATGATCGGCGTGCCGCCGGCGAACGGCGCCGCCGTGATCGCCGCCGCGCCCAGCGCGCACAGCGCGAGCGCGGCGTAGCCGAGCGGCAGGAGCCGCGGCGTGCTGTTGAGGCTCCACAGCATGCCGCCGCACGCGACGAACCACACCAGCACCGACAGGTCGACGTGCGCGACCAGCGCCGTGTGGAAGAAGTCCGCGACGGGTACGAGCGTCGCGAGCCCGGGCGTGCGCGACAGCACCAGCAGCACCGCGAGCACGCCCGAGGCGGCGAGCGCCGCGACGCCGAGCGCGAACCAGCCGACCGCGAGCCGCCTGCGGGCGTCGCGCGGGACCGCGAGCGTGTAGCGGCCGAGCGCCAGGTCGACGGCCAGGTGCGCGGTCGGCGGCCCAGGGCGGAGGGCGGCGGGGCGGCGGGGAGCCAGCATCAGCGCATTATCCCCGTCACGCCGTGCGCGCGGGCGTGCCGTGGCCGCCGCCCGCCCGCTTGGGCGGCACGGGTGCTGCCGCCGGCGCGGCGCCGGCCGCGAGCGCCGCACGGAATTCGGACAGCGCCCGCGCGAGGCCGTGCACGTCGTTCCGATGCGCCCACGCGAGGCGGACGCGCTCGCGCGGCACGCCCGCGCGCAGGTGCGGCTCGCGCGCGCCGGCCATCCGCTCGGCCGTCCACCGGTCGCCCAGCCGGTAGGCGCAGTCGCCTTCGCGGCAGCCGGTGACCAGCACGCCGTCGGCGCCCGAGCGCAGCGCGAACTCGACGAACGACGGCGGCACCTGCGCCGCGCACGGCACGCCGATCGTCGCCGTGCGCTCGTCCGCGTGGCGCGCGAGCGCGCTCGCGCGACCGTCCGGGTCGCAGCCGAACGCGACGATGCGCGGCCGGTGCGGGTCGTGCGCCGCGTCCGCCCAGCGCGCGAGCGCGGCGTCGAGCGCCGCGCGCAGCGCGTGCACCGGCGCCTGCGGCAGGTCGATGCCGGTCACGAGGTCGCGCACCGACCGGAACGGCGTGGACGACGGGCACGCGCCGGCGCAGATGCCGCAGCCCGCGCACAGCGACGCGTCGACGACCGCCTGCCGCGGCAGGGCCTTGCCGTCGGTGCGCGCGGTCATCGTCACCGCGGCGTACGGGCAGTCGGCGAAGCAGCGCCCGCAGCCGTTGCAGTTCGCGAGGTCGACGACGGCCGCCGCCGGCGGCGCGCGGCGCGCCGCGCCCGACCCCCACGCGAGCGCGACCAGCCACAGCGTGAAGCCGCCGGCCGCGAGCCAGAGCGCGCGCGGCGACGCCCAGTCCGCGAACGCGTGCACGCCGAGGTAGTACCAGTCGAGCGCCAGCGTGCCGGGCGCCGCGGCGAGGTCGGCGGGCGCGTCGCTGACGACCGGTCGCACGAGCGACAGCAGCGCGAGCGTGGCGCACGTCCCCCACGCCAGCGCCCGCGGCGGGTACGTGCGCGGGCGCGCGAGCCGCTGCAGGTGGACCCACATGAGCGCCAGCAGCGCGAGCGGGATGCCGATGTGCAGGAACACGAGCAGCGAGAAGAAGCGGTCGCTGACCGCGTCCTGCGCGATGAAGTTGCGGACCAGCGCCCCGTCGAACACCGGCAGCACGTCGAGCCACTCGGCGGTGGCGACGAGGCTGTACTGCGCGAGGCGGTCCCAGACCAGCCAGAAGCCGCCGATGCCCGACGCGAACACGAGCCACAGTGCGGCCACGCCGGTCAGCCACGAGAAGCGGCGGAAGTGCGCGTAGCGCTCGAACGCCCACTCGCGCGCGAGGTGGACGAGCACTACGACGACGAACGCGTCGGACGCGTAGCGGTGCAGGCTCCGTGCGAAGGCGCCCGCGGGAAACGCGTTGGACGAGAGTGCTGCGACCGACGCGTACGCGCCGGCGACGCTGGAGTCGTAGCCGACGTAGACGTAGATGCCGGTCGCCGCGACGATCCAGAACAGCAGGTAGCCGAGCGCGCCCGAGTGCCGCCACGGATTGGCCGCGGCGCCGAAGGGCCGGTCGAACGCTGCCTCGACCGCGGCGAACCCCGCCTGCACGGCGCGCCGAACCGCGCCGGCGCGGCGGCCTGCGCTCACGTCCGGAAGATCCACCCGCCGCGGTTGGCGTCGAAGTCGAGCACCAGCACGCGGCCGGGCTTCAACTCGACCGTCCGGTCCTCGACGAAGTTGAAGTCGCCGGTCGCCTTGTCGCGCAACCGTGCGACGACGCGGTGCGAACCGGCGGGCACCGTCACGCGCCGGTAGATCGACGACGCGCCGTCCTTCGCGAATCCGGACGGCGGCGCGGTGGCGGCGAACAGCGGCTTGCCGTCGACCTCGACCTCGACGGCGACCGGCGCGCGCTCCCGCGGGCACACGGTCGCCGCGCGCATGTTGGGTGCGAGCTTCGCCAACTCCTCGGGCGTGCGCTCGCGGCACTCCTCCTTCCGCTGGCCCGCGTGCTGGATCGACAGCTTCACCAGCGCCTTGTCCGCGGGGACGTGCACGTACGGCGGCGACGTCGAGAAGTAGCCGACGACCGCCATGAACGCCGCGTAGCAGACCGCCTGCAGCGGGTAGTTGAGCCACTTGCCGGTCATGTGTGTGCCCCCACGCTTGCGGCTGGCGCCGCTGCGCTGCCCCCCAAGGGGGAGCAATTCGCGGCTTGGGGCGGCCCGGCGCCGCTCATGTGTGCGCTCACGCTACGAACCTCCCAGCTTGACCATGTCGGCGGCGTCGTCCTTGCGCGCGACCTGCGGCGCCAGCCGGAACGCGTCGGAGAAGCAGTCGTCCTGCTGCATGCCGTGCGCGGTGAACGCCGGGTGCGCGGCCTCGATCATCTTCACCGAGCCGCACGCGTAGATCTGGTGGCCGGCCAGGTCGGGGAAGTCGTGCAGGATCGCCTCGTGCACGAGCCCCGTGCGGCCGGTCCAGCGGTCGTCGGGCTTCGGCTCGGAGAGCACGGGCACGAACGTGAAGTTGGCGTGCGCCTCCGCCCACTGCCTCGGCAGCTCCGGCATGTACAGGTCGGACAGCGACCGCACGCCCCAGTACAGGTACATCCGCCGCTTCATTCCGACGTGGAACGCGTGCTCGACCATGCTCTTGACCGGCGCGAAGCCGGTCGCGCCGGCCACGAAGACGATCGGCTTCTTCGAGTCCTCGCGCAGGAAGAACGAGCCTAACGGGCCCTCGATGCGCAGCGTGTCGCCGACCTTCATCTTCTCGAACACGTGCGTCGTGAAGCGGCCGCCCGGGATCAGGCGGATCTGCATCTCGATCTCGGCGTGGTCGTGCGGCGCCGTCGCGAACGAGAAGCTGCGCCGCTGGCCGTCGTCGAGGATCACGTTGACGTACTGGCCCGCGTAGAAGCGGATCGGCTCGCCGGCGACCTTCAGCTTCACGATCATCACGTCGGCGCTGGCCTTGCGCATCGCCGTCACCTTGGCGTGGTACTCGCGCGGCGCCAGGTTGCCGAGCGGCGCCACCGGCACGTACTCGACCTCGAGGTCGGACAGCGGTGTCGCCGAGCACGCGAGCACCATGCCCTGCGCGCGCTCGGCGGCGGACAGCGCGTCCTCCTGGTGCGGCCCCTGCTCGACGTCGCCGTAGACGACCTTGCACTTGCACTTGCCGCAGCCGCCGTTGCGGCACTCGTACGGGAACGCGATGCGCTCGCGCAGCACGGCCTCGAGGATCGACTCGCCGGGGCGCGCCGGCACGATGTGGTTGTCCGGCCGCACCAGCAGGTGCAGGTCCTCCTTCGCCGCGCGCTTGGGCGGCAGCCACGGCAGCGCGGCGAACAGCAGGCCGAGCCCGCCGACCACCGCCCACGCCGCGCCCGGCGACCACGCGTAGATCAGCGGGTAGACCGGCAGGTAGAACCAGTCGAGCGGGATCGTCGTCGGCGCGGCCGCGAGGTTCGCCGGCGGGCCGGACACGGCGGGCTTCACCAGCGACAGCACGACGAGACCGACGGTCACGCCGATCCAGATCGGCCGCGGCGGATGCGTCTTCGCGCCCGGCACGCGCTGCGTGTGCACCCACAGGAGCGCGAGCACGCCGAGCGGCAGGCCGATGTGCAGGAACGACAGGAGCGAGAACAGCCGATCGCTGACCGCGTCGGGCGTGATGAAGTTGCGGATCAGCGCGCCGTTGAAGACCGGCAGCCAGTCGAGCCACTCGGCGGTCGCGACGGTCACGAACTGCGCCGTCATGTCCCACGGCAGCATGTAGCCGTTGATGCCGGCGACGTAGGTCAGCCACAGCAGGATGAGGCCCGTCACCCACGAGAACCAGCGGAAGCTGCGGTAGTGGTCGAACACGTAGTGGCGCACGAGGTGCAGCGCCATCGCCAGCACCATCGCGTCGGACGCGTAGCGGTGCAGGCTGCGCATGATGCCGCCTGCCCACCACTGCGCGCGCGTCAGCGACTCGACCGAGTCGTACGCCTCGTGCACGCCGGTCTTGAAGAACACGTAGAGGTAGAGGCCAGTCCCGACCACCACCCACATCAGGAAATAGGCGATCGCGCCCAGGTAGTAGAACGGGTTGAGCTCGTTGCCGAAGACGTGGTTGAACAGGCCTTCGGCGGCGAGGAACGCGCGCTGGCCGGCGCGCTGGACGAGCTTCAGCATCGCGGCGTGCGGCCGCGGCGGCGCGGCATCGGGTGGGACGGCATGCCGAATGCTAGGGGCGGTCGCCCTCCGCGCGACATGACTTTCATCAAGCCGCCGGACCTGACGCGACGCGCGCGCGTCGCGCGCCGGCCGATGACCACGTGCGCGATGCGGATAAGGGGCCGCCGGCGGTGGTCAGGCGTTCTGCCGCAGCGGGTCGGCGCTTCGCGCCGCGCGCGCCTTTCCGCGCTGCCGCCGCCATTCGGCCGCGACGTACCAGACGACGGCGAGCAGCACCGACAGGCCGGTGAAGATTTCGATCAGCAGCGCGTAGTCGAGCCGGTAGCGGCCGGTGCGCGCGTCGTAGACGGTGCACAGGATGCGCACGCGCTCGGCCAGGTCGGCGAGCGACGGCGCCGCGCCCGGCTTGCCCGCGGCGAGTTCCTGCAGCGGCCCGACGAGCATCGCGGCGTCGAACGCCTCGCCGTACACCTGCCGGTACACGCGGCCGCCGCCGTCGACGATCGTGACCTGCGTCAGGTGATTGAAGCCGGACGCCGTGGGCGTCCACGCGAAGCCGGTGTCGCGCGCCAGCGCGTCCACGGTGGCCGCGTCCGCCGCGAGGAAGTCCCAGTTCGGCCGCACCACCGCCTGCCGGCGCTGGAAGTCGCGCATCGCCGCCGGCGTGTCGAACGGCAGGTTGAAGCCGACGGTGATCGTGCGGAACGCGTCCGCCCCGAGCGCGCGCTGCGCCTCGCCCACCGCGCGGTCGAGCGCCCTGGTCGTGACCGGGCACACCTGGAAGCAGCCGGTGTAGACGAAGTGCACGACGAGCGGCTTGCCGCGGAACTGCCCGAGGCGCACGCGGCCTTCGTCGCCGTCGCGCAGCGCGTAGTCGCCGACCGTCGTGCCGACCGCACGCTGTGAAAGGGCCAGCGCGTCGCGCGGCGAGAGCACGGTGCCCGCCGGCAGCTCCTGCGCGAACAGCAGGCCCGCGACCAGCATCAGCACGAGGCCGATCGCCGCGGCGAGCAGCAGCGCGTTGGGGTCGACCGGCGGGCGGCGCGGGTCAAGCATCTCGCGGCGCGTCGGCGATCGCGGCCACGAGCAGCACGGTGAGCTGGATCAGCGACGCGTGGAAGGCGGCGAGCGCCGTCCTGCGGTCGGGTGCACGCGCGAGCGCCGCGGCCTTGACGAGCAGGTACGCGCCGCCGCCGGCCGCGGCGGCGAGGTAGACGAGGCCCATGCCGAGCAGCGCGGGAGCGAGGGATGCGGCGACCATCAGCACCGCGCCGGCGAGCACGGCGCGCGCGGCGCGGGGAATGCCGACGACCACCGGCAGCATCGGCACCTTCGCGGCCGCGTAGTCGTCGCGGAACGCGATCGCGAGGCTCCAGAAGTGCGGCGGCGTCCACAGGAACAGCACGACGGCGAGCGCGAGCGGCAGCGGCCCCGGCGCGTCGGGCGTGACGGCGGCGGCGCCGGCCAGCACGGCGAAGCTGCCGGCCAGCCCGCCGATCACGATGTTCCACCACGTGCGGCGCTTCAGCCACACCGTGTACACGACGCCGTACGTGAACGCGCCCAGGAACGTGAACAGCGCCGCCGTCGCGTTGGCGACGACGCCGGCGAGCAGCACGCCGGCCGCGCCGATGACGACGATGGCGGCGAGCCACGCCGGCCCGGCGACCAGCCGGCCGGTGACGAACGCGCGCCCGCGGGTGCGGCTCATCGCCGCGTCGAGGTCGCGCTCGACGAACTGGTTGAACGCGCCGGCGGCCGCCGACGCCAGCGTGACGGCGAGCGCGAGCGCGAGGATGCGCCAGCCCGGCAGCGCGGGCCCGGGCGTGATCGCGAGGCCGGCCACCGCCGTGAAGCCGATGACGAGGCCGATCCGCAGCTTGAACAGGTCGAACACCAGGCGCAGCGCCGACCCGCGCGCCGCCCGGTACGTCATCGCCGCCTCTTCGCCACGTCCCATGCTCGCCTCCTCGCCGCCTCCCGCGGACCGCCGCTGCCGCGGCGGTGGCGGACCCACACCGCCACCGCCGCCCGCTCCTCCTCCCGGACTACGAAAGCGGCCACACGGTGGACAGGTACTTCCAGTTCACGAAGTAGTACAGCACGAACGCGAGCAGGAACACGAGCGCCAGCGCGAACGTCCCCGGCGCGACGAACCCGGCCGTGCCGATGTTGGTGCCGTGCGCCTCGATCGCGACCTCGACCGGCTTCGCCGTCGGCGCGACGCCGTCCTTCGCCTTGACGTACGCGAAGCCGGGGGTCTCGATCCGCTTGCCGAGGAACACGCTGCCGACGGTGATCAGCAGGTACATGACGCCGCCCACGACCGCGAGGATGCCGCAGATCGCCATCGCCGCGATCATCAGCCACGCGGTGCCGCCGGCCCAGCCGTCGTACGCGAGCGGGTTGCCGGCGAACGTGATGTCCCAGTGCCGGCGCGGGACGCCCAGCGTGCCGGCGCCCATCATGAACAGCGAGAAGCCGGCCATGCCGAGGCCGAACACGTACGGCTGCCACTTCGCCATCCCCGGGAACATGAGCTCGCGGCGGAACAGCGTCGGGATCAGGAAGTACGTGAGGCCCATGAACGCGAGCGTCGTGCCGATGACGACGGTGGCGTGGAAGTGGCCGGGCACGTAGATCGTGTTGTGGATGATGAGGTTCAACTGCTCGGTGCCCATCATCACGCCGGAGATTCCGCCCAGGAAGCCGAAGCCGATCAGCGAGATGAACATCGCCGAGAAGCACGGGTTGCCCCACGGCGCCTTGCGCAGCCACTCGAACAGCCCCTTGTTGTAGCCCTTCTCGCGCTGCGCGACCTCGATCGCGCCCGGCACCGTGAGGCCGTGCACCATCGACGCCAGCACGGCGAGGTACATCGCGTAGCTGGTGTTGAAGATCTTCCAGTTCGACGTCAGGCCCGGGTCGGCGAGCAGGTGGTGCGCCGAGGCGAGCTGCAGGAACAGGATGTAGAGCAGGAACGCGGTGCGCGACACCTTCTCGGACATCGGCTTCGCGCCGAACACGATGGCGGCGATCGCGTACCAGACCGACACGTGCGCGGCGACGTTGATCTGCTGCGAGCTGTGGCCGAACGCCCACCAGACGGTCCGGTACATCAGCGAGTCGATGTGCGAGACCAGCCCGACCGACCACAGGAACGTCGGGATCAGGATGATGGCGCCCGAGGCGATCGTGAAGATCGCGATGATCGCGGCGGTGGTGGCGCCGAACGTGACGAGCGGCACCGAGCCGTGGTAGGTCTTCTCGTTGCGCGCGACGACCAGCGTGCCGAGGAACACGAAGCAGGCGATCAGCGCGCCGACGGCGAACAGGATGAGGCCCAGGTAGAACGCCGGGTGCGCGCCCATCGGCGCGTACGAAGTGAACATCACCGACGAGTCGCCGCGGAACACGGCGACGTTGTTGACCAGCGCGCCGACGATCATCAGCCAGAAGCCGGTCCACGCCCAGTTCGGCGCCGCCAGCCGGCAGCGCAGCAGCGTCGACGCGCAGAAGTACAGGACGGCGATCTCGAAGAAGATGATCCAGAACACGAGCATGTCGAGCCCGTGCGCGGTCAGCAGCAGGTAGAACCAGTCCGGCGGCAGCAGGTGCACCGCCTGCCAGCGCGTGAGCACGATCAGCAGCGCGAGGACGCCGCCGACCAGCAGCGACACGGCGGCCGCGACGGCGTTCCACCGCATCAGCTTCTCGGCGGGCTCGTGGTAGGACAGCCCCGTGGACGGGCAGACGCGGAACATGCGGTTGACGGCCATGGCTCTCTCCCCTCTACTTGGCCTTCACCACGTACAGCCGGCTGACCATCTGCGCGTGGTTGATGCCGCAATATTCGTTGCAGACGATCCCGTAGGTCCCGGCCCGGGTCGGCGTCACCGTGACGACGTGCTCGTAGTTGGGGTGGACCTGGATGTTGATGTTCTCCGGCTGCAGCGAGAAGCCGTGCAGGTAGTCGAGCGAGGCGAGGTGCAGCCGGTAGGTCTTGCCCTCCTCGAGCTCGACCATCGGCCACCACGCCCACAGCCGCGCGATCAGGTACACGTCGCTGCCCGCCGGCGGATGCACGACCGGGATCTTCTGGTCGGTCTCCTCGCGGACCTTGTACTTGTCGACCATCGCCTGCGTCTTCTGCGTGTGGAGCTCCGGCGTGGTCCGGTACGCCTCGTTGGCGAGGTTCTGCTTACCGAAGACGTGCCAGTACGGCATCATGAAGAACATGACGAGGCACCAGACGAACGCGATGGCGATCCACATGCCTTCGACGCGGTCCAGCGGCTGCTTCCACCACACGCGCTGGGTGGGAGGGGAGATGGCGCTCATGGCTGCATCCTTGGTCGGCGTTGGCGCGGTCGCCCGCGGCTACTTGGCAATCGGGATGCCGACGATTTCCATCACGCCCCACACGACGTAGAGCACGGTCGGCATCGCGATCCCGAGGAACAGCAGCAGGAACGGGTTGTCGAGCAGCTGCTGCATCGCGGGGATCGGCTCGTCGGGCACTTCGTCGGTCGGGGTGTTGCCGGTGGTGGCGGTGGCCATGTTCTCGCTCCTTGTCTGCGGTCGCGCCGGGGCGCCGGCTGGCGTGGCTTGCGCGCGCGAATCGCCGGTCCGGGCGGGCGCTGCGCGTGCCTCGCCGGCGATTCGGCGGACTCTACGGCGGCGGTCGCCGGAAACGAATTGATACGCATCAAGGATTCCGGAGCCGGGGCGCGGCGCGCGGAATTCCGGCGGCGCGGCGCGGTCCCGCCTCCGCGTGCGCGGGGTCCCGGTCCCTTGATGCGGGTCAAGGAGGCCGCGCCGGCGCCGCCGAACAATTTCCGCGCTGCCTCATGACCCGACGGGTGCGGATGCGATGAACGATTCGACGGAGCGCGTGGTCACGCTCGACGTGCGCGGGATGGAGCCGCCCGAGCCGATGGTCCGGGTGCTCGACATCGTCGGCGGCTTCACCGCGGACGAGCGGCTGCACCTCGTCATCGACTGCACGCCGACGCCTCTGTTGCGCATCCTCGAGCGCAACGGCTACGACTACGACATGCAGCCCGGGCGCGAGTCCGTGCACGAGATCACGATCTGGCGCAAGGCGCCGTAGCGCGGGCGCCGGGACGACGCCGCGAAGGGACGCCTACCGCCCCGCGGCCGCGCCGACCGTGGGCCGGGCGCCGTACCGGACGGGCGGCTGGCAAGCTTATTGCGGCATCGCACGGCGACGGATACCCGATCGCGGCCCCGGCGCGCCGCCTGCCAACCGTCGGCACAGACTGCCGCAAAAGGTGGCACACTGCTCCGGCCCCCCGCGAGCCGCCGGGACCCGGCAAGCCACGGGGCGACGCCGGAAGGCCCGGCGCGACACCGGGATCCGTCCGTCGAGAGAGACGAGTGCAGTCCGAGTCCGCACCGATGGCCGTCGTTCACACCACCGGCACGCCCGTGTCCGGCAGCGGCCGCGCGCGCGATCTCGCGTTCGTGCTGCGCGTGCACCGGCTGCGCACGCTGGGGCTGGGGCTGGGTGCGCTGTGCGTGGCTTCCGTGCTGTGGCTGCATCAGGTCTCGGCGTGGTGGTGGGTGGCCGCGGCCGCCAACGGCTTCGTCTGGCCGCACCTCGCGCTCGCGCTCGCGCGCCGGAGCCGGGCGCCGCGCCGCGCCGAGCTCAACAACCTGATGGTCGACTCCGCGCTGGGCGGCATCTGGGTCGCCGTCATGCAGTTCAACCTGCTGCCGAGCGTGCTGCTCGTCACGATGATGTCGATCGACAAGGTGGGTGTGGGCGGCCGGCGGCTGCTCGCGCGCACGCTCGCGTGCCTCGCGGCCGGCTGCGCCGTCACGTCGGCGCTGCTGGGCTTCCCGGTGGACGTGGTGACGCCGATGCCGGTGATCGTCGCGTGCCTGCCGTTCCTCGTCGTCTACCCGATGGCGATCAGCGGCGTCGCGTACACGCTCGCGCGGCGCGTGACCGAGCAGAATCGGCGGCTCGAGGAGATGGGCCGCACCGACGTGCTCACCGGCCTCGCCAACCGGCGGCAGGGGTTCGCGGTCGCGGAGGCGGAGCTCTCGCGCCACTTCCGCACCGGCCGCCCCGTGGCGCTCGTCGTCCTCGACATCGACCGCTTCAAGTCGATCAACGACCGCTTCGGGCATCCGGTCGGCGACGCCGTGCTGAAGGGCGTCGCCACCGCGCTGCGCGAATGCTGCCGCGCGACCGACACGGCGGCGCGCTACGGCGGCGACGAGTTCATGCTGATCCTGCCGGAGACCGACCTCGGCGGCGCCGAGGAGGTCGCGGCGCGGATCCGGCGCCACCTCGAGACCATGGTGTTCAAGCGGGCGCCGGGCCTCGTCTGCACGGTGAGCCTGGGCGCGTCCGAGGCCGACCGCGAGGTCGCGAACATCGACGCCTGGATCCAGCGCGCCGACGCCGCGCTGTACCGCGCGAAGGCCGCGGGACGCGACCGCTTCGAGGGCGCGGCGGACGCGCCGCTGCGCCCGATCGCGCGCGCCGGCGGGTGCTGACGGCGCGCCGAGCGGCCCCTCAGCCGACGTTCTCCCACACGAGGCGCGCCTCGAAGCCCGTGGCTTGCCCTTCCGGCGGGCTGCGCAGGACGAGCTTCGCGCCCATGCGCCGCGCGAGCGTGTCGACGATCGACAGGCCGAGCCCGGCGCCGCTGCCCCGCGCCCCCGTGCCGCGCGTGAACCGCTTCTGCAGCGACGCGATCTCGTCGCCGCTCACGCCGGGACCGTCGTCGACGACGGCGATGCTCGCGCTGCGGCCGGACTTGCGGACGACCACCCGGATCGCCTTGCCGTCCACGCCGTGGACGAGCGCGTTCTCGACCAGGTTGCGCACGGCGAGCCCGACGGCGTCGAGGTCGCCGCGCACGTGCGCGGGCGCGGTCTCGGCGACGATCCTCCGGGCACCGAGCCGCGCGCTGTGCCGGAACTCGTCGACGGTGATCCGCGCGACGCCGGACAGGTCGACCCACGCGTCGGTCAGCGGCTGCGTGCCCTCGGCGCGCGCGAGCGCCAGCAGCCGCTCGGCCAGGCGCGACAGCCGGCGCAGCGCGTCGACGGTCGCGTCCGCCTGCGGCCGCAGGTCGGTGCCGGCCGCCATGTCCGCGAGCAGCTGCGCCTGCGCCAGCGCCGCGGCGATCGGCGTGCGCAGCTCGTGCGCGCTGTTGTACGTGAAGCTGCGCTCGACCTCGAGCGCGTCGGCGAGCCGCGCCATCAGCCGGTTCGTCGCCTCGACCGCGGGCTTCATCTCGGTGACGACTCCGTCGAGCGGCAGGAGGCCGAGCGCCTGCGGGTCCTGCCGCGAGACCGCGCTGGCGGTGCGCTCCACCTGCCGCACCAGCGTGCGCGACGCGCGGAAGACGATGGCGACGGCGAACGCGAGCAGCGCGGCGAGCGGACCGGTGAGCCACATCAGCGAGTGGACGAGCGCGTCGCGGCGCTCGGACAGCGGGTCGGCGAGCTGCAGCACGCGGCCGTTCTCGGCGTCGGTCACCGTGACGAGACGCCACGCGCCGACGTCGGCGAACCCGTCGTGCAGCGCGACGCCGGCGAGCTCGGGCGGCGCGGTGTGCGAGCGCAGCAGCACGCGGCCGGCGGTGTCACGGACCTGGTAGACGAACCGGTCGTGCACCGGCGCCGGGGAGTCGGGCATGCGCACGTCGCCCAGCACCGCGGCCGTCACCAGCAGGTCGTCGGTGTGCCGGATCAGCGACATCATGATCGCGGCGCTCTCCTGCAGTTCGTCGTCGGACTTCTCGTCGATGAGCCGCTTCAGCACGAAGCCGCTGCCCACCACGCCCAGCAGCCACAGCAGCGTCAGGCCGACGACCAGGCTGCGGGTCAGCGCGCGGGTGACCGAGCCGGTGGCCGGCAGCATCACGGCGGTGCCTCGCCGGCGTCGACGTCGCCGCCGAGCTCACCGCCTGCCTCGCCGCCGACCTCGCCCCACTGGTAGCCGATGCCGCGGACCGTGCGGATCGCGCCGGCGCCGAACTTGCGGCGCAGCCGCGACACGTAGACCTCGACGACATTGCTGCCGGCGCCCTTGTCGAGCGCGTACAGCGCGTCCTCCAGCTGCTGGCGGGTGAGGATCCGCCGCGGGTTCTCGGCGAACGCGATCACCAGCGCGTACTCGTGGCCGGTCAGCTCGACGGCGCGGCCGTCGCGCGTCACGACGTGCGCGACGGGATCGATCGTCAGCGCGCCCAGCGCGAACTCCGGCGCGTGCCGGCCGGAGCGCCGGCGCGCGACCGCGCGCAGCCGGGCCGCGAGCTCCGGCAGCTCGAACGGCTTGACGAGGTAGTCGTCGGCGCCGGCGTCGAGGCCGCGCACGCGGTCGGACAGCCGGTCGCGCGCGGTCAGCACCAGTACGGCCGGCGGCTCGGCGTGCGCGCGGATGGCCGGCAGCAGCGAGAGGCCGTCGCCGTCCGGCAGCCCGAGGTCGAGCACGACGACCGCGTAGTTGCCCGGCAGGCACGCGCGCGCCGCGGCGATGCGCTCGACCCAGTCGACGACGTGGGCGTCGCGCTGCAGGAAGTCGCGCACCGCCGATCCCAGCGTAGGATCGTCCTCGACCAGCAGGATTCGCATGGCGTGAAGGTTACGTGGCTCGCCGGCGCGCCGCAAAGGCGCCGCGCCGCGGCGGGTCAGGCGGCGCCGCCACGGCCGTCCTGCGGCGTGAACGCGCGCAGGTGATGGTGCGCTTCCTCGGCCGACTCGTAGATGTGCGGCGCCAGGCCGCGCTGCGCCAGCGCGTCGCCCAGCTTCACGCGCAGGAAGTTCGACGTCGTGTAGCGCGTGACGCCCCAGTAGTAGCGGTCGACGAGCGCCTTCACCATCTCGGTCCACGCGTCGACCAGCTCGGGCGCGATCGAGAAGTTGTCGTAGTTGACGATCGCGTACACCTTGCGCCCGAGCGGCTCGAGCTGGCGGTCGATCTCGGCGCGCACGTCGGCGACGTCCTGCTTCGTCCGGATCGCGAGCCGCTCGAAGTTGATGAAGAACACGTTCTGGTCGGCGGCGTACGTGAGCCGGCGCGCGAGCGGCACGGCGAGCATCCGCTCGCGCAGGTTCATCGGGCCCTCGCCGAAGATCGCCGCGTCCATGAGCGCCGGCTGCCCGCGGATCACCGGCCGGAAGTCCATCTGCGCGAGGATGTCGCGCTCGACGTCGATGCCGGGCGCGACCTCCGTGAGCTCCAGCCCGTCCCCGGACAGCCGGAACACGCAGCGCTCGGTGACGTAGAGGACCGGCTGTCGGCGCTGCCACGCGTAGCTGCCGGAGAACGTCCGGTGCTCGACCTCGGGCACGAACTTGCGCGCCTTGCCCTCGCTCAGCACGCTGAGCTTCCCGTCGGCCACGCCGACGACGAGCTGCCCGGCGGTGAACGTGCCGACGAACACGACCGACTTCGCGTTCTGGCTGATGTTGATGAACCCGCCGGCCCCGGCGAGCCGCGGGCCGAACTTCGAGACGTTGAGGTTGCCCGCGCGGTCGGCCTGCGCCAAGCCCAGGAACGCGAGGTCGAGGCCGCCGCCGTCGTAGAAGTCGAACTGGTACGGCTGGTCGATGATCGCCTGCGTGTTGACCGCCGCGCCGAAGTTGAGCCCGCTCGCCGGCACGCCGCCGACCACACCCGGCTCGGCGGTCAGCGTGACGAGGTCGATGACCTTCTCCTCGGCGGCCACGCTCGCCACGCCCTCCGGCATGCCGATGCCCAGGTTGACGACGCTGTTCGGTTTGAGCTCGAGCGCGGCGCGGCGCGCGATGATCTTGCGCTCCGACATCGGCATCGTCGGCACGTGCGACGCCGGGACGCGGATCTCGCCGGAGAAGGCCGCGCTGTACGGCTCGACGAACGTCTGCATGTGGTACTCGGGCTTCTCGGCGACGACGACGCAGTCGACGAGGATGCCGGGGATCTTCACCTGCCGCGGGTTGAGCGACCCGCGCTCGGCGATCCGCTCGACCTGCGCGATCACGATGCCGCCGGAGTTGCGCGCGGCCATCGCGATCGCGAGGCCTTCGAGCGTCAGCGCCTCGCGCTCCATCGTGAGGTTGCCGTCCGGGTCCGCCGTGGTGGCGCGCACGATGCCGACGTTGATCGGGAACGCGCGGTAGAACAGGTACTCGGCGTCGCCGACGGGCATCAGCGTCACCAGGTCCTCGGTGGTGGCCGCGTTGATCCGGCCACCGCCGAAGCGCGGGTCGACGAACGTGCCGAGCCCGACGCGCGACAGGTGGCCGGGCTTGCCGGCGGCGATGTCGCGGTACAGGTGCGTGATCACGCCCTGCGGCAGGTTGTACGCCTCGATCTGGTTGCCGACGGCGAGCGCCTGCAGCTTGGGCACGAGCCCCCAGTGGCCGCCGACGACGCGCCGGACGAGTCCCGCGTGCCCCAGGTGGTTGAGGCCGCGCTCCTTGCCGTCGCCCTGGCCGGCCGCGTACACGAGCGTCAGGTTGCGCGGGCTGCCCGTGCCGTTCGGGTCGTCCTTCGCGGCGGCGAGGAAGCGCGCCTCGAGCGCGACCGCGATGTTCTCGGCGAAGCCGATGCCGACGAAGCCGCTGGTCGCGAGCGTGTCGCCGTCGCGGATCAGCGCGACCGCCTGGTGGGCGGCGACGACCTTGCCGTGCTCGAACGTGTGCAGGGCGGCCAGGACGTCGGCGACGCGGGTGGGGCTCAATGGACTTTCCTTCGCGCTGTCGCGCTTCGGGGCAATTCGCCCTTGGGACGGCCCGGCGGGCTCATGGAGGATAGGCGGGCGGGCTTTCGGGATCCGGCGCGCCGGACGCGGGCCGCGGCGGCGCGGGGCGCCGGGCGGTCTCTTCTTCTCCGCGGGCATGTTAGCGCGCCGCCGGCCCCGGCGCCATCGACGCCGGGCGGGCAGCGGGCGGCCGCACTTGATCCCGGTCATGTTCGGTGCTGATCGCGGGGACGGCCGGCGCCGGGGTCGTTATGCTGTCCTGGGCGCGGCGCGAGCCGCCGCCACGTTCGAATGCACACGGATGCCCCGGCCATGAGCGAATCCCACGGACACTTCCACGACGTCACGAGCGAGGTGACGCGCAACCTCGCCTACATGCGGTCCGACCTGCCGGACGTGATGAAGGGGTTCAACGACCTCGGCCGTGCGGCGGCGCACGACGGCGCGCTCGACCGGAAGACGAAGGAGCTGATCGCGGTGGCGCTGGGCGTCGCGAGCCACTGCGACCCGTGTATCGGCTTCCACGTGAAGGCGTTCGTGCGCCACGGCGGGACCAAGCGCGAGCTCGCCGAGGCGCTCGCCATGGCCGTCTACATGGGCGGCGGCCCGTCGCTCATGTACTCGGCCCACGCGCTCGCCGCGATGGACGAATTCATCGCCGCCGCGCAGAAGGCCGCCGCCCCGGCGGCGTGACCGCCGGCGCCGCGGCCGCCGTCTCGGCCGCGGAATCCGGCGGGTCCCGCCGGCGAGGGCGCCCATCCGCCGGCGGGCCCGTTGCTGCGCGGCGCCGGTTCCGGGATTAGACTAGCGCGACCGGCACGCCGTGCGCCGGCGCCGCCTCGTCCGTCCGCCACCGCCAAGGAGTCCGCGCATGCGCGAGTATCTGCCGATCGGCTCGTTCGCCCCGGCGCTGGCCGGCCCGTGCACGCTCGCGCGGCCGGCTCCCGCGCGCGTCACGCTCGACTCGCCGGCGCTCGACGTCATGACCGACTTCGCGCAGGTGCCCGCGGCGACGATCGAGCAGTCGGCGTCGCTCGCGGCCGCCAACGAGCACATGATCACGCGCGGCGTCCGCTCGCTGTTCGTCACGGCCGCGGACGGCCGGGTGCTGGGCCTCATCACGACGACCGACCTCCTGGGCGAGGCGCCGGTGCGCGCGGGCCACGCCCGCGGCGTCAAGCGCCACGAGCTGCTGGTCGGCGACGTGATGACGCCGGCGGAGGCGATCGAGGCGCTGCGCCTCGAGGACGTGCGGGCGGCGAAGGTCGGGCACGTCGTCGCGTCGCTCAAGCAGGCCGGACGGCACCACGAGCTCGTGGCCGAGACCGTGGCGGGCGGCGCCGTGCGCATCCGCGGCATGTTCTCGGCGTCGCAGATCGCGCGGCAGCTGGGCGTGCCGCTGCAGATCAGCGAACTCGCGCGCACGTTCGCCGAGATCGAGCAGGCGCTGGCGGAGTCGCGGTAACGAGGAACGCCGTCGGCGCGGCAGCCGTGGATCCACGAACAACGAGGGGAGGAACGAACATGCGCAGGGCAACCGTCGTGCTCGGTTTGACCGGAATCGTCGCGCTCTTCGGCTGCGCGTCGACCCTGTCGCAGGTGCCCCCGGCCGCCAAGACCGTGACCTGCAACAACAACAATCCGTGCGTCGCGACGGTCGCGATCGCCGATCCGGCGACGCACAAGGCCACGGTCGATCCCGACAAGATCGTCGTGGAGAAGTCGAAGCGCACGCACCTGTACTGGCAGCTGCCGGCGAACTGCGCATTCGTGACGACGTACGGCGACGGCGTCTTCGTCAAGTCCGTGGGCCAGGCGGTCGATGCCGCCACGCAGTTCGAGGAGCAGTTCGCGGCCGACGCCGTGGCCAACAACAAGCCGAAGCGCGAGCAGATCTCGTCCCTGTACTACTGGTTCGCGAAGAACGACAAGAAGTCGACCGACGGCGGCTACGTCTACCGCGTGACGTTCCACTGCAAATACCCGGGCACCAGCGTCTACGACGACGTGGCGTACGTCGCCGATCCGATCATCTTCAACGACGGGCCGTGATCACCGCGGTCCGCAGCGGCGCTCAACGGTCGCGACCGAGCCAGTCGCGCAGCTCGGCCATCGCGTCGCCGTAGTCGAGCGCGCCGCCGGCGGATTCGGCTGCGGCGAGCGCGGCGGGTGCCAGCGCCGCCCGCGTCGCGATGCGCAGCGGCAGCAGGAACGCCTCGTCGGCCGGCTCGCGCGGGATCGCCATCTGCAGCGCGAGCGCGTCGGCGGCGCCGAACAGCCGCGCCGCGCGCTCCCAGCGCCCGCGCGCCGCCGCGAGGCCGGCCGCGATGTCGAGCACGCTCTGCCCGATCCGGCGCGAGCCGGTTTCGGCGACGATGGCCGCCGCCTCCACGAGCATCCCGCCCGCGCCTTCGGGCCGCCCGCGCGCGATCGACACCATCGCGAGGTTGAGGAGCGTGATCGCGATGCTCGCCGTGTCGCCCAGCCCGCGCACCAGCGCGAGCGCCTCGGCGTAGTGTGCTTCCGCCGCGTCGATGACGCCCTCCATGCGGTCGACGTGCGCCAGCGCCGTCAGCGCCGCCGCGACCTCGCGCAGGTTTCCCGACTCGCGCGAGTAGGCGAGCGCCTCCACGAGGCACCCGCGTGCCGCCGCGTGGTCGCCCTGCTCCAGCAGGACCATGCCGAGCGGTTGCAGCGCGGCGCCGACGCGCCCGCGGTCCCCCAGCTCGCGGGCGATGGCCACGCTTTCCTCGAGGCACTGTCGCGCGCTCGCGTAGTCGCCGGTCGCGAAGTCGTACTGCCCGAGGTCGAACAGCACGGTGCTGCGTGCGCGGTCGCGCGCGCGCGCGCCGGGCCGCGCCAGCGCCTGGACCGTGATCCCGCGGGCGAGGCGCACGAGGCCGCGGTTCAGCCAATAGGGCTTCGTCGCGACGACGAGCCGCAGGTCGCGCTGCGCGCCGTCCGCGTCGTGGTCGCACCACGCGTGCGCGGCGAGCAGGTTCTCGCGTTCGGCGTCCAGGCGGCGCAGCCATGCGGCCTGGTCGGGCCCGTACAGCATCGGCCGCGCGGTCTCCGCCAGCGCGACGCAGTAGCCCAGGTGCCGCGAGCGCGCCGCGCGCATTTCGTCCTCGGCGGCGGCGAGGCGCTCCTCCGCATACTGGCGCACCGTCTCCAGCATCCGGTAGCGTTCGCCGCCGGCGTCGAGCATGACGAGCGACTTCTCGACGAGCCGCGCCAGCAGGTCGAGCACGTCGGCCACGGCGATCGCACCGCCGGCGCCTACGCTCTCGGCGGCTTCCAGCGTGAAGCCGCCGGCGAACACGGCCAGCCGGCCGAACAGCGCGCGCTCGCGCTCGTCGAGAAGGTCGTGGCTCCAGTCGATCAGCGCGCGCAGCGTCTGCTGCCGCGGCAGTGCGGTCCGGTCGCCGCCCGTCAGCAGGCGGAAGCGGTCGGACAGGCGCTCCGCGATGCGCTCGACCGGCAGCGAGCGCAGCCGCGCAGCCGCGAGCTCCAGCGCCAGCGGAATGCCGTCCAGGCGCCGGCACACCTCGGCGACGGCCTCGGCGTTGTCGTCGCCGACGCGGAACCACGGCTGCGCCGCCGCTGCGCGCTCGGCGAAGAGCTGCACGGCGGCGTACCCGGCGATCGCGTCGAGCCCGCGCCGGTCGCCGGGCGTGGGGATGGGCAGCGGCGCAACGGCGTACGTGCGCTCGCCGCCGACGTTGAGCGCCTCGCGGCTCGACGCCAGGATCGTGACGCCGGGCCCCGCGTCGAGCAGCCGCTTCGCGCACTCGGCGCACGCGCGCACGAGGTGCTCGCAATTGTCGAGGACCAGCAGCAGCCGCCGGTCGCGGACGAACTTCGCGAGCGCGTCGATGGTGGCGAGCCCCGGCGCTTCCTTGACGCCAAGCACGGAGGCGATCGCCTGCGGCACGCGCGCGGGATCCCCGACGGGCGCCAGCTCCGTCAGCCACACGCCGTCCGGAAAGTCGTCGGCGACCTCGGCCGCCGCCTGCAGCGACAGGCGCGTCTTGCCGAGCCCGCCGCCGCCGACCAGCGTGAGCAGCCGCGTCGCCCTTAGGGCGTCCCGGACCTCGACGAGCTCGCGTTCGCGCCCGACGAACGACGTCAACTGCGCGGGCAGGTTGTTGGGCGTTGCCTCGAGCGAGCGCAGCGCCGGGAACTGCGCGCGCAGCTGCGGATGGACGAGCTGGAAGACGCGCTCCGGCCGCGCGAGGTCGCGCAGCCGCACGCTGCCGAGGTCGCGCAGCGACACGCCGGCGGGCAGCCGGTCCGCGACGAGCGCCGCCACCGCGTGCGACACGAGCACCTGCCCGCCGTGCGCGGCGGCCATGATCCGCGCCGCGCGGTTGACCGCGGTGCCGTAGAAGTCGCCGTCGCGCCGTGCGTCCACGCCCGCGTGCAGCCCGCAGCGCACGGCGAGGGCGATGCCGTGCGTGGCGGCCGGGTCGGCCAGCGCCTGCTGCAGCTGCACGGCCGCGTTCAGCGCGGCGAGCGGATCGTCGAACGCCGCGTGCAGCCCGTCGCCGGTCGTCTTCACGACGGTGCCGCCGTGCGCGACGACGCCCGCGCGGGCGAGCGCGTCGTGGCAGGCGAGCGCGTGCACCATCCGCTCGGGCTCGCGCTCCCAGAGGCGCGTGCTGCCCTCGATGTCGGTGAACAGGAACGTCGTGACGGCGGACGGCTCGGACACGCTGGACGAGCGCTGCGGCGGTGGCGTGGTATCCATGCACTTTACGGGACGCATGCGCGCGCGGCCAGTGGGGTGCGGCCGCCGCGGCTCGCCGGCGGGGCCGCGCTGTGCTAGTATTTCGCCCCTATTTCGGGGGGTGGGCGTACGGCGTTCCGGCGCGAAGTCCGGCGGCCGTCACCCTCTCCTGGTCCGACAGGTTCCGCGCCCGTAGCTCATTAGGATAGAGCACCGGCCTTCTAAGCCGGGGGTAACAGGTTCGAGTCCTGTCGGGCGCGCCAGCAGCGCGCGTGCGCGGCGTTCGGCGCCGCATCGAGTTCGACGGTGGCTGTAGCTCAGCGGTAGAGTCCCGGATTGTGATTCCGGTTGTCGTGGGTTCGAATCCCATCAGCCACCCCACCCCTTCGCATCACCCGCGTTGAGCGTCGCCCGCGCCGCGCTCGCCGCGCGCATCCCCGCATCGTGAAGCTCGCCGTCATCCCCGTCACGCCGTTCCAGCAGAACTGCTCGCTCGTCGTCTGCGCCGCCACCAACCGCGCCGCGTTCGTGGACCCGGGCGGCGAGGTGCCGCGCTTGCTCGCCGCGCTGGAGAAGAGCGGGGCCACGCTCGAGAAGATCCTCGTCACGCACGGCCACGTCGACCACTGCGGCGGCGTGGCGGAGCTGGCCGAGCGAACCGGCGTCCCGATCGAGGGCCCGCAGCGCGAGGACGCGTTCTGGATCGACCAGCTCGGTGAGGCCGGGCGCGGATTCGGCATCGCCGGCGCGCGCGTGTTCACGCCCGGCCGCTGGCTCGAGGACGGCGACACGGTGACGGTCGGCGACCTGCGCCTCGCCGTGCGGCACTGCCCCGGGCACACGCCCGGCCACGTCGTGTTCGTCGCGCCCGAGCGCCGCATCGCGTTCGTCGGCGACGTGCTGTTCCAGGGCTCGATCGGCCGCACCGACTTTCCGCGCGGCGACTTCGACACGCTGGTGCGGTCGATTACGCAGCGGCTGTGGCCGCTCGGCGACGACGTGCAGTTCGTGCCCGGCCACGGCCCGATGTCCACGTTCGGCGACGAGCGGCGGACCAACCCGTTCGTCGGCGACGCGGCGCTCGCGTCGTAGCTTCGCGCGGGCCCCGGCCGGCGCCGCGGCACGCCGCGGCGCTTCTGCTACATTGGGGCATCCCCCGCCCGCGACGGAGCAGCGCATGGCCAACGGCACGCCGGACATGAAGCGCATCGTGAAGGTGGCGCGGCAGTTCTCGCGCCCGTTCCGCATCGACCGCGGCCGCGGCTTCCGGCTGAAGGACATCGACCCCGGCGACACCGGCGAGCTCGTTGCCGAGGACAAGGCGCGCGCGCAGGAGGCGCTCGTGGTCGGCCGCAACGCGCTCGCCGAGCTGCAGGACATGCTGTACGCGCAGGACCGCTGGGCGGTGCTGCTCGTGTTCCAGGCGATGGACGCCGCCGGCAAGGACGGCGCGATCAAGCACGTGATGTCGGGCGTCAACCCGCAGGGCTGCCAGGTGTTCTCGTTCAAGGCGCCGACGGCGGAGGAGCTCGACCACGACTTCCTGTGGCGCTGCACGAAGAGCCTGCCCGAGCGCGGGCGCATCGGCATCTTCAACCGCAGCTACTACGAGGAAGTGCTCGTCGTGAAGGTGCACCCCGAGTTCCTCGCCGGGCAGCGGCTGCCGCCGCAGCTCGTCGGGCGCGACCTCTGGGACAACCGCTACCAGGACATCCGCGCGTTCGAGCGCTACCTGTCGCGCAACGGCGTGCTGATCCGCAAGTTCTTCCTGCACGTGTCGCGCGCCGAGCAGAAGAAGCGCTTCCTCGAGCGCATCGACGAGCCGGAGAAGAACTGGAAGTTTTCCGCCGCCGACGTCAAGGAGCGCGGGCACTGGGACGCGTACATGAACGCGTACCAGACGATGATCCGCGAGACGGCGACGCCGCAGAGCCCGTGGTACGTGGTGCCCGCCGACAACAAGTGGTTCACGCGGATCGTCGTGGCCGCGGCGATCGTCGACGCGCTCGCCTCTCTCGACCTCCACTATCCGAAAGTCGACCGCACGAAG
>JAYRNW010000213.1:0-4102 GCA_041911995.1 Casimicrobiaceae bacterium | reverse complement strand
TGGGTGCATCGCCGGCGCGCTCTCGGAGACCGACTATCGGGGCAAGCTGGCGGCCGCCGGCTTCACCAGCGTCGGCGTCGAGGTGACGCGGGTCTACGGCGTCGAAGAGGCTGCTGCGTTTCTCGCCGGGCAGGGGCTGGACGTCGAGGCCGCCGCCGGGGAGGTGGACGGGAAGATCGTCAGCGCTTTCATTCGAGCGACGAAGCCGGAACGGACACCGTGAATCTTCGATGAATGGGCTATGTGTCCTTGCGACGATGGTGACAGTCGTGTATGAGAGTACAGATCGCGCGGCTGGCTGGACGACAATGACTGCAGTTCCCGGACCTGCGGTGTCGAGCAATGGCGGAGCACGTACCGTCATTGCGATCCTGGTCGCTCTCCTCCTGTTCGTCGCCCCGTTCGCCGCCCCGTTCGCCGCCTTTGCCCAGCCATCGGCGAAGGTTGCCCGCATCGGGCTGCTCATGCACGACGGAACGCCCCCTGGCTTCCTCGAGGCATTCCGCGCCGGCCTCAAGGAACTCGGGTATGTCGAAGGGCAGAACATCGCGCTCGAACTTCGGGATGCCCAAGGCAGCGGCGATCGGCTCGTCGCGCTCGCGAATGAGCTCGTTCGGCTACGAGTCGATCTGATCGTGGCCTTGAACACACCCGCGGCCGTTGCCGCCAGGAACGCGACTTCGACGATTCCGATCGTGATGGCGCGAGTCTCGGACCCCGTGCAATCCGGACTGGTCACGAGTCTGGCCCGACCCGGCGGTAACGTCACGGGCCTGAGCTTCAACAACTCCGAGCTGGCCGTCAAGGGTTTGGAGCTGCTGCATGAAGCGCTGCCGCAGATCACGCGCGTTGCGGTTCTCTCGAATGCCGGAAACCCTGCTCACGAGCCGCAGGTTTCGGCCTTGATTTCTGCCGGCGAGCGGGCGCGCCTGAAGGTTCACAGCATTCCGCTACGAAGCCCCGGTGACCAACCGGCGGCATTTCAGGCTGTGCGTCGTCTGCGTGCCGAAGCGATCTTCGTTCTCGACGACACGACTCTCACCAGGCAACGCAACGACATCGTCAAGCTTGCGACCGCACAATCCCTGCCCGTCGTTTCCCGATATGCCGACTTCGCAGACGCGGGCGCGCTGATCACCTATGGGCCGAACTTGCCAGCCCTGTATCGTCGCGCCGCGTCTTACGTCGACAGACTGCTGCGAGGCGCCCGGGCGAGCGACCTGCCTCTCGAAGAGCCGTCGGTATTCGATCTCGTCGTGAATGCCAGGACCGCGAAGTCGCTCGGCCTGACGATCTCGCCGTCGGTTCTAGTACGTGCGGATCGCGTGATCGATTGACACGAGCGAACGGGTCGCCGTCAGCCGAATCCCTTGACCGCGAGATAGACGCCGATGCCCGTGATCACGACGGCCATGACCGCGGCGTTGTGCAAGCGAAGCCAATCCTTCGCCTCGCCCAGCGGGCCGAGCATGCGCTCACCCATCGCTGCGTGGAGCACCAACGGGATCGACACCGTGCTGGCGGCGACGGCGGCGAACGACGCAATCGTGACGCCGGTTCCGGCCCGCGAAAGGCCCGTTGAATAGATTGCAAGTCCACCGGCTGCGGTCAGAAGGAGGACCTTCGGGTTGGCCCCGGACAGCAGCAATCCCAACCGCAGGGCCCGGGCCGGTGTGGCGTCGCTGATCGCCTGCATCCACGCCGGGGCCGACGTCTTCTCGTGCCGCGTGGCCCATTGCCGAACCCCCACCAGAATGAGCAGAAGTCCGAGGCCGACGCGCGTCCAGGCAACCCAGGCAGGCGTCTCCTCCCTCGGTTCGATCAGGGACGCCACCGCGGCAAACGTCGTCGTCGCCACGACGATGCCGAGTACCCAGCCCAGCAGAAAGCCACCGGCCGTCATCCGTGGCCGCGGCGTGAACAGCAGGAGGATGGCCGGGATCACCGGGAAAGGCGACGCCGCGATACCGAGCGCAATCGTTACGATCTCGGGCGTCACGCCGCACATCCCCGGTTCGCTGACAGGTCGGCCCGGCGGTCAGCAGGCGGGCTTCGTCGTGACCAGGCCGCGCGTGCGATCCACGCGCGTCTTTGTCACGCCAACTCGGGAATCAGGGTGAGGACCTTGCCCGACGCGAACCACGCATCGAGGTTCGCCTTGCACAGGTCGCCCATCGCCTTGCGCGTCTCCTGCGTGGCGCTGCCGACGTGCGGCAGCAGCACGACGTTGTCCATCGCGAAGAGCGGCGCCGGGACGTGCGGCTCGTCGGCGAACACGTCGAGGCCGGCGCCCTTGATCGTGCCGGCCTGCAGCGCGGCGACCAGCGCCGGCTCGTCGACGATCGAGCCGCGCGCGATGTTGACGAGCGTGCCCTTCGTCCCGAGCGCCGCGAGCACGTCGGCGTTCACGATGTTCTTCGTCGCCGCGCCGCCCGGGCACGCGACGACGAGGAAGTCCGATTCGGCGGCGAGCCCCTTCAGGTCGGGGACGAAGCGATACGGCACGTCCTGCGGCTTGCGCCCCGTGTACAGCACCTGCATGCCCATCGCGCGCACGCGCTCGGCGATCGCCTTGCCGATGCGCCCGAGCCCGAGGATGCCGACGCGCTTGCCGGCGAGCTTCGTCGTGAGCTCGGGCCCGCGCTTCTCCCAGTCGCCGGCGTGCACGAAGCGGTTCAGCCGGACGAAGCCGCGCCCCGTCATCATGACCAGCGCGACGGCGACGTCGGCGACGTCGTCGGTCAGCACGTCCGGCGTGTTGGTGACCTTGATGCCGCGCTGCCGGCAGTAGCCGACCGGCACGCCGTCGTAGCCGACGCCGAACACCGAGATGATCTCCAGCGCCGGCAGCGCGTCGAGCAGCGCCGTCGGCGTGAGCGTGCCGCCGCCCTGCACGAGCCCGCGGATGCGCGCGCCCTCCGCGGCGAGCAGGCCCGGCTTGTCGCCGGCCGCGTGGTAGTCGTGGCAGCGGTAGTCCCCCTTCAGCGGGTCGTAGAGGAACGGCGGCAGCGGGGCGGTGACGACGATGTCGGGCTGGGCCATGGCGTCAGGGTCCGGGCACGGGATGGGAAGCGAACCATTCTAGCAACCCGGCGACGAGGCCCGCGTCCGCGCCGCCGGTGGCGATCGCCGTAAAGCCGAGCGTCTTCGCGTGCGCGGCGATCCGCGGATGGGGAACGAACGCCGGCACGCGCCGCAGCCGCGCGCCGTCTTCGGCGGACAGCAGCGCGCACAGGTTGTCGAGCCCTTCGCTCGACGTCAACGTCAGCGCGTGGATGCGCCCGCCGCGCAGCGCCTCGACGAGCCCGTCGGCGCCGGCGGTCGGCGCGGCGCGGCGGTAGCAGCCGACGTAGTCGACGGTCGCGCCGCGCGCGCGCAGCGTGTCGCCGAGGAGCTCGCGTCCGCCCTCGCCGCGGAAGATCACGACGCGCTTGCCCGACGGCGCCGCGAGCGCAGGCAACGCCAGCAGGCCCTCGCTGTCGAACGTCGTCGCCGGGATCGCGACGTCGGCGATCCCCGCGGCGACGAGCGCCGCCGCCGTGCCCGGACCCGGCGCGAACGCGGCGAGCGCCGCCGGCCAGCGTCCGCGCGCGGGCGCGCCGTATTCGGCGGCGTTCGCCGACACGAAGATCGCGATGTCGTAGCGGTCGAGCGAGGCGTGCGCGCGGTCGAGCGCCGTCCGATCGTCGGGCGGCAGGATCACGATCGCGGGGAACACGATCGGCGTCGCGCCGAGCGCCGCGAGCTGTGCGACCAGGCCCTCCGCCTGCCGCGCCGGCCGCGTGACGAGCACGCCGACGCCGGCGAGTGGGCCCTTCGGCGGCGCGCCCTGCGCGAGCGGGTGCACGCCCATGTCGTGGGTCAGTCGGTCAGGAACCGCGCAGCGCCGCGCGCGAGGAAGTCGTCGGCGAGCGCGCTGCCGAGCGCCTCGGCGCCTTCGGCGTCGGCGACGTCGGCGTCGATCTCGCCGCGCAGCACGTCGCCGCCGTCGCGGCTCGCGAGCAGGCCGCGCAGCCACAGCGCGCCTTCCTCCCACTCGGCGTAGCCGGCGAGCGGCGTGTGGCAGCTGCCGCCGAGCGCGCGCGAGAACGCGCGCTCCGCC
>JAYRNW010000212.1:0-13740 GCA_041911995.1 Casimicrobiaceae bacterium | reverse complement strand
CGAGCTTCGGCTTCATCGTCGCGCCGAGCAGCGGGCGGCCGTACTTGTCGAGGCGCTCGCGCTCGACCACGATGCCGGTCGGCGGGCCCGTGAACGTCGTCACGTACGCGACGGGGATGCGGATGTCCTCGAGCCGCGCGGCCTTCAGCGGCTTGAAGCTGAAGACGTTGCCGATCAGCGAGGCCGTGAGGTTGGCGATCGAGCCTTCCTCGAACAGGATCAGGTCGTACGCGACGTACGCGAAATACTGCTGCGGCGTGCCCGACGCGGGGCCGGTGTTGGGGACCGGGTCGACGCGGTAGGCCTTGGCACGGTAGCTGTCGCACGCGGTCAGGAGATCCGTCCAGACGACGGTCCACGTCGCCGTCGACGACTCGCCGGCCACCGCGGCCGCCGCTTCCTCGGCGTCCACGCCGTCCTGCGGCGTGATGCGGAAGAGGCAGACGACGTCGGTGTCCTTCGGCTCGTAGTCCGGCTGCCAGTAGCCCATCTGCCTGTACTTGAGCACGCCGGCGGAATAGCGCTTCTTCGCATCCATCAGCGCGCCTTCGTTGGGGGCATTCATCGCGGAACTCCTCGTCCGGGTGGGGTGTGGGGCGACTTTACGGAGGTTGAGATATCAGGTAAAGTCAGAAATAATTAGTTTTCACATAAGTAATTGCTTATGTAATGAAGAACGTCACGATTCGCCAGCTCCAGGTGTTCGTGTCCGTCGCGCGCCACCTGAGCTTCGCCCGCGCCGCGGAGGAGCTGCACCTGACGCAGCCGGCGGTGTCGATGCAGGTGAAGGAGCTCGAGGGCGCGGTCGGCCTTCCGCTCTTCGATCGCAGCGGCCGCAGGATCGCGCTGACCACGCCCGGCGAGTACTTCCTCGTGCACGCGCGCCGGATGCTGGCCACCCTCAAGGACGCCGCGGACACGATGGCGCGGATGAAGGGCGTCGAGAGCGGCCGGCTCACGATCGGCATCGTCAGCACCGGCAAGTACTTCGTGCCGCGGCTGCTGGCCGCGTTCCGGCGCGAGCATCCGGCCGTCGAGCTGCGGCTCGAGGTCGGCAACCGCCAGGCGCTCGTCGCGCAGCTGCAGGACAACGAAGTCGACCTCGCGATCATGGGCACGCCGCCGCGCGAGCTCGACACCCGCGCGGAGCCGTTCGCGACGAACCCCCTGGTGATGATCGCCTCGCCGCAGCATCGCCTCGCGCGCCTGTCGCACGTGCCCACGGCGTTCCTGTCCGACGAGGTGTTCCTCGTGCGCGAGCAGGGCTCGGGCACGCGGGCGTCGATGGAGGTGTTCCTCAAGGAGCGGCGCATCCATCCGGCGTCCATGGTCGAGATGCCGAGCAACGAGACGATCAAGCAGGCGGTGATGGCCGACATGGGCGTCTCGTTCCTGTCGATCCACACGATGGCTCTGGAGCTCGCGGCCGGCGTCCTCAAGGTGCTCGACGTCGACGGCCTGCCGATCGTGCGCCGCTGGCACGTCGTCAACATGCGCGCGAAGGTCATGTCGCCCGCCGCCGAGGCGTTCCGCTACTTCATCCTCGAGCACGCGCAGGCGCTGCTGCAGCAGGCGCCGGCCACGCCCGCCGCGGCTTGACCTCGGTCAACGTCGCCGCGAATGGGGGTGCGCCCATCGTGCGACTCGGATATTATTTAACTATATGGCGATAGTGTAGCATCGCCACGCGACGAAAGGCGGGCGCCCGTGAGGCCCGCCCTGCAACGGAGGTCCCGCCATGGCGCACAGTCTTGCCGCATCCCGCCCGTCGACGTTCGGGTCCGAACGCACGGCGCCGCGTCCCTACTGGAATCCCTACGTCGCCGGCGTCCTGCTCGGGCTCGTGCTGCTCGCCACCTACGCGATCGCCGGCCGCGGCCTGGGCGCGACCGGCGCGTTCGGCGCGGTGGCCGCGTGGATCGCCGGCCTCTTCTCGCCGGAGCACGCCGCGACCAACGTCGCGCACGCCCGCTACTGGAACGACGGCGCGCCGCTCGCCTCCTGGACGCTGTTCCTGCTGCTCGGGGCCTTCGCCGGCGCGTTCGTGTCCGGCGTCGCCGGCCGCCGCGTGCGGGCCGGCGTCGAGCGCGGCCCGCGCGTGACCGACGGGCAGCGGCTGGCGCTCGCGTTCGCCGGCGGCTTCGTCGCCGCGTACGGCGCCAAGATCGCGAAGGGCTGCACCAGCGGGCAGGCGCTCACCGGTGGCGCGATCTTCAACGTCGGCAGCCTGGTGTTCATGCTCGCCGTCTTCGCGGCGGCCTACGCGCTCGCGTACTTCGTGCGGAAGGAGTGGCTGTGATGTTCCCGCTCAGTGCGTTCCAGGAATTCTCCACCGTCCAGAGCCTGGCGATCGCCGTCGCACTCGGCTTCGGCTTCGGGTTCTGCCTCGAGCGCGCGGGCTTCGGCAGCGCGCGCAAGCTGACGGCCGTGTTCTACCTGTACGACATGGCGGTCGTGAAGGTGATGTTCTCGGCGATCGTCACCGCGATGGTCGGCATCGTCGCGCTGTCGGCGGCGGGCCTGCTCGACGTCGCCGAGCTGTACGTCGAGCCCACCAACCTCGCCGCGCAGGCGGTGGGCGGCCTGCTGTTCGGCGCCGGCTTCATCGTCGGCGGCTACTGCCCCGGCACGTCGGTGGCGGCGATGGCGACCGGCAAGAAGGACGGCTACGCGTTCGCGCTCGGCATGCTCGCCGGCGTGTACGGGTACGCCGAGCTGACGCCCGGCCTCGACACGTGGATCAAGGACACCGCGCAGGGCGCGATGACGCTGCCCACGCTGACCGGCATCGGCGCCGGCTGGTGGGCGGTGGGGTTCGTCGCGTTCCTCGCGTTCGCCGCGTGGGGCATGGGCCGGCTCGAAACCGCGTTCGCCGGGCTGCGGCCCCGCGCCGGCTGATCCGCTCCTCCCCGGAGCCGGCGACGCGCCGCCGGAGGCGGACGCCCCCCGGCGGCCGGCGCTTGCGGTAGAATCGCGCCCCGCATCGTGTCGCGGCCGGCGTCGTCGACGCCGCGGCCGCCAACGCTTCGATCGCGCTTCGTCCTTCATCCATTCGCGGAGATTCACCCATGAACAAGCTGCTCGCCGTGCTCGTCGCCTCCACGTTCGCCGTTGCCGGAACCGCGCTCGCCGCGGACGCGCCGGCCGCCAAGCCCGCCACCGACAAGGCGGCCGCCGCCAAGCTCGAGAAGCCCGCCAACGTCACCGCCGAGGCGTGGGCGAAGATGACCGACGCCGAGAAGCAGAAGGCGGTCGATGCGGCGAAGGCCGCCGCGAAGCCCGCCGCCGGCGCCGCCGCGGCCGCGCCGGCCGCGCCCAAGAAGGAGAAGAAGGGCGGCTGCTGACCGTGCCGGGCGACCGCGCGGCACCGCCGCGCGCGACCGACGAAGGGGAGGCCCGCGGGCCTCCCTTTTTCGTCGCCGGATGACGCTCGGGGGTCGGCGCCAGATTGCCGTGCGTCGATCGTCGCGGTTTCGACGCCTCCCGCCGCGCCGTGGGCGCGACGGGAACGCCGGCTTGGCGCGGGGCAGCCGCCCATGCGGCTTCGCGGTGTAGGCTCGGGAAGCGCCGGCGTCGCATGCGGCGCGACCAGGTACGGCGCGGCAAGCGTGCCGCACGTTGCATCAAGACTGCTGCGAGGGCGCGAAGGTCCGATGCGGCTTTCCAAGGAGCGCACAATGAACAGGGCAGCACTGATGGTCGCAGCGCTCTCGGCGGTGTTCGCGATGCCGGTGGGCGCGCAGCAGTCGACGCCGGCACCGGCGACGGCGAGCGCCGGCCCGGTGCAGGCGGCATTGGCACCGTTGCTCGCGCCGCGGCTCCCCGAACTGACGGCGGCCGGCATCCAGGAAATCAACGCACGTACCGGCAGGAACCGGCGCGACATCCAGGTGATGACGCGCTGGGGCCCGGCCTACTTCGCGTGGCCCAAGGACGTGAAGCCGGTCGTGTTCGACGTCTACCTTGGCGACGGCAACACGCTTGCCGTCGATGCCGTGGGGTATGCGGACGCGGACAAGCCGCTCTATGCGGCCGCGTTCGACGCGATCGTTCCGCTGGCGCTGCGCCAGGCGAAGAGCCTGCGGGCGGAGGCGACGCGGCCGAAGCCGTAGGCTAGAGCAGCACGTTGACGATCGCGTTGCCGATGCCCATCAGCGCCGCGCCGGAGATGAGGCCGGCGCAGATGGGCTCGAGGCCCTCGACCCAGAACCGGTGGCCCGCCGTGCCCGCGGCCTTGTACCGGCGTCCCATCACCCAGAAGACCAGCGCGCCGACCCACATCGCGAACGTCGACTCGGGCGGCAGCACGACACCCAGCCCGATCGACACCGCCGACAGCGGGAAGCGATTCCTGGTCACGATGCGCGCGACCTCGATCGCGAGCGCGCAGATCGCCGCGACGATCATCGACACGACGGCGGAGTACGGCAGCGCGCTGACGCCCTTCGCGATCAGCTCGGCCACGCCCTTCCACTGCAGCGCGGCCGGGAACGCGAAGTTGTCGGACACCATCGTCGACACCGACCGGACGCCGTTCGCGTCGGCCGGCAGGAACAGCAGGAAGAACAGCGGCACGCAGAAGATGGCCCCCGAGAAGATCCCGATCACGTGCCCGATCGCCTGGTGGCGCGGCTTGCCGCCCAGCATGTAGCCCGGCTTGATGTCGGACAGCAGGTTCGCCGCGTTGCTCGCGATCTCCGCGGTCATGCCGGCCGGGATCAGGTTGCTCGCCGGGTTGCTGCGGTCGAGCGCGCCGATCGAGAACTGCGTGATCTTCGACAGCGCGCCGGTCGGCGTCCACGACGTCAGCGCCATCGAGTTCGTGCAGATCACCGTGAGCACGAAGATGAGCGGCAGCGAGACGAACGCGAGCAGCCACGGCACGCCGAAGAACGCGTGCGTCGCCCACGCGCCCAGCGCGCTGAACAGCGGCACGCCCACGGCCGACATCCACAGCGGCAGCTCGATGTGCCGCAGCACGTCGGAGCCGCCGCCCTTCTGCGAGCGGCGGAAGAGGCCGCGGAAGATCTCGGGGCGGCCGAGCAGGCTGACGAGCGAGCCGACGACCATCATCGTCACGCCCCACCAGAGCGACCACTGGTTGACGATCTCGGCGCGGTTGATCGGCACGACCGCGCCGGTGGGGCCGACGCGCGCGACGATGTCGCCGGCCTGGATCATGATCGGCGCCAGGATCACGAAGTTGACGAACGCGCCCAGCAGGCAGCTCGTCGCCACGGCGATGCCCATGAGGCCGCCGACGCCGAGCATCGCGACGTCGAGCGTGAGGCGCAGCCCGAGCTGCCGGATGTCGGTGCCGAGGATCGTCGGGACGTACTGGCTCGCCTTGCCGATCGCCGCGTAGTAGTACATGTCGAGCCGCTCGTGGAACGTCCACGGCTCCTTCATGCCGGCCCACTGGTCCATCCGCAGGACCTTGAACTGCAGCAGCCTCATCCAGCCGTCGCTGACGAGCGCCTGGTACGCGCCCGCGACGAGCGCCGTGTACGCGAGCAGCCGCGCCTTGAACATGCCGGCGCCCGCCGCGCCGTGGTAGAGCGCGTCGAGCACGACGCCGCTCGCGCGCCCCTCCGGGAACGGCAGCTGCTCGTCGTTGATGAACCGGCGCTTCATCGGGAACGCGAGCAGCACGCCGACGATCGAGCACGCGCACATCCAGACGACCATGTGCCACCACGGGATGATCTGCCCGGTGACCAGCATGTACGCGGCGAGCGCGGCGATCAGCGGCGACACCATGTAGCCGGCCGCGGTCGCGATCGACTGCGTGCAGTTGTTCTCGAGGATCGTGAAGTCGGCCGCGAGCCCGGCGCCGTGCAGGACCCGGTACAGCGCGAACGAGAGGATGACCGACGTCAGCCCGACGCCGATGCTGATGCCGGTCTTGGCGGCGATGTAGAGCGCGGTCGCGGCGAGCACGCCGCCCAGCAGGAAGCCGGTGATCGCCGAGCGGATCGTGAGCTGCGGCATGTCGCCGCGGAACACGTGGTCGAGCCACCACCGGTCCTTCTGCGCGCGCGACCACGTGCGGACCTGCTGCTCGTCCAGTTGTACCAGGGCCATCGGGGTTCTTTCGGGAGGAGGGGCGGGTGCCGGCGGCGCGGCGCTAGGATACCGAATCCGGCCGCGCGGGGGGAGAGCGGGGCGCGGCGCGGGCCGTCCCGCCGGGGATCACTTCGCGAGCAGGTAGGCGCGGCTGTCCTCGAAGAAGCGCGGGCCGGCGTCGGAGCGCAACGCGGTGCCCACGCCCTCGGCCGTGAGCACCTCGAGCAGCAGCGCGCTCGGCACGCCGCCGTCGATGATGTGCACGGAGCGCACGCCCTCGCGCACCGCGTTGAGCGCCGCGATCACCCGCGGCACCATGCCGCCCTGGACGATCCCGTCGCGCAGCAGCGCCTCGGCCTCGGCCGCGGGCAGGATGTAGACGAGCTTGCCGTCGCGGCCGCGCACGCCCTCGACGTTGGTCATCAGCACGAGCTTCTCGGCGTGCAGCGCGCGCGCGAGGCGCCCGGCGAGGAGGTCGGAGTTGATGTGGTACGCGGTGCCGTCGTCGGCGACGCCGATCGGCATCACGACCGGCACGAACTGGCGCGCGAGCAGCAGGTCGACCCGGCCGGTGTCGATGCCGTCCACCTCGCCGACGAAGCCCAGGTCGGGCGCGCCCGGCTCGCCGGCCGGCGCCGCGATCGGCCGCGCGTGGATGAAGCGGCCGTCCTGCCCGTCGATGCCGACGGCGCGGCCGCCGTGCCGGTTGACGAGCGAGGTCAGCTCCTGGTTGATCTCGGCCAACGCCATCTCGACCAGCGTCAGCGTGCGCTCGTCGGTGATCCGCAGGCCGCGGTGGCGCTGCGGGTCGATCCCGACCTGCTTCAACAGCGCGTCGATGCGCCAGCCGCCGCCGTGCACGACGATCGGCTTCATGCCGACGAGGCGCAGCAGCGCGACGTCACGCGCGAACCCGGCCATGAGCGCGGGGTCGGCCATCGCCTGGCCGCCGAAGCGGATCACGAGCGGCTTGCCGCGGAACGCGCGGATGTACGGCAGCGCCTCGGACAGGACGCGGGCTTTCTGGGCGGGGGTCATCGCGGTCGCGCGCGCCAGGCGCGCGCTATTCGGGCTTGCGCCTGCCTGCGAGCAGCGCCTTCAGGTTCGCGAACGGCGCGTGCGTCGCCGGGCGGGTGCCGTCGCCGGGGCCCGTGCCCCCACCGCGCGCCTCGAGCTGCCGCTGGTGCTCGTTGTCGTGGCAGTACAGGCAGAGCAGCTCCCAGTTGCTGCCGTCCGGCGGGTTGCGGTCGTGGTCGTGGTCCTTGTGGTGGACGGTCAGCTCGCGCACGTTGGCGCGCGTGAACGTGCGCGCGCAGCGCCCGCACACCCACGGGAAGAGCTTCAGCGCCTGCTCGCGGTAGCCGCGCTGCCGGTCCTCCGCGGCGCGGCGCGCGTCGGCCACGATGCGGTCCAGCCGTCCGGGGTCGCCGGTCGTCATTGGTGCATTCGAGGGAGCGGGAACCGTCCGATTCTGCCAAATCGCACGCCCGGCGGCCAGCGCGGCGCTGCGGCCGCGTCAATTCATGCCCTTGCGCAGGTCGACGAGCGCCTGGTCGAAGGTGTCCACGCGGATGAGGCCCAGCCGCGGGTACTCGAGGTCGACGATCACGTTGAACGCGCCGGCCATCACGGCGGCGAACCCGATCATGTGGACCCAGTTGCGCGTCTTCGCCCCGGCCATGCCGTAGCCGGCGAACAGCGCCGACGCGAGCGCCAGCAGGAACAGCAGCGCGAAGATGATCGTCGGCGGATGCAGCTTCGCCGCGAGCACGCGCGACGACGCGGTGTCGAACATCTGGTTCAGCGCCGGCAGGAGCAGCATCGGCGTGGCCGGCATGGCGCCTTCGGCGCGGCTTCCCGCCACCGCATGCGCCCAGATCTCGCCCTGCAGCGTGTTCGCCCGTGCGAGCGCCGCCTGCGTGTCTTCCTGGTTCTCCACGTCGCGATAGACGTCGAGGCGCGCGTCGAGGTAGCGCCGGAAGAGGTCGCGCATCGCCGGTTGCGCATGCGCCGGCAGGAGGTCGATGCGCAGCCACGCGGTCCCGATGTCGTTGGATTCCTGCACGATCAGGTGGCGGCGGTCGTCGAACCGCGTGGCCGCGCCGGAGAACGTGAACGCGATCAGCAGCCCCAGCAGTGCATACACGGCACCCTCGATGGCGCCGTTGCCGTCCTGCCCGTGGTCCGGGTCCGCGGCGAGGCGCCGCGCGCCGACGCGCCGGCCGAGCTCGAGCAGCACCAGCATCGCGAAGAACAGGATGGCGCTGGCGGCCATGGTAAGGGTCGTATGGGTCATCGGCGGGGGAGGCGGGCTGCGGGCGAAGGTGCCGAATTGTCGGGCGAAACGGGTGCGGCGCGCAACGCCGGCACGCACGGCGCCGCCCAAACGAAGGGGCCCGCCGCTCGCGCGCCGGGCCCCGTCGTCCAGACGTCGGACGCGGTCAGCGACGACTCAATTCGCCGTGACCTTGAACTTGCCGCTCTTGTCGACGTCGAGCTGCGCGTAGAGGAAGGCGACGTTCGCGTAGCCCGCCTGCTTCAGCTTGTGGTAGGCCATCTCGGCGCGGATGCCGGTCGAGCAGTGCGTGACGATCCGCTTGTCCTTCGGCACCTCGGCGATCCGGGCGAGCAGCTCCTCGTCGGGGATGAGCAGCGCGCCCTTGATCATGCCGGCGTTGGCCTCGTCCTGGTTGCGCACGTCGAGAATCACGACGTCCGCCGGGATCGCGGAGGCGAGCTTCACGAACTCGTCGTTGGCGATCGAGCCCGCGCGCGGCTTCGGCACGTAGGCGACCTTGGTGGCGAGCGCGCCGGTCGCGACCGGCGCCTTCGCCGCCTTCCACGCGTCGAAGCCGCCGCCCAGCACCGTCACGTTCGGCTGGCCGGACGCCTTGATCACCTGCGCGACGACCTTCGCCGAGCTGCCGTTGTCGCCGTCGTAGACGACGATCGGCGCCTTCAGCTTCGCCGCCGGGAAGCCGGCGACCGCCGCGTGCACCTGCGACGGCGGGATCGACACCGCGCCCGGAATCGCGCCTTCCGCGGCGAGCGCCGCCGGTCGGGCGTCGACCAGCACGGCGGGGATCTGCTTGTCGACGAACGCCTCCTTGTAATGCGGCGCGGCGATCACGCCGACGTTGCGCTCGGCCCACTCCGGATAGCCCTCGCGGTAGACCTTGGCGTTCGTGTAGCCGAGCGCTTCGGCCTTGAGCAGCGAGTTCGGGCTCATCATGCAGGTGACGCCCTGGCAGAAGAAGATGATCCGGCGGCCCTTGTCGGCCGGCAGCCGGTCGACGACCTTGTCCCACGCCGGATACGGCAGGTTGATCGCCGTCGGGATCGTGCCTTCCTGCACGCGCGGCAGCGGACGCGAGTCGACCAGCGTGTAGCCGCCCTGCTCCGGCCCCTGCGCGACCAGCGCGGCGACCTCGTCGTAGTTCGCGAGCTTCTCGGGCGCGATCTTGATCGGGCCCTTGAACGAGATCTGCGTCGCGAGCTTCGCGCCGTCCTTCTCGACGTAGTCGATGCGCGCCTCGCGGTTCTTCGCGACGTCGCGCAACGCGTCGGCCGGCTTGACGACGCCGCCGTCGACGACCTTGATCGTCCTGGGATCGAAGCGGACGATCTCCGTGTACGCGTCGATCTTGAGCTGGATCGCCTGGCTCTTGAACGCGACGTTCTCGAAGATGCCCTGCACGGCGTTGGGCTGGGCCTTGTGGCAGGACAGGCAGACCTGCGGGATCACCGGCTTGGCGGCAGGCGCCGGCGCCTGCGCGGCGGCGGTGCCGGCCGCGAACGCGAGCGCGATGCCGATGACGACGGGTTTGGCTCTCATGTTGCTTCTCCTTCGGGCGTCGTGCGCCCTCGCTTACAAACCGGCGGCGTGCACGATGTGGCTCGCCTGGCCGGCGTTGACCATGACCCAGCGCAGCGCGAAGCCGCCGACGAGCACGAGCAGCGCGGGCAGTACGGTGTGCGGAATGCGGCGGCCGAGCTCCAGCCACTGCAGCGCGAGCGGAACGAGGATGCCGAGCGCGACGACCACGCCCCAGAACGCCCAGGCCCACGGGCCGCCGACGAGCAGCGCCGCGGCCGCCGCGTGCGACGCGGTCGACGTCTGCAGGTTGGCGACCAGCAGGAACAGCAGCACGAGCTCGACCGCGAGGAACGCGACGTCGGCGCGGATCAGCGCGTCGACCGTGTGCCGCTCCGGCGGCTCCGCACCGAGCTGCTGCACCATCGCCGAGATCGCGCCGCCGACCATGCCTTCCGGCGCGGGGCGGCGCGGCAGGAACACGCTCGCGACGTGCATCGCGGCGGCGCCGGCGGACAGGCCCGACACCAGGAACAGCGGGCCCAGCAGCCCGGTGTTCCACAGCGGGCGCGCGACCATCGTGTTGAGCAGGATGCCGGTGTAGATGCCGAGCGCCACGCCGAGCACGACGTTCGCCCAGCCGACGGCGCGCATGCGTGCCGGGCTTCCCGCGATCGCGTCGGACAGCGACTGCAGCGCGGGCACGCGGCGGCCGAGCCACGGCCACGCCTGCGGCAGGCGCACGAGCGCCGAGGCGAGCAGCGCGGCGTACACGACGAGCAGCACCCACGAGCCCCACGACATCGGCGAGCCGGGCTGGAACGTGACGTAGACGCGCCAGACGTAGAGCTTGTGCGCGAGGTCGAGGAAGAGCGCGCCCATGCCGACGTTGATCAGCACGAACGCGAAGAGCGGCGTGTGCAGCGAGAAGAACGTCTTCGGGTCGTCGCCGCGGGCGATCCGCAGCATCGCGAGGCCGCCTAAGATCATCATGCCGGCGACGACGCCGCCGGCGAACAAATACACCGGGATCTCCCAGCTCCAGACGTGGAGCGACGGGTCGACCAGCGGGTTGGCGCGGGTGATCGTGGTTTCGAGCATGGTCGTCGCCTTACGTCAGGTAGTAGATCCGCGGCCCGGTCCCGGCTTCCGGCAGCAGCGCGTGGTGGCGCCGCGTGCGCAGCAGCGTGCTGACCGTGCTCGCCGGGTCGTCGAGGTCGCCGAACGCCATGCAGTGCGTCGGGCACACCGACACGCACGCCGGATCCTTGCCGTCTTTCGTCCGGTGGTGGCAGAACGTGCACTTGTCGACGTAGCCCTTCGGGTGCACGAAGCGCGCGTCGTACGGGCAGGCCGAGACGCACGCCTTGCAGCCGATGCACTTCTCCGGCGTGACCAGCACGACGCGGCCGGGGTCGGCCACGTGCGACGCGCCGGTCGGGCAGCACGCGACGCACGGCGGGTTGTCGCAGTGGTTGCAGCGCTCCGAGCGGATCTCCATCGTCAGCGCCGGGAACTCGCCGTGCACTTCGGTCGTGATCCAGTCGCGGCAGTAGCCGGCCGGAACGTCGTTCTCCGTCTGGCAGGCGACGACACAGTCCATGCAGCCGACGCACTTGCGGGTGTCGATGACCATTCCGAAGCGGCTCATGTCAGCTCTCCCGCACGATGGTCACGAAGTTGCCGTGGAGGCTGGTGCCGCCCATCAGCGGATCGACGACGTAGCGCGTGGCGAGCTGCGTCGCGCTGGCGCCGCGCAGGTGCGCGTTGGTCATCGCCTTTCGCGTGTGGCCGAAGCCGTAGACCATGTAGAGCGTGTCGGGACGGATCCGCTGCGTGGCCTTGACCCGGATGCGGTTGCTGACCACGCCGTCCTGGTTCTTCAGCTTCACGTACTGGCCGTTCGCGAGGCCGGCCTTCGCGGCGGTCGCCGCGTTCACCCACACTTCGTTTTCCTTCATGAGGCCGAACAGCAGCGGGTTGTTCTGCGTGCGGCTGAACGTGTGCATCGGCGCGCGCCCGGTGACGAGGGGGAAGAACCCTTCGGGCGGCTTCGCGCGCGGCGTGTACCGCGGCACCGGGTCGAAGCCCTTCGCCGCGAGCTGGTCCGACCAGAACTCGACCTTTTTCGACGGCGTGTCGAACGCGAGCTCGGCGCCGTCCTCGACGTAGATGGGCTTCGGCGGCCCCATGACCACGCCCTCGCGCTTCAACGTCTCCCAGTCGATGCCGGAATGCTCGACGCGGAAGCGCAGGTACTCTTCGATGTCCCGGAACGGCAGGCACTCGGGGATCCCGAGCTTCGCGGCGAGCTGCTTCGCAATCCACCAGTTGGGCTTCTGGTCGTGCGGCGCCGGCATCACCGGCTGCCGTAGCGCCAGCCATCCCTGGCGGCCGACCCCGGTCAGCAGCTGGTCGTGGCGCTCGAGGAACGTCACTTCGGGCAGCACGACGTCGGCGTAGCCGGCGATCTCCGAGGGCATCGTGTCGACGACGACGAGCAGGTCGAGCTGGTCGATCGCCTGCAGCGTTTCCTGCGGGCCGGGCAGCGCGTACAGGAGGTCGGTCGAGTATACGAACCAGCCCTTGATCGGATACGGCTTGCCGGAAATCGTCGCGTCGCGGATGCCGTTGGTGATGCCCTCGTCGGCGAACGGGAAGCGCCCGCCGTCCGGGTTGTCGGCCTGCGGCTTGTCGGACTTGGGCGGCTTGGGCAGCGGATACGGCGCGACCTTCATGCCGGCCGCGAAGTAGAGCCCGCCCTTGCGGCCCCAGTTGCCGAGCAGCGCGGACAGGAGCGCGATCGCGCGGCTGCGCTGCGTGTCGTCGCCGTTCCAGGTCACGCGGCGGCCCGGGTGGACGAGGCTCGCCGGACGGGCGTTGCCGAGCTCGCGGGCGGTCGCGCGAATCGTCGCGGCGTCGATGCCGGTGTGCTCCGCCGCCCACTCGGGTGTGTTGTCCTTGACCGCGGCGACGAACTTGTCGAAGCCGTGGCCGTGGCGCTCGACGAACGCGCGGTCGTAGCGGCCTTCGCTCACCAGCACGTGGCACCACGCGAGCAGCAGCGCCAGGTCGGTGCCCGGCCGGATCGGCAGCCAGTACTTGGCCTTGCTCGCGGCGACCGAGAACCGCGGGTCGACGACGATGATCGGGATGCGGCGCTCGACGGCGCGGGCGAACTCCTGCACCTGCGTGTTGTGCATGTTCTCGCCCAGGTGCTCGCCGATCAGCGCGAGGCAGTCGGTGTTCGCGATGTCGGTGGGCTCGGGCGAGCCCAGCCCGCTGCCGAACGTCAGCGCGAAGCCGACGTCGCGCGGGCCGCGGCACTGCGCGAACGACGAGCCGGCGAAGTTGATCGCCCCCCACGATTTCAGTACGTGCTGCAGGAAGAACTGGCCGATGCCGTGGTTCAGCATCGCGACCGCCTCGGGCCCGTGCGCGGCCCTGATCTTCGCCATCCGGTCCGCGATGTAGGCGAACGCTTCGTCCCACGTGACGGCGGCCCACTCCTCCTTGCCGCGCGCGCCGCGGCGGATCAGCGGCTTCTGCAACCGGTCGGGATCGTAGTAGGCCCCGACGGCGCCGGTGCCGCGCGTGCACAGCCGGCCGCGGCTCTGCGGGTCCTTCGGGTTGCCTTCGAACTTCCAGAGCCGGCCGTCGCGGACGTGCGCGATGCCGCTGCAGCGCCAGAAGCACATTTCGCAGAACGTCGGGACGGTCGTGACGCCGCCCGGCGCAGCGTCGCCGGCCGCCGCCGCGGCGGCACCGGGGAGGGGAGGCCAGTGCGTGGCGGCGGCGGCCGCGCCGAACGTGGCCGCGGAGATCTGGAGGAAGCGCCGGCGGGAGAGGTGTTCCATGGG
>JAYRNW010000211.1:0-2124 GCA_041911995.1 Casimicrobiaceae bacterium | reverse complement strand
GGATCGCCGTGCCGGCGATCCCCGTGTTGGCGAGCGCCGCCGCGTGGCGGCGGACGTCGCGCCGCTCCGGGAAGGCGCGCAGCGCCCGCTCGACGGCGCGCAGCACGCGCGCGTCGTCCGGGTACGCGCGCAGCCAGCACAGGCACTCGTGGTACGCGGCGAGCGTCCGCGGCGAGGCGAACATCTGCCGGGCGATCCGCGCCAGGACGTCGAGCTTGCGATGGGCGGCGTCGCCGCCGTAGCGTCCGCGCAACGATTGCAGGCGCCGGAGCAGGGAGGGCGCGGACATCCCCGCACTGTACGGGCGCGCGGGCGTTTGCACAACCGCGCGGCGGCCGGCCACGCCGGCGCCGCGCGTGCGGACCGAGGATCAGACGGCCAGCAGCGCGCGGACGTTGTTCGCGTCCATGTCGGCGCCCACGCCCTGCGCGACGACCTCGCCGCGCGACATCACGACGTAGTGGTCGGCGAGCGACTTCGCGAAGTCGTAGTACTGCTCGACCAGCAGGATCGCCATCTCGCCGCCCGCCGTGAGCTTGCGGATCGCGCGCTCGATGTCCTTGATGATCGACGGCTGGATGCCCTCGGTCGGCTCGTCGAGGATGAGGAGTTTCGGCCGCAGCGTCAGCGCGCGCCCGATCGCGAGCTGCTGCTGCTGGCCGCCCGAGAGGTCGCCGCCGCGGCGGCCGAGCATGTCCTTCAGCACCGGGAACATCTCGAAGATGAACGCCGGGACGCCGGCGCCGCGCTTCTGCGTGGCGAGCCCCATCTCCAGGTTCTCGCGGACGGTGAGCCGCGGGAAGATGTCGCGCCCCTGCGGCACGTAGCCCAGCCCCAGGCTCGCGCGCGCGTACGGCGGCAGCGCGGCGATGTTCTCGCCGGAGAACCGGATGTCGCCCGAGCGTGCCGAAATGAGGCCCATCAGGCAGCGCAGCAGCGTCGTCTTGCCGACGCCGTTGCGGCCGAGCAGCGTCGTGCACCGGCCGGCCGGCACGTCGAACGACACGTCGCGCAGGATGTGGCTGCCGCCGTAGTACTGGTTGAGGTTCGCGACCGCGAGCATCGGCGTCACCGTCCGAGGAAGACTTCGATCACCTGTTCGTTCTGCTGGACCTGCTGCATCGAGCCTTCGGCGAGCACGCGGCCCTCGTGCAGCACCGTGACGCGGTCGGCGATCTTCGCGACGAAGTCCATGTCGTGCTCGACGACCACCAGCGTGTAGTCGCCGGCCAGCGACTCGAAGAGCTCGGCGCTGCGCATCGTCTCGTCGTCGGTCATGCCGGCGACCGGCTCGTCGAGCAGCAGCAGCTCCGGCTCCTGCATCAGCAGCATGCCGATCTCCAGCCACTGCTTCTGGCCGTGCGACAGCAGGCCGGCGAGCCGCCCGGCCTCCGGCGCGAGCTTGATCGTCTCGAGGATGGCGAGGATGCGGTCGTACGCGACCGAGTCGAGCTTCGCGGCCAGCGTCGGCCACACGCGCTTGTCCGCCTTGCGCGCGAGCTCCAGGTTCTCGAACACCGTGTGGTCGGTGAACACCGTCGGCTTCTGGAACTTGCGGCCGATGCCGATGCCGGCGATCTCCGGCTCGGAGAGCTTGGTGAGGTCGATCGTCTGCCCGAAGAACGCGGTGCCGCTGTCCGGCCGCGTCTTGCCGGTGATGACGTCCATCATCGTCGTCTTGCCAGCGCCGTTCGGCCCGATCACGCAGCGCAGCTCGCCGGCGTCGACGACGAGCGACAGGTCGTTGAGCGCGCGGAAGCCGTCGAAGCTCACGGAGACCGAGTCGAGGTAGAGGATGCCGCCGTGCGAGATGTCGATCCCCGGCGCCAGCACGTGGCCGTCGCTGATGCCGGTGGCCTTGCTCGGCGTCGGGCCCTCGCGCGCCTTCAGCTCCGCGTAGACGGCGAGGTTCATCATGACGGCCTCCGCGTCCACAGGCCCGCGATCCCGCGCGGCAGGTACAGCGTGACGAGGATGAACATGAGGCCCAGCACGAACAGCCAGTATTCGGGCAGCGCCTGCGTGAACCAGCTCTTGCCGAGGTTGACGACGGCCGCACCGATGACCGGGCCCACCAGCGTGCCGCGGCCGCCGACCGCCGCCCAGATCGCGATCTCGATCGAG
>JAYRNW010000210.1:0-12775 GCA_041911995.1 Casimicrobiaceae bacterium | reverse complement strand
TCTCGTCCATCGGATCGCCATGCCCATTCGCACGACGTGGTTGCGCCGCCTCGCGGCATTCCTGCTCCCGCTTTTCGTCGCCGCCGGCGCGCACGCCGCGCTGCCGCCCGGCGTCACGCAGGGGCCGACGGTCGAAGGCATCACCGAGTACCGGCTCGCCAACGGCCTCACCGTCCTGCTGTTCCCCGACGCGTCGAAGCCGAAGACGACGGTCAACGTGACCTACCGCGTCGGCTCCGCGGCGGAGAACTACGGCGAGACGGGCATGGCGCACCTGCTCGAGCACCTGGTGTTCAAGGGCACGCCGTCGCGCGGCAACATCATGACCGAGCTCGGCCGCCGCGGCATGGACTTCAACGGCAGCACGAGCTGGGACCGCACGAACTACTTCGAGTCGTTCACGGCTAGCGACGACAACCTCGACTGGGCGCTCGCGATGGAGGCCGACCGGATGGTCAACTCGTTCATCCGCAAGAGCGACCTCGACACCGAGATGACCGTCGTCCGCAACGAGTTCGAGAACGGCGAGAACAATCCGCAGCTCGTGCTGTTCGGCAAGATGCTGGCGACCGCCTACATGTGGCACAACTACGGCAAGCTGCAGATCGGCGCGCGCTCGGACATCGAGAACGTCGACATCGACCGGCTGCAGGCGTTCTACCGGACGTACTACCAGCCGGACAACGCCGTGGTGGTCGTCGCCGGCAAGTTCGAGCCCGAGCCGACGCTGGCGCTGATCGCGAAGTACTTCGGCGCGATCCCGAAGCCCGCCCGCGCGCTGCCGAGAATCTACACGGAGGAGCCGGTGCAGGACGGCGAGCGCACGGCCACGCTGCGCCGCGTGGGCAACTCGAAGTTCCTCGGCATGATGTTCCACACGGTGCGCGGCGCCGACCCCGACGCGGTCGCCGTGGACGTGCTGGGCGACGTGCTGACGCTGGCGCCGTCCGGCCGCCTCTACAAGGCGCTGGTGGAGACGAAGAAGGCGACGGCCGTCGATTCGTGGAACATCGGCGGTGTGGACCCCGGCACGCTGACGCTGTTCGCGCAGATCCCGGACGGCGAGGCGGTCGAACCGGCGCGCGACGCCATGCTGGCGACGATCGCCGACCTCGCGAAGAACCCGGTCACCGAGGAGGAGGTCGCGCGCGTGCGCCAGAAGGCCGCCAAGAATTTCGACCAGACGATGGCCAACCCGCAAGCGTTCGGCGTCGCCATCTCCGAGGCGATCGCGCTCGGCGACTGGCGGCTGTTCTTCCTCGAGCGCGACCGCTACCGCAGCGTGACGCCGGCCGATGTGCAGCGCGTCGCGCTCGCGTACCTCAAGCGCTCGAACGTGACGATCGGCGAGTTCCTGCCCGACGCGAAGCCCGACCGCGCGCCGGTCCCGCCGACCGTCGACGTCGCGGCGCTGGTCAGGGACTACAAGGGCGACGCCGCGGTCGCGGCCGGCGAGTCGTTCGACCCGACGCCCGCCAACCTCGACGCCAGGACGCAGCGCTACGCGCTGCCCAACGGCATGAAGGTCGCGCTGCTGCCGAAGAAGACGCGCGGCGAGGCCGTGAACTTCAATCTCTCCTTGCGCTTCGGCGACGAGAAGTCGGTGTTCGGCAAGGCCGCCGTCGGCGAGCTCGCCGGCGGGATGCTGAAGCGCGGCACGGCGAAGAAGTCGCGGCAGGAGATCGAGGACGCGTTCGACCGCCTGCGCGCGAAGGTCGGCATCGGCGGCACGCAGACCGGCGCCGCCGCGTCGGGCCAGACCTACCGTGCGCAGCTCGCCGACACGCTGCGGCTCACCGCCGAGGTGCTGCGCGAGCCGTCGTTCCCGGCGAGCGAGTTCGAGACGCTGAAACGCCAGGAAGCGACCGAGATCGAAGCCAAGCGCACCGAGCCGCAGGACGTCGCGCAGCGCGCGCTCGGGCGCCACGGCAACCCGTACCCCGCCGGCGACCCGCGCTACATGCCGACGGTCGACGAGAGCATCGCCGCCAACAACGCCGTCACGCTCGACGACGTGAAGCGGTTCCACGCGCAGTTCTACGGCGCCAGCGATGCCGAGCTCGCGATCGTCGGCGATTTCGATGCCGACGCCGTGCGCGCGCTCGTGGCCGAGCTCTTCGGCAACTGGAAGAGCCCGTCGCCGTACGCGCGCGTGCCCGAGCCGTTCCTGCCGAATCAGCCGGCCGCGCTGCGCCTCGACGTCGCGGACAAGGCCAACGCGTTCCTGCTCGGCCGGCAGCGGATGCCGATCAACGACCTCGACGCCGACTACCCGGCGCTGCTGGTCGGCAACTTCCTGCTCGGCAACTCGCCGTCGTCGCGCGTCTGGGAGAAGCTGCGCCAGCAGGAAGGCCTGTCCTACGGAGCAGGCACGTTCCTGCGGATGCGCCAGCTCGACGCCAACAGCACGCTCGGCCTCTACGCGATCTTCGCGCCGCAGAACCTCGCGAAGGTGCGCGCGGGCTTCGCCGAGGTGTTCGACCAGGTGACGAAGGGTGGCTTCGGCGACGCCGAGGTGAAGACCGGCAAGGAGGGCGTGATGCAGGAGCGCATCCTGTCGCGCACCGAGGACGGCCGGATCGCCGCGGCGCTCACTAACCAGCTCTGGCTCGGGCGCACGTTCGCGACGTCCGGCGCCATCGACGCGGCGATCGGGAAGCTGACGCCGCAGGACGTCAACGCCGCCGTGCGCAAATACGTGAAGCCCGGCGAGATCGCGTCGGCGTTCGCGGGTAGCTTCCAGTAGATCGGGCCTCGGCCCGACGGAATGCCCGGCGAGGCCGATGCCTCGCCCGCGCGGCCGGCGGCGTCAGAGCCCGGCGACCAGCGCCGCGAGCTCCTGGCCGATCCCGGGCGCGGCGGCGACGCACAGCGCCTTGGACGTCGGCGTCGGCGGCGCGAACGGCGCGTGCCACCCGCCGGCCTCCGTCACCAGCAGCAGCCCGGCCACGGCGTCCCACGCGGAGAGCTGCAGCTCCACGAAGCCGTCGAGCCGCCCGCACGCGACGTGCGCGAGCTGCAGCGCGGCGGAGCCGAAGTTGCGCATCGCGACACCCCGCTCCATCATCCGCCGCCGGATGTCGAAGTAGCGCGGCTCGTACGCGCGGTCGTGGTGGCCGAGCACGACGTAGCTGCCGGCAAGGGTGGTCGTCGACGCCGCGCGCAGCCGCGACTCGCCGCGTTCGTCCTGGCACCACGCGCCGTGGCCGCGCCGCCCGAAGTACAGCGCGTCCGCCGGCGGCTCGTAGACGGCGCCGACCTGCGTCGCGCCCTCGGCGACGAAGCCGATCGACACGTTCCAGTACGGGACGCCACGCAGGAAGTTGTGCGTGCCGTCGATGGGGTCGACCACCCAGCAGCGGTCGAGCGCGCCGGTGAACGCGCCGGCGGTCTCCTCGCCCAGGAAGCGGTCGTCGGGAAACATCGTCGCGAGCTCGCGCCGGATCACCGTCTCGACGTCGCGGTCGGCCACGCTCACGTAGTCGGTCGGGCCCTTCGTCTCGACCTCGAGGCGGTCGCGGTTGCGAAAGTACTGGAGCGCGAGCTGGCCCGCCTCGCGCGCGATCCAGCGCGCGGCCTCGTAGCGCTCGACGATCTCGGATTCGGTCATCGCGTCACCTCGGCAGCACGATCGCCGCGTCGCGGTCGAACGCGACGCCGACCGGCTCGTCGCGCCGGCGCGCGGCCTTCGCGTCGTGGTCGAACACGAGGAGCTCGCCCCACGCGGTGTCCACGACGTACTCCACGCGGCTGCCGAGGTACGCGACGCGCCGGCACGTGCCCGGCAGCACGCCCTGCCCGGCGTCGCCGAGCCGCAGCCGCTGCGGGCGCACGGCGAGCGTGACCGGCCCGGCGCCCACGCCGTCGGCGTGCACCGGCGCGGTCACGCCGCCGGCGGCGAACGTCGCGTGCGGCCCGTCGCCTGCGAGCTCGCCATCGACCAGGTTCGCATCGCCGATGAAGTCCGCGAGGAAGCGCGACGCCGGCGCCTCGTAGAGCTCGCGCGGCGTCCCCTGCTGCGCGATGCGGCCGCCGTCCATCACGATGATGTGGTCGGACACCGCGAGCGCCTCCTCCTGGTCGTGCGTGACGTACAGCACGGTGAGCGCGAGCTGCTGCTGCAGCTCGCGGATCTCCTGCCGGACGCGGCGGCGGAGCTTGGCGTCGAGGTTCGACAGCGGCTCGTCGAACAGCAGCACGGCGGGCTCGAGCACGAGCGAGCGCGCGACGGCCACGCGCTGCTGCTGCCCGCCCGAAAGCTCGGACGGCAGCCGCGCCTCCAGCCCCGAGAGCCCCAGCATCGCGAGCTTCGCGTGCGCGACGTCGCGCGCCTTCGCCTTGTCCATCCGCATCGACAGCGGCCCGTAGCAGACGTTCTCCAGCACCGTCATGTGCGGGAACAGCGCGTACGACTGGAACACCATGCTGACGTCGCGCTCGTTGGCGGCGCGCAGCGTGACGTCGGCGCCGCCGATCCGCACGTGGCCGTCCGTGACCGCCTCCAGCCCGGCCACCATCCGCAGCGTGGTCGTCTTGCCGCAGCCGGAGGGGCCGAGCAGCGTCACGAGCTCGCCCGGCGCCACCGAGAACGAGACGTCGTCGACGGCGGTCACGCTGCCGTAGCGCTTGGTGACGCGGTCGAAGTCGACGCCGCCTGCCGTTGCGTTCATGTCGATGGGCCTCGTGGATGCGCCGGCGGCGCGACGTCGAATCCCTGGTTGATCGCGGAGAACATCTGGTAGAAGCCCGACAGCACGACGACCTCGACGAAGCCCTCCATCCCGTACGCGGCGATGGCGGCCGTTTGCGCGGTTGCCGGGATGCTCGTCCAGCCGAGCGTGTGGCCAAGCACCTGCGCGGCGAGCGCGTACGGCGGCGGGAACGCGGCGCCGGCGAGGCCGTCGCGCCGCAGCCGGTCGATCACCGCGTCCGGGACGCCGGCCGCGCGCGCGTGCGCGACGTGGTCGTCCCACTCGAACTGCGCGCCCGTCTGCCGCGCAACGCAAAGCACGACGAACTGGTAGACGTCGCGCGCGAGATGGCCGTCGAACTTGAGGTAATACCCGAGGTCCTGGATCCGCTTGCACAGCTGCGGATGATTCATGAGCGCGAGGTAGGGGCCGGAGAACGGCGCGCCCTGCGCGGCGCGCTGCGCGACCATCGCGTCGTACAGCGCGCGGTCGGCCGGCGCGAGGGTGGCCGGGTCGAACGGGAGGCTCGCCACGTCGCGGCTCCGTCGCTACTCGTGGTACGACCACGCGGCCGACGCCGCGGCCCAGTCGGCGACCGGCGTCCCGTATCGCTTGTCGGCCTTCACGTCGATGACCGTCGGCCGCCCCGACGCGAGCGCGCGCGCATACGCCGGCGCGAGGCCGGCCGGGTCGCGCACGGTCTCGCCGTCGCAGCCTAAGCTCCGCGCGAACCCGGCCCAGTCGACGTCGGGGAGCGTCGTCAGCTCGTCCGGCACCGGGCCTTGCGTGTGCGCGCGCAGCCACACGTTGCCGAGCGCGCCGTTGTCGATCACGACGTACACGACGGGCACGCCGTAGCGCGCCGCCGTGGCGACCTCGAGCCCGTGCATGCGCATGCAGCCGTCGCCCGTGATCACCGCGACCTTGCGCGCCGGCTGCGCGCAGGCGACGCCGATCGCGGCGGGGATCGCCCAGCCCATCGGGCCCAGGTTGGTCGCCGAGATGTACGTGCGCGGCGCGTACGCGGTCCAGTAGTGGCCGGCGAACGCGCGGTGCGCGCCCGAGTCGACGAGCAGGATGCCGTCGCGCGGCAGCGCCGCGCGCAGGTCGGCGACGACGCGCGCCGGGTGGATCGGCTGCGCGGCGCTTGCCTGGTTCTGCGGATCCTGCAGCCGCGGCTGCGCGCGGATGCCGGCGAGCCACGCGTTGCGCGGCGCGCGCGTCGCTTCGAGCGGCGCGGCAAGCCGCGCGCGCTGGCCCGCGAGCCAGCGCAGGTACGCGCCGCAGTCGGCGACGACGCCGCAGCCCGTCGTGTTCTGCCCGATCGCCAGCGTCGACGCGTTGACGACGATTCCGCGCTGCGGTGCCAAAGCCAGCGTGTAGTGCATCGAGTCGCGCTCGTTGAGGCCCGACCCCAGCACCAGCAGCACGTCGGGCGGCGCATCCGCGAGCGCGATGCGCGCGTGGTGCGTGCCCGCGTAGCCGAAGACGCCGAGCGAGAGCGGATGGTCCTCGGGAAACACGCCCTTCGCGCGCAGCGTCGTCGCGACGGGGATGTCCCAGGCCTCCGCGAACTGCCGCAGCGCCTGCGCGCCTTCGCCGTGCTCCACGCCGGCCCCCGCGAGCACGGCGATCTTCAGCGGCGGCGCGCCGGCGGCGCCCGCGAGCACGCGCAGCGACGCCTCGGCGGCGGCGGTCGCGAGCGTGGCCGGATGGACGATCGCCGGGTCGATCGGCGCGTGCCGCACGTCGATCGGCGCAGTCTGCACGTCGCGCGGGACGGACACGTGCACGGGCGCCGTCGGCGGCGAGCGCAACTCGAGCAGCGCGCGCCGGAACAGGTGGTTCAGGTTGCGCGGGTGGTCGACCGACGTCGAGTAGCGCGTGATCGGCTTCATGACGGCGACGTCGTCGAGCGTCTGGCTGCTCGCGTCCTGGAACATGCCGAGACCTTCGACGTCGGTCGCCACCTCGCCGCTGATCACGAGCAGCGGCGAGCCGTCGGCGGTCGCCGCGGCCACCGGCGTCACCATGTTGCCGAGCCCCGGTCCGCCGATGCACAGCGCCGCGCCGAACCGGCCGCTGGCGCGCGCGTAGCCGTCGGCCATGTACGCGGCGCCGCCCTCCTGCGCGGCGACGATCGGCCGCACCGCGGTCTGGCGGCCGAGCGCCGGCAGGAACGGGTCGACGAGGCCGCCGGGGACCATGAACAGGTGATCGACGCCTTCGGCGGCGAGCGCGTCGAGCAGGTAGTCGGTTCCGAGCATCCGGCGGGTCTCCCCTGGTGTGGTTGTCAATTGCCGGCGGCGAACGCCGGCGCCGTGCGCCGGCCGAGCCGCGCCTCGCCGACGAACCGCTGCACGGCGATCAGCACGGCGATCATCACGAAGATCAGCACCGACGAGTACGCGATGGCCAGCGGGTATTCGCCGGCCTCGACGCGCCCGATGATGTAGACGGTCGCGAGGTTGTACTTCGCGGTGGCGAGGAAGATGACGGCGCTCACCGCCGTCATCGCGTGCGTGAAGCTGAACACCAGCGTGGCGAGGATCGCCGGCCGCAGCAGCGGCACGATCACCTCGGTCAGCGTGCGCACCGTCGACGCGCGCAGCGTGGATGACGCCTCGTCGAGCGTCTTGTCGATCTGCGCCAGCGCCGCCACGCCGGCGCGCACGCCCACCGGCATGTTGCGGAACACGAAGCACAGCACGAGGATCGCCATGCCGCCGGTCAGCTCCAGCGGCGCGACGTTGAACGCGACGATGTACGACACGCCGATCACCGTGCCCGGGATCGCGAAGCTCACCATCGTCAGGAACTCGAACGCCCGGCGGCCGACGAAGCGGTGGCGCGTGATCACGTACGCCGCCAGCAGGCCGACGGCGGCGGTCAGCGGCGCCGACACGGCGGCGACCTCGATCGTCGTGAACAGGCTGTCCCACGCCGAGCCGCTGAAGATCGTGCCCTTCGACTGGAAGTCCATGCCGAAGCCCTGCCCGAAGTGGTGCAGCGTCAGCGTCAGGTCGCCGCGGCCGATGTCCTTGACGAAGCCGCCGACGAGGATGATCGCGTAGCAGACCAGCGTGAAGACGATCCACGCGGCGGCGGTCGCGAAGCACGCGTACCACAGCGGCCGCGGCAGCCTGCCCGGCATCCCGCCGTCGCCCTTGCCGCTGACCGTCACGTACGAGAGCTTGCCGACCCACCGCTGCTGCAGCCAGAACGCGAGCAGCGTGAGCCCGAGCAGCACCGCGGCCAGCGCCGCCGCGCGGCCCGGGTCGTGCTGCGCGCCGGCGACGGCGAAGAAGATCTTCGTCGACAGCACCTCGAAGTTGCCGGCGAGCACGATCGGGTTGCCGAAGTCGGCGAGGCTCTCGACGAACGACAGCAGGAAGGCGTTGGCGAGCGCCGGGCGCAGCAGCGGCCACGTCACCGTGCGGAACACGCGGCCGCGCGACGCGCGCAGCGTCTGCGCCGCCTCCTCCAGCGCCGGGCTGATCGCGCCCAGCGCGCCGTACAGGATCATGAACGCGATCGGCGAGAACGTGAGCAGCTGCGCCAGCGTGACGCCCGGCAGCCCGTACAGCCAGCGCGAGCGCGCGATGCCGAACCAGCTGTCGAGCCAGCCGGTGACGATGCCGGTGCGCCCGAACAGCACGACCAGCGCCAGCGCGATCACGAACGGCGGCGTCACGATCGGGAGGATCGACATCAGCTTCAGCACGCCCGCGTAGCGGCGGCCGCCGCGCTGGACGACCAGCGCGAACACGAGCCCCAGCAGCGTCGCGCCCACGCCCACGATGGTCGCGAGCAGCGCCGAGTTGATCGCGACGCCGCAGCGCGTGCCGCCGGCGAGGCAGCCCACGCCCCAGATGTCGGCGGTGAGCAGCCGCTGCACGGCGAGCTCCGGCGCGAACCCGCCGCGGTTGTCGAACAGCGCGGCGAGCAGCGACTTCGCGACGGGGAAGAAGATGAACAGCGCGAGCAGCGCGGCGATGACGACGACGATCGTCGCGACCGTCGGGTCGCCGGCGAACGCGCCGCGCCGCGCGATCGCGCGGGCGAAGCAGACGGTCAGCGCCGTGAGCGCGACGGCGGCGCCGAACCCGAATGACGGCCCGTCCTTGCCGGCCGCGAACGCGACGGCGAAGGCCCACAGCACGGCGCCGCCGGCGAGGATCGCGGTGGCGCGGTCCGCGCCGCGCCACGCGGTGGCCACGCACAGCGCAGCCGCCAGCAGCAGCGGCCACGTCGCCAGCGCGCCGGCGAGCGCGCGGGCGAGCGCCGAGGGGCCGCCGCCCAGCGCCCACGGCACGGCCGCGAGCGCCGCCACCGCCACGGCGGCGACGACGATCGTCGCGCGATCACGCGCGGCCGGCACGAAGACGGCCGGCGCGAGCGCGGTGGCGGCCACGTGCGCTTACTTGGGCAGCGTCGAGACTTCCTTGTCCCACTTCGCCAGCAGGCGCGTGCGCTCCGCCGACGAGCCGTACTTCGCGAAGTCGTAGTTGATGAGCTTGATGTCCGACAGCTTGGGCGATCCCGGCGGCGGCGCCGCATTCTTGTTGGATGGAACCTGATAGCTCACCTTGGCGTTCGGGCCGATGCTCTGCGCCTCGGGGGAGAGCGCCCAGTCGTACCACTTCTTCGCGTTCTCCATGTTCTTCGCGCCCTTGATGATGCTCATGGAGCCGATCTCGTAGCCGGTGCCTTCGCAGGGCGACACGATGACGACCGGCGCGCCGCCGACCTTCTGCACGACGGCGTCGTGCTGGAACGTGATGCCGACGAGGCTCTCGCCGGTGGCCGCCGCGCGCGCCGGCGCCGCGCCCGACTTCGTGTACTGGTTGATGTTCCTGTGCAGCGCCTTCAGGTAGTCGAACGCCTTGTCCTCGCCCATCAGCTGCACGAGCGTGGCGAGCATCGTGTACGACGTGCCCGACGAGTTCGGGTTCGCGACCTGGATCTCGTCCTTGAACGCCGGCTTGGTGAGGTCGGACCAGCACTTGGGCGGCGGGATGTTCTTCTTCTTCAGCTGGTCGTCGTTGTAGCTGTAGCCGAGCGCGCCCGCGTAGACGCCGACCGTGCGGCCCTTCGACTGCTCCCACTGCCGCACCGCCCAGTCGTTGAGGTCGGCGAGCTTCGGCGACTTGTACGGCTCGGTCAGCCCCTCCTCCGCCGCCTGCAGGTGCGGGTCGCCGGTGCCGCCCCACCAGACGTCGCCGCGCGGGTTGGCCGCCTCGGCCTTGATCTGCGCGTAGAACTCGCCGGAGCTCTTGCGCGTCATCAGCACCTTGATGCCGGTCGCCTTCTCGAACGCCGCGACCATCGGCCGGCACCACTCCTCCTGCACCGTGCAGTAGACGACGAGCTCGCCCTGGGCCGCCGCCGACAGCGGCGCCGCGAGGGCCAACGCCGGCACGATGACGCGAAGCCACGATTGCATGCGCATGGTTCCTCCTGAGTTCAGCCCGGGTTCAGCCTGTTGTGGGAATGCCCGTGACGGCGGCTAGCTTAGCGCAAAGCGCCGCGTTGGTCGCGAGCAGCGGATTGCCGGCGCGCAGGCCGTCGCCGGCGAAGAAATCGTTGGTGAAGCCGCCCGCCTCGCGGACGAGCACGATGCCCGCCGCGCAGTCCCACGCGTTGATGTGCAGCTCCGCGTACGCCTCGACGGTGCCCGCCGCGACGTCGGCCAAGCCGAGCGCGCCCGACCCCGCGCGGCGGATCGCGGCACCCGCCTCCATGACCCGCGACAGCAGGTCGACGTACGCCGCGGCGGGGCGCCGCGTCGACCACCCGCACTCGACGGTCGCCTCGTCCATCTCCGCGCACGGGCTGACCGCGAGACGCGCGCCGTCGCGCCACGCGCCCTCGCCGCGCGCCGCCGCGTACAGCCAGTCGTGCGACGGGTCGTAGATCGCGCCGATCACCGGCACGCCGCGCTCGAGGTAGCCGATCGAAACGCAGTACCGCGGAACGCCGCGCGCGTAGTTGGCCGTCCCGTCGATCGGGTCGATCAGCCACAGCCGGTCGCCGCCGCCGCCGCCTTCCTCCTCGCCGATGATCGCGTCGCCCGGGTAGCGGGCGGCGATCGCGGCGCGGATGAAGCGCTCGACCTCGCGGTCCATCTCGGTGACGACGTCGTGGCGGCCCTTCATCGCCGTCGCCGACGTCCCGAACCCGCGGTGCGCGAGCTTGCCCGCGTCGCGCGCGAGCGCCCGGGCGAGGTCGTAGCGATCCATCAGAGCTCGACCACGCGCCGCTCGGCGAGCGACGTGCGCAGCGCGAGGCCGATGCGCGTCGCCTCGGTCGCGTCGTGCAGCGTCAGCGCAGGCGCCTTGTCGTGGCGGACGCAGTCGACGAAGTGCATCTCCTCGCGCAGGAACGCGTCGGCGAAGCGCTCGTAGAACGTGGGCGTGGTCAGCGTGCGGATGCCGTGGACGTCGGCGATCTCGACCTGGTTCAATCGCCCGTCGCGGCCCACGACCAGCCGTCCGTCGGTGCCGACGATCTCGGTGGCGGTCTCGTGCCCGTGCGCCATCGTCCGCGACGCGTAGAAGCACGCCATCCGGCCGTCGGCGAACTCGCAGATCGCGACACCGTTGTCGACGTCGCCGCAGCCGGCGAGGCCCTCGTGCATCGCGATCGCGCCCACCGAGAACACGCGCAGCGGCTTCGGCGAGCCCAGCAGCCAGCGCGCGAGGTCGACGTCGTGCACGCTCATGTCGACGAAGATGCCGCCCGACGTCGGCGCGAAGCGGACGAAGAACCCGGTCGGGTCGTTCTGGTCGCACGTCTCCGAGCGGACGAGGAAGGGCCGGCCGATCGCGCCGGCCGCGATTTGCTTCTGCGCGTCCTGGTAGCTCGCGTCGAACCGGCGCACGAAGCCGATCATCACCTTGAGCTGCGGATGCTTCGCGGCCTCCGCCTCGACGGCGAGGCACTCGTCGAGCACCAGCGACAGCGGCTTCTCGCAGAACACGTGCTTGCCCGCGCGCAGCGCCGCGATGATCTGCGCCGGGTGCAGCGAGTTCGGCGTGACCAGGAACACGGCGTCGACGCCGGGGGCGCGCAGCAGCTCGTCGTAGTCCTTGTGCAGGCCGCGCACGCCGAGCGCGTCGCGCGCCCAGTCGAGCTCCTCGCCGATGGGGCTGCACGCGGCGACGAGCTCGGCGCCCGGCACGCGGAAGGCCAGGTTCTCGGCGTGGCGGCGGCCCATGCGGCCGACGCCGACGATGCCGATGCGGACGGGGGCGGGTGTGCTCATGCGTTGGCCTCGGGACGATCACGTCGACGCGCAGCGCCAGCAGATCCCTCGCTGCGCTCCGGATGACACTGGAGGGAAGGGTTCGGTGGCAATCCCGTCCGCCCGTCAGAGCGCAACGATGCGCTTCTCGCGCCAAGACGTCGTCGCGGCGTCGGCCAGCTCCAGCGCCGCAACACCGTCGGCGATCGTCGTGCGCACCGGCTTGCCACCGGCCACCGCGTCGAAGAAGTGCGCCATCTCGAGCGCGTACGCGGCGCGGTAGCGCTCGAGGAAGAAGTGCTCGGGCAGGTCGCGGCTCACGCTCGCCGCCGTCGCCGCGACGACCTCGGTCGGCCGGTGGTTGCCCGCCTGCAGCATCCCCTTGGCACCCAGCACCTCGAAGCGCTGGTCGTAGCCGTACGCGGCGCGGCGCGTCGTGTTGATGAGCGCGAGGCGGCCCTTCCTCGTCCGGATGACGACCGCCGTCGAGTCGACGTCGCCGACGCTGCCGACGGCGGGATCGGTCAGCACGCTGCCCGTCGCGTAGACGGTAGCCGCGTCGTCGTCGAGGATCCAGCGGAAGATGTCGAAGTCGTGGATCAGCATGTCGCGGAAGATGCCGCCCGAGCGCTTCAGGTACTCGACCGGCGGCGCGCCCGGGTCGCGGCTGGTGACGACGAGCATCTCCGGCTCGCCGACCTCGCCGGCGACGAGGCGGTCCTTCAGCGCCGCGAACGTCGGGTCGAAGCGGCGCTGGAAGCCGATCATGCACACGACGCCGGCCTTCTGCACGACGTCGGCGCACGCACGCGCGCGGGCGGCGTCGAGGTCGACCGGC
>JAYRNW010000209.1:0-8755 GCA_041911995.1 Casimicrobiaceae bacterium | reverse complement strand
CGCCGGACGGCTACACGGTGTTCGTGACGACCAACACGACGCACGCCGCCAACGAGCATCTGTTCAGGAAGTTGCCGTACGACCCGGTCAAGGACTTCGCGCCGGTCACCGGGCTCGGCAAGGGCGGCCAGATCATGATCGTCAACACGAGCTCGCCCGCGAAGACCGTCGCCGAGTTCATCGCGCTCGCGAAGGCGAAGCCGGGCAAGGTGAGCTTCGGCAGCGGCAGCTCGTCGTCGCGGGTCGCCGGCGAGCTCTTCCAGCAGATGGCGGGCGTCGAGCTGCTGCACGTGCCGTACAAGAGCAACCCGCTCGCGATCAACGACCTGCTGGGCGGGCAGATCGACATGATGATCACCGACATGGCGACGGGCCTGCCGCAGGTGAAGGGCGGCAAGGTGCGCGCGCTCGGCGTCAGCACGCAGAAGCGCTCGCCGCTGGCGCCCGACGTGCCGACGATCGCCGAGGCCGCGCTCAAAGGCTACGACATGGGCTTCTGGTTCGCCGCGTACGTGCCGGCGGGCACGCCGCCCGACGTCGTCGCGAAGCTCAACGCGGCGCTGGTCGAGGCGACGAAGGGCCCGGCGATGCAGCAGTACTACGGCTCGACGGGCACCGACCCGTTCGTCACGTCGCCGGCCGAGCTCGCGAAGTTCCAGCAGGCCGAGTCCGACAAGTGGAAAGCCGTCATCAGGAAGGCCGGCATCGAGCCGGAGTGACGCGGCCGCACGCCGGCAGCGGGAGCGCGCGATGAAGCACTCGGTGCGGCTGGGTGGGGGCGCGGGCTTCGCCGGCGACCGCCTCGACGCTCCCGTGCATCTCGCCGAGCACGGCGGGCTCGACTACCTCGTGCTCGAGTGCCTCGCCGAGCGGACGATCGCGCTCGCGCAGCTGCGCCGGCGGCGCGACCCGTCCGCCGGCTACGACGCGCGCCTCGCGCAGCGCATCGAGTCGCTGCTGCCCGTGCTCGCGCGCCGGCGCGTCCGCCTCGTCGGAAATTTCGGCGCGGCGAATCCCCTCGCCGCGGCGGACGCGATCGTCGCGATCGCGGCGCGCCTGCGCATCCCGGTCAAGGTCGCCGCGGTCACCGGCGACGACGTCTTGGCCGCGCTCGACCTCGACGCGCCGACGATGGAGACCGGCGTGCCGCTTGCGCGCTACGCGCCGATCGTCTCCGCGAACGCGTACCTCGGCGCCGACGCGCTGCTGCCCGCGCTCGCGAGCGGCGCCGACGTCGTCGTCACCGGCCGCGTCGCCGACCCGTCGCTGTTCGTCGCGCCGCTCGCGCACGAGTTCGGCTGGGCGGCGGACGACGTCGACCGGATGGCGCGGGGCACCGCGGTCGGCCACCTGCTCGAATGCGCGGGCCAGCTCACCGGCGGCTACTACGCCGATCCCGGGCGCAAGGACGTACCCGGCCTCGCGCAGCTGGGCTTCCCGTTCGCCGACGTCGATGCCGACGGCCACGCGACGCTCGGCAAGGTCGACGGCACCGGCGGCTGCCTTACGCGCGCGACGGCCACCGAGCAGCTGCTCTACGAAGTCACCGACCCGCACGCCTACCTGACGCCCGACGTCACGGCGGACTTCTCGGCGATCACGCTCGTCGAGACCGGCCGCGACCGTGTGGCCGTGCGCGGCGCGCGCGGCCGGCCGCGGACCGACCGGCTCAAGGTCAGCGTCGGCTACCTGGCCGGTTACGTCGGCGAAGGCGAGATCGCGTACGCCGGTCCCAACGCGCTCGCACGCGCGCAGCTCGCCGGGGAAGTCGTGCGCGAGCGCCTCGCCGCGCGCCTGCCCGCGCTGCGCGTCGACCTCGTCGGCTGCACGGCGCTGCACGGCCGGGCGTTCGCGGCGACGGCCGACCCCTGCGAGGGGCGGCTGCGCGTGGCCGCGCGCGCCGCCTCGGCGGCCGCGGCGGCGCTGGTCGGCGACGAGGTCGAGGCGCTGTACACCAACGGGCCCGCCGCCGGCGGCGGCGCGCGCAAGTACGTGCACGAGCAGATCGGCATCGTCTCCGTGCTGCTCGACCGCGCGCGCGTCGAAAGCCGCGTGACGATCCGCGAATGGAACGCGCATGCGCAGGCTCGCTGACCTCGCGCACTGCCGCGCCGGCGACAAGGGCGACACTTCGACGCTGTCGCTGATCGCGTACCGCGCGGACGACTATCCGCTGCTCGCGCAGCGCGTCACCGCCGAAGCCGTCGCGCGCCACCTCGCCGGGATCGTGCAGGGCCCGATCCGCCGCTACGAGCTGCCGCAGCTGTGGGCGCTGCAGTTCGTCTGCGAGCACGCGCTCGCCGGCGGCGTCACGACGTCGCTCGCGCTCGACGCGCACGGCAAGTCGCTGTCGTCGGCGCTGCTGGCAATGGAGCTCTGACGCGCGCGCACGGACGGCGCGGGGCTACGCGTCCGGCCGCGTCATCGCCGCGGGGTCGATCCAGCGGTCGAAGTCCTCCGCACGGACCAAACCGAGCGCCAGCGCCGCCTCGCGCAGCGACGTGCCGTCGCGGTGCGCCTTCTGCGCGATCTTCGCCGCGTTCTCGTAGCCGATGTGCGGGTTGAGCGCGGTCACCAGCATCAGCGAGCGCTGCACGTGGTCGCGGATGCGGTCGCGGTCGGGCTCGATGCCGCGCGCGCAGCGCGCATCGAACGACGCGAGCGCGTCGGCGAGCAATTCGATGGACTCCAGCACGTTGTGCAGGATCACCGGCTTGTAGACGTTGAGCTGGAAGTGGCCCTGCGTGCCGGCGAACGCGACCGCGGTGTCGTTGCCGAACACCTGCACGGCGACCATCGTCAGCGCCTCCGCCTGCGTGGGGTTGATCTTGCCCGGCATGATCGACGAGCCCGGCTCGTTGTCGGGGATCGTGATCTCGCCGAAGCCCGCGCGCGGGCCGCTCGCGTACAGCCGCACGTCGTTGGCGATCTTCATCGCGACCCCCGCCAGCGTGCGCAGCGCGGCGCTCGCGTTGACCATCGCGTCGTGCGCGGAGAGCGCCGCGAACTTGTTCGCGGCGGCCACGAACGGCTGGCCGGTCGCGCGCGCGATCTCGCGCGCCGCGACCTCGCCGAAGCGCGCCGGGGCGTTCAACCCCGTGCCGACGGCGGTGCCCCCGAGCGCGAGCGGATACAGCGCGTCGCGGGCGGAGCGCACGTAGCCGGCGGCATCGTCCAGCTGCGCGACCCAGCCGCCGAGCACCTGCCCCAGCGTCACCGGCGTGGCGTCCTGCAAGTGCGTGCGGCCGAGCATCACGACGTCGGCGAACGCACGCGCCTTCGCGTCGAGCGTCGCGCGCAGCGCCGCGACCGCCGGCAGCAGCGCGCGGTCCAGTTCCTCCACGGTCGCGACGTGCATCACCGCCGGGAACGCGTCGTTCGACGACTGGCTGCGGTTGACGTCGTCGTTCGGATGCACGGGCGCCTTGCTGCCGACGACCCCGCCTGCGAGCTGGATCGCGCGATTGGCGATGACTTCGTTGGCGTTCATGTTCGATTGCGTGCCGGAGCCCGTCTGGAACGCGACGAGCGGGAACTCGCCGTCCCAGCGGCCGTCGATCACCTCCTGCGCAGCGCGCGCGATCAGGCCGGCCTTGTCCGCCGCCAGCACGCCGAGCTCCGCGTTGGCGCGCGCCGCCCCCTGCTTGACCAGGCCGAACGCGCGCACGACCGGCCGCCCGAACGCGAAGCGCGCGACACCGATCGGGAAGTTGTCGATCGACCGCTGCGTCTGTGCGCCCCACAGCCGGCGCGCCGGCACCGGTACCTCGCCCAGCGCGTCCTTCTCGATCCGGGTCTCGCCCATCGCCGCCTCCGTCGAACGGGGCGGCGAAGGCGCCCCGTCAGCCCATGATGTTAAGCCCGGCGTCGACGTAGACGGTGGAGCCGGTGACGCGCCGGGCGTACGGCGTGGCGAGGAACGCGACCGTGTAGCCGACGTCGTCGATGTCGACGACTTCCTGGCCCGGCGCGCGCCGCGACGCCTCGTTGAGCATGAGGTCGAAGTCCTTGAGGCCGGACGCCGCGCGGGTCTTGAGCGGCCCGGGCGAGATCGCGTGCACGCGGATTCCGCGGCCGCCGAGCTCGTACGCGAGGTACCGGCACGACGCCTCCAGCGCCGCCTTCACCGGCCCCATCACGTTGTAGTTGGCGACGACCTTGTTCGCGCCGTGGTAGCTCATCGCGAACATCGACCCGCCGTCGGTCATCAGCGGTGCCGCGAGCCGCGCCATCCGCACGAACGAGTGGCACGACACGTCCATCGCCTGCGCGAACCCTGCCGCCGAGCAGTCGAGCAGGCCGCCCTGCAGGTCCTCCTTCGGCGCGAACGCGATCGAGTGGACGAGGACGTCGAGCCGGCCCCAGCGGTCCCCGACCTGCGCGAACACGGCTTCCAGCTCGCCGGGCTTCGCGACGTCGAGCGGCAGGAAGAGGTCGGCGTCCAGGCCGCGCGCGAGCGGCTCGACGTGCGGCTTCGCCTTGTCGTTCAAGTACGTGATCGCGAGCCGCGCGCCCAGCTTCGCGAGCGCCGCCGCGCAGCCGTACGCGATCGAGTGCTCGTTGGCGACGCCGACGACGAGCGCCTTGGCGCCGGCCAGCGGGGGAGTGGGAACCTGCACCATGGCATCAGTCCTTGTCCAGGAGCGCCTGCGTGTGGCGCGCGATCATCAGCTCCTCGTTGGTCGGCACGACCCACGCGCGCGCGGGCCCCGGCCCCGAGATGCGCGGGCCGCCGGCGGCGTTGGCGGCGGGGTCGAACGCGAGGCCGAGCCACTGCGCCGCCTCGACGACCCGCGCGCGGATCGGCGCCGCGTGCTCGCCGATGCCGCCGGTGAACACCAGCGCGTCGAGCCCGCCCAGCGCCGCCGCCATCGAGCCCAGCTCGCGCCCGATCCGGTAGCAGAAGAGCTCGACGGCGAACTTCGCGCGCGGCTCGTCGCTCGCGAGCAGCGTGCGCATGTCGCTCGACAGGCCGGACACGCCGAGCAGCCCCGACTGCTGGTAGAGGAGCTTCTCGATGGCGCGCGGGTCCATCTTGAGCTCGTCCATCAGGTACAGCACGACGCCCGGGTCGAGCGCGCCGGTGCGCGTGCCCATCATCAGGCCGTCGACGGCGGTGAAGCCCATCGTCGACGCGACGCTCGCGCCGCCGCGCATCGCGCACAACGACGCCCCGTTGCCCAGGTGCGCGACGACGGTGCGGCCGCGCGCGGCCTCGGCGTCGATGCCCGGCAGCACGCTCGCGACGTACTCGTACGACAGGCCGTGGAAGCCGTAGCGGCGCACGCCGCGGTCGGTGATCGCGGCCGGCAGCGCGAACGACTGCGCGACCTCGGGCATCCCGCGGTGGTACGACGTGTCGAAGCACGCGACCTGCGGCAGCTGGGGCGCGCGGGCGAGCAGCGCGTGGATCGGCGCCAGGTTGTGCGGCTGGTGCAGCGGCGCCAGCGGCACCAGCGTCTCGAGGTAGGCGACGATCGCCGCGTCGACGCGCACCGGGCGGTTGTAGCGGATGCCGCCGTGCACGACGCGGTGGCCGACGGCGCGCAGCGTGCCCGCGGCCAGCGACTCGCGCAGGTGCTCGACCAGGTGCGCCATCGCGCCCTCGTGGCCCAGCGCGCGGTACCAGCTGTGCTCGGCGATCGTCGTGCCGTCGGCGGCTTTGGCGACGAACTGCGTGTTGGTCGTGAGGCCCTCGAGCTGGCCGCGCTGCACGAGCGCGGGCTCGCCGCCGGGAAGCTCGAACAGCGAGAACTTGAGGCTCGACGAGCCCGCGTTGAGGACGACGATCGCGTCGGCCATGGCCGCGCCCCGGCGCTATTCCTTCGGCAGCAGCTTCGCGCGCCGGGCGTGCGCGACCAGCGCCATGACCGCCGCCGACGCGAGCCGCGTGCGCACGTTGTCCGCGCGTGACGTCAGCACGATCGGCACCCGCGTGCCCAGCACGATGCCGGCGCCGTCGGCGCCCGCGAGGTAGGTCAGCTGCTTCGCGATCATGTTGCCGGACTCGAGGTCGGGCACGAGCAGGATGTCGGCCTGACCGGCGACCGGCGACACGATGTGCTTGGCCTTCGCCGCCTCCAGCGAGATCGCGTTGTCGAACGCGAGCGGGCCGTCGAGCAGGCCGCCGGCGATCTGCCCGCGGTCGGCCATCTTGCACAGCGCCGCCGCGTGCAGCGTGGACTCGATCTTCGGGTTGACGGTCTCGACCGCCGACAGGATCGCGACCTTGGGCTCCGGAATGCCGAGGACTTGCGCGAGGTCGATCGCGTTGCGGCAGATGTCGGCCTTGCAGTCGAGGTCGGGCGCGATGTTCACGGCGGCGTCGGTGATGAGCAGCATCCGCGGGTACGCGGGCACGTCCATCACGAACACGTGGCTGATCCGGCGCTCGGTGCGCAGCCCGGTGGCGGACGGCACGACGGCGGCCATCAGCTCGTCCGTGTGCAGGCTGCCCTTCATCAGCGCCTCCACCTCGCCGGCGCGCGCCATCGCGACGGCGGCGTCGGCGGCGGCGTGGCTGTGCTCGGTGCCGACGATCCGGTACGCGTCGATCGCGACCCCCGCATCGCGCGCGGTCGCGTGGATCTTGGCCTCCGGCCCCACCAGCACCGGCTGGATGAGCCTGCGCTTCGCCGCTTCGAGCGCGCCCAGCAGCGACTCGCGGTCGCACGGGTGCACGACCGCGCACGGAATCGGCGCCAGGCTCTCGCAGCGCTTCAGCATGTAGGCGAGCGCATCGTTGCGGCGCAGGACGACCTCCGGCGTCGCGATGTCGCCGTAGGTGAGCCGGCGCGACGGCGCGGCGACCGTGGCGATGCCGTCGACGAGCACGGTGCCGTCCATGCCGGTGACGCGGCAGTCGAAGTCGATGCGGCGGCCCTCGGCGTGCTTCGCGCGCGCGGCCACCGTCGCGGTCACCTCGTCGCCGATGCGGACGCGGCCCGTGTACTTGAAGCGCGACCCGACGATCGCGCTGCCCGGCCCCGGCAGCTTGCGGTTGATGAGGCCGGACACGAGTGCGATCGCCGCGGCGGCGGGCGCCGAGATCTCGTCGGTCATCGCCTCGCCGGTGAGGTCGAGGTGGAACGCCTCGACGTCGCCGGCGACGAGCGACAGCGCCTCGACCTCGGTCGCGGTCAGCTTGCGCGTGACGCTCGCGGCTTCGCCGGGCTGGATTTCGTCGAACGTGCGGTTGGTGACTTCGGTCATGGTGCGAATCCCCGTCAGGCGCGGGCCCACGCGCGGACGCATCGGCGCACGCCCGAAACCGGCGCGATTGTGCGGTGCATCATAATAGCACCCGCTCCTGGCGGCGGACCTTGCGCCGGGGCAAGGCAGCGAGGGATTTCGCCCCTTGCCTACAGCCCCAGCCAGGCGATCGTCGACGCCTCGAACTCGGGGTTGGGCGCCACGAATCCGCGGTAGCCGACGATCTCCAGCGCGTCGCGGCCGGGCTTGGTGTCGCGCAGCGTGAGCAGCGCGTCGCGGATCTTCTGCTGCTCGTCGGCCGGCAGCTTCGTCGACACGATGATCTGCTTGATCGGCACGGGGCGCGACCGGACGAGCACCTTGCCGCCCTTGTCGGTCCACGCCTTCACCACCGAATTGGCAGCCGTCACGCCGGCCTGCGCGAAGTCGTTCTCGATGTAGAACGGGACGGCGTCCTGGTAGCGCGTCGTGATCACGCGCACGGCGTCGGGGACGGTCTCGCGGTCGGCGGACGCCTTCATCTTCTCGCCGCGCAGCATCGCGCGCACCATGACCGCGGTGATCGAGTCCGGGTCCGGCGTGACGAGCGTGCGCCCGTTCAGGTCCTGCATGGTCTTGAGCGGCGTGTTGCCGGGGATCAGCACCGACGCCGTGTACTCGGTGAAGCCGGCCGTCCACGCGACCGCCTTGTAGCGCCCGGCCTTGATCTCGGCCATCGGCACGTGCGCCGGGTGCAGGAACGCGACGTCGAACTCCTGCCTGGCGAGGCCGGCGCGGGCGTCGTTGTACGCCGGGACCAGCACCGTGCGCACCCGCCGGCCGGTCGCCTTGGCGATGACGTCGGCGAGCGGCGCGAACTTGTCGCGGATTTCCTTGGGTGTGGCCTGGTAGGTGACGCCCTCGGTCACCGCGAACACGAGGTCCTGCGCGGCCGCGGAGGCCGCGAAGGCCAGCGCGAACACCAGCCCGGCTGCGAATTTTCCTGCCATCTTGCCCCGCCTCCCCCGACCGCGAACGCGCGCGCCTTCCGCGTGCGGCGCCGGTCGATTCTACTTGGGACGCCGCGGCCGCGTCACGCGCAGCCGCGGTCCGGGGCGGGCACGGCTCGTGCCCCGCGGCGCGCGGTCACCCCGCGCGGTGGCGGAACTTGCGGATCGCCTCGATCTGCGCCAGGGCGGCGGAGAGCTCGGCCTGCGCGGCGGCCAGGTTCTCGGCCGAGTCCTTGTTGGCGAGCGCCTCCTCGGCGCGCTTCTTCGCCTCGATCGCCTTCGCCTCGTCGAGGTCGTGCGCGCGGATCGCCGTGTCGGCGAGCACCGTCACCCGCGTGGGCTGGACCTCGAGGAAGCCGCCCTGCACGTAGACGAACTCCTCCTGCTCGCGGTCGGGCACCTTGATGCGCACGGCGCCCGGCTTGATCTGCGTGAACAGCGGCGTGTGCCGCGGATACACGCCGAGTTCGCCCTCGACGCCGGGCAGCACGACGAACTCGGCGTCGCCGGAGTAGATCTGCTCCTCGACGCTGACGACGTCGACGTGGATCGTG
>JAYRNW010000208.1:0-22890 GCA_041911995.1 Casimicrobiaceae bacterium | reverse complement strand
TCCGAACTGCAGTCAGCGCGAAAAGCTTGAGGCGGCTCGGCGCTTTTCGCGCGGAAAAGGCTACGAAGCGCGCCGATCGCAGGTCGCTTCGCTCCCCGCTCGGTAGCGCGCGTGTGCGCGCTGAATGGCCCTGCGAACGGTTGCGCCGTTCGCAAGTTCCCCCCTTTCGAGTCGAGCCACGCGCACGCCAAGCGCCGCTCTCACGGATGGGAGATGCTCGGCAGCATCTTCACCGCCGAACCCGCTCCGTAATTCGAAAGCAGCGCCTGGCCGTTCGCCGTCAGCGCGCCGTTCACGTACCGGACGAGGCTGACGCCGACCATGGGCAGTCCCGAATAGACGACGCCCCGCACCGTGCTCTGCGTCCCGGTCGTCATGTCGACGTAGAGCGTGTCGCCCGGCGCGCGCAGGTCGCGAGCAGTGGTCTCGCCGTAGAGAGACTGCTGCGCGACCCCGGCGGCATAGATCGTGGGGGTACGACTGACCTCGATGCCGGCGTTGAAGTGCCGCAAGCCGGCGCGCGATCCCGCTACGGCCGTCGGACTGGGCCAGACGGCGTTGAACGACTGCACCGTACTGGCCCAGCAAAGTGCTGCGTAGGCGGGCAGGGGAGCCTGATTCTCGTTCGGGTTGTACTGTTGCTCTTCACGACTCAGACTCAGGTCGCGCGATGGCTCGCACGCGCCATCGGCCGTGAGCGGCGCATAGAAAGGGGGCAGTGCGCCGGTCGGCGACACCAGCAGCGGCTTCGTCGGGCTGGTGTAGACGACGTCCGTCGCGCCGTCGACCACGGGGTCGCGCATGAACTCGGCTTGCGCAAGGCCGGTGGACAAGGCGGCATTGACCGCTTCGACGCCGGTGCTCCAGGACGAAACGACGAGTTGATCGCCGAGGACGACGCTGCTCACGGGCGGGTTCGCGTCGGCCAGTGTAGGCACGTTGGTGCCCGCGGGGGAATAAAGCACGGCACGGCTCCAGCTTGCGAGCGCCGCCGCGTCGAACCCGTACGCGGTGCCCTCGAGGACGTTGATCAGCGTCATGGCGCCGAACAGGTTCCCCGAGGGTGGCTCCAGGTCCTTTGCGATCGCCGCGTCGTCGCCGATGTTGCAGGGCGCCGCGCCGGCGATGTGGGTCACGGCCTTGTCCAGGCTCGATCCCTTCCGGATCGCGCCCAACTCCAGCACCTCGACGAAGCCTTCCTGGACACGACCGCCGTCGGCGCCCAACGGGTCGGTTGCGTACGCCGTGGACTGAAACTTTCCGTTCGCCGTCGGCAGACCGTTTGGGCCTGCAGCTACGGACGGACGCGTGCACGATCGATCCGCAGACATCATCCCGGCGCCCCCGGCGACGGGCACGACGGCCGCCGTCCAGACATCCTTCAAGCTCAGGAAGACGTTGACCTCGAATACGGGGGCTCCGGCGAGAGCTTCCCGAAACCTGACCTTGACGACCTTCCCTTGAGCGGAAAGGTTCACGATCGACAGCAGCGCGTTGTAGGGCGACCCGCCGGCGGGAGCGCTGCGCACGGTGTAATACGGGTAGATCAACACCTGGCCGATGCCATTGGCGCTCAACATCACCGCATCCGCGCACGTCACTCGTGCGGCGGTGACGAGCCCGACGATCAATCGCCAGACACGGACCTTGATCACGCACACCCTTTCGCTGCCGTTCGGCATCGAAACGCGCAGCCACCCGACTCCGTCACGCGTTCAACTTGCGCAGGAGCGCGAGGACCTTGTCGAAGGCCCCGCCGTAAGGGGGTTGGAGGAGCTTCGTCGCCGCGAGGCGCGGCTGCACGAACACGGGCTTGCGGTGCGTGAACGTGAGGAACGACGCCTCGCCGTGGTACGCGCCGCTGCCGGACGCGCCGACGCCGCCGAAGGGCAGGTTCTTGTGCGCGAAGTGCCACAGCGTGTCGTTGACCGTCACGCCGCCGGCGAGCGTCTCGCGCAGCACCCGGCCGCTCTTCGTGCCCTCGCGGCCGAAGTAGTAGAACGCGAGCGGATGCGGCCGGCCGTTGATCTTCGCGATCGCGTCGTCGAGCGTCGTGTACGTCTCGATCGGCAGCAGCGGCCCGAAGATCTCCTCGCGCATGATCGCCATCGCGGCGGTGACGCCGAGCACGAGCGTGGGCAGGAGCTTGCGCGACGCCGGGTCCGGCGTCTCGTTCGCGGGGTTCAGCGTGACGATCGTCGCGCCCTGCGCGCGCGCGTCGTCGACGAGCGCGGTCAGCCGCCGGTAGTGGCGCTCGTTGACGATCGCCGTGAAGTCGGGGTTCGCCGCGTACGACGGGTACATGCGGTCGGCGGCCTTGCGGATCGCGGCGACCAGCGCGTCGACGCGGTCGGCCGGCACCAGCGCGTAGTCGGGCGCGATGCACGTCTGCCCGGCGTTGAGCAGCTTGCCGGCGACGAGCCGCGGCGCCGCGAGCTTGAAGTCGGCGTCCGGCGCGAACAGCGCCGGCGACTTGCCGCCCAGCTCCAGCGTGACCGGCGTCAGGTTCTCGGCGGCGGCGCGCGCGACGTGCCGGCCGACCGCCGTCGAGCCGGTGAAGAAGAGGTGATCGAACGGCAGCGCGACGAACGCGCGCCCGACGTCGGCGTCGCCGACCACGACGGCGAATTCGTCCTCGGCGAAGCTCGCCGCGACGAGCTCGCGCAGGAGCGCCGACGTCGCCGGCGTCAGCTCCGAGGGCTTCAGCAGCACGCGGTTGCCCGCGGCCAGCGCGCCGAGCGCGGGGGCCAGCGCGAGCTGTACCGGATAGTTCCACGGGCTCACGATGCCGGCGACGCCGAGCGGCTGCCGCTCGATGCGCGCACGGCCGGGCATGAGGTGCAGCGGCGTGGCCACGCGCTCCGTGCGCATCCAGCGCTTCAGGCTCGCCCGCGCGTCGGCGATCTCCGCGGCGACGATGTAGAGCTCGGCCAGCCGCGTCTCGTGCTCGGAGCGGTCGCCGAAGTCGGCGTCGACCGCCGCCTCGAAGCGCGCCGCGTTGCCGGCGACGAGCGCGGCGAGCCGCGCGAGCCGGTCCTGCCGCGCCTGGTACGTCGGATAGCGCTCGCGCGCGAACGCCGCGCGCTGCAGCGCGAACAGGCGGGCCAGCTCCGCCGCCGCCGCGACGTTTTCGCGCGGCGCGTTCATGCCGGACCGCCGGTGGGAAGGGACGTGATCATGCCGTGGCTCCGTTGTCGTGCCGCGCGTGCCGCGCGGCGCCGCGGCGCCCGCCTTCGCACGGACGTCGGCCGCCGCCGCACCCTTCATTATCGCATTGCGGCCAACGCCCTCGGCGCGCGAGGCTGCCGTTGCGAACGCCGCTTCCCGCCATCCCGATGTCCGGTAGAGTTGGCGTCGTGACCGCCTCGCGCACTCTGCTGCTCAGGAACGCCACGCTCGTCGCGACGATGGACGACGCGCGGCGCGAGATCGCCGGCGGCGGCGTGTTCGTGCGCGGGAACGTCGTCGACGCCGTCGGCCCGACGGCCGCGCTGCCGGCCGAAGCCGACGACGTCGTCGACTGCCGCGGCATGGTGCTCCTGCCCGGCCTCGTCAACACGCACCACCACTTCTTCCAGACGCTGACCCGCGCGCTTCCCGCCGCGCAGGATGCGGAGCTCTTCGGCTGGCTCACGGCGCTCTATCCGATCTGGCGCCGGCTCACGCCCGAGATGCTCGGCGTGTCGGCGCAGGTCGCGATGGCGGAGCTCATGCTGTCCGGCTGCACGACGGCGAGCGACCACCTCTACCTGTACCCGAACGGCGGGCGGCTCGACGACACGATCGACGCCGCGCGCACGCTGGGGCTGCGCTTCCACGCGTGCCGCGGCGCGATGAGCGTCGGCGAGTCGGACGGCGGGCTGCCGCCCGACGCGCTGGTCGAGCGCGAGGACGCGATCCTCGCCGACACGCGCCGCGTCATCGAGGCGTACCACGACCCGGCGCGGTACGCGATGCTGCGCGTGGCCGCGGCACCGTGCTCGCCGTTCTCGGTGTCGCGCGACCTCATGCGCGAGACCGCGGCGCTCGCCGCCGCGTACGGCGTGCGCCTGCACACGCACCTCGCCGAATCCGACAACGACGTCGCGTACTCGCGCGAGCGCTTCGGCTGCACGCCGGCGCAGTACGCGGAAGACACGGGCTGGACCGGCGCGCACGTCTGGCACGCGCACTGCGTGAAGCTCGACGCGCACGGCATCGATCTCTTCGCGCGCACCGGGACCGGCGTCGCGCACTGCCCGACGTCGAACATGCGGCTCGCGTCGGGCGTGGCGCCGGTGCGGCGGATGCTCGACGCCGGCGTGCCGGTGGGGCTCGGCGTCGACGGGTCGGCGTCCAACGACGCATCGCACCTGCTCGCCGAGGCGCGGCAGGCGATGCTGCTGCAACGCGTGGGCGGTGGCGCGGCCGCGCTCACCGCGCGCGAGGCGCTCGCGCTCGCCACGCGCGGCGGCGCGCGCGTGCTCGGCCGCGACGACGTCGGGCAGCTCGCGCCCGGCATGGCGGCGGACGTCGTCGCGTTCGACCTGTCCGACGTCGGCTACGCGGGGGCCGGCCACGACCCGCTCGCCGCGCTCGTCTTCTGCGCGCCCGCGCGCGTCGCGCTGTCCGTGATCGACGGCCGCGTCGTGATCCGCGACGGCCACCTCGTGACGGTCGACGTGCCGAAGCTGGCCGCCCGCCACGCGGCGCTCGCGCGCACGCTCGCGCGCGGCGACTGAACGAAGGCGGCGCGCCGCGCGGACGCGCCTACTTGCGGCCGCCGCGCTCGAGCTCGGCGAGCCGCGTGGCCGCGGCCTTCTGCCCCTTGTCCGCGGCCGCGCGGAACCACTTGACGGCCTCGTCGCGGTCCTTCGCCACACCCTGCCCGGCCTCGTACAGGCGGCCGAGGTTGTACATGGCCGTCGGGTTGCCGGCGTCCGCCGACTTGCGGTACCAGCCAGCGGCCGCCGCGGTGTCCTTGAAGACCCCGAGGCCCTGCTCGTACATCCAGCCCAGGTTGTTCTGGCCCCACGCGCTGCCGCCTTCGGCCGCCTTGCGGTAGTGCTGGATCGCGGTCACGTAGTTCTGCGGCACGCCCTGGCCGAGCTGAAACAGGACGCCCAGGTTGTTCTGACCGTCGACGTTGCCGGCAGCCGCGGACTTCTCGAACCACTTGCGCGCCTCGACGTAGTCGGTCGGCACGCCGCGGCCGTTCTGGTACGCGAAGCCCAGGTTGTTCTGCGCGCGCGGCTCGCCCTGGTCCGCCGCACGGCGGTACCACTTCGCCGCCTCCGCGAAATCCACGGGCAGGCCGCCGCGCCCGAGCTCGTAGTTGCGACCGACGGTGAACATGTCGGCCGGCGTGCTCGCGCTCTGCGGCGTCGGCGCCGCGGGCGCCTGCGCGGGTGCGCTCGCCACGGCCGCGGGCGGCACCGGCTCCGGCGCCTTCGCGGGCTCGGGTGTTGTGGGCGGAGGCTTCGCGGCCTCGAGCGCTTTCGCGGGCTCCGCCTTCGGGGATTCGGCCTTCGCGGAGGGGGCGGCCTTCGCCGGCTCCGGCGACTTGGCCGGCGCCGAGGCCACCGCCGGCGGCTTCGCCGGTGTCGGCGCCGGCGCGAGCCGCGCGACCCACTCGCGCGCCGTCGCGTTGCCCTGGTCGGCGGCCCGGCCGTACCACTTGAGCGCCTCGGCCGGATCCTTCGGCACGCCGATGCCGTCCTTGTAGAACCGGGCGACGGCGAGCTGCGCGTCGACGTTGCCTTTCTCCGCCGCGCGCCGGTACCACCTGAGTGCCTCCGTCGCATCCTTGCCGGTCCCGCTGCCGCGCTCGTACGCGGTCGCGAGCGCGAGCTGCGCCTGCGCGTACTCCTGCTCGGCGGAGCGCTTGAGCCACGCGACCGCTTCCGCCTGGTCCTTCGCAACGTCCTTGCCCTGCTGCAGCTTGCGCGCGAATTCGTACTGGCTGCGCGGATCGGAGAGCATCCGCTCGGCATCCGACCTGGCGGCCGGCGGCGGCTTGAACGCGTCGGCCGGAGCCGGGGGAGGCGGCGGCGACAGCGACTTCGCCGCCGATGCGACGGCGGTCGGGGTCTCGGGCGTGCGGCCGCGCGCATCGGGCGGCGGCGGCGGTGACGTCGCCGACGTCGGCGGCGTCGCGGACGCCGGCGCGGGCGTGCGCGGGGCGACGATCGCCGGCAACGGCGGCGATGCGTTCCCGGCCGCCGACGGCGGCAGCGGCGCCGTCGCGACGTCGTCCGGCTTGCGCGCCTGCGTCGCCTCCTTCGGCGGCGCATCCGGCGTCATCGCGCGATGCGCGACGTACGCGCTGCCGATCGCCACGACCACGACGAGCGCGACGACGATTCCCGCGGCGCGCTTCTGCCCGGCCGTCAGCACCGACGGCTTCGGGCGCGCCACGACCACCGTCTCCTCGTGCTCGCCGACCGGCGCCGGCGGCGGCGCCTTCGCGGGCGGGGGCTTGGGCAGATCGGCGACCGGTGCGGACGAAGGTTTGGCGGACGGCCCCTGCGGCGCGATTGCCGGAGGCGCCGGTGGCGCCTTCGCGACCGCGGCCGGTGGCGCCTTCGCGACCGCGGCCGGTGGCGCCTTCGCGACCGGGGCCGGTGGCGCCTTCGCGACCGGGGCGGCTGGCGGCGTCGGCACCGGCACGGATGGCGGCGCGACCGCCGGCGTCGGCGCGGTGGGCACCACTCTTTGCGGTGGCGTCGCGGGCTGTCCGCTCGCCGGTACGGGCGGAGGCGCCCGCGCGGCCGGGACCGCGGTCGGCGCATTGCTGTCGTCCGCGGCGACCGGCGCGCTGCCGCCGTAGAGCCGGCGCGTCACCTGACCGTCGTCGCCCTGCGCCACGCGCACGGTGGTTTCCGCCGACGCGTGCGCCGCGGGCAGTCCGAGCGCCTCGCGGAACGCGGCGATCGACTGCGGCCGATCCTGCGGCCGCATCGCCAGCCCCGCGTCGACACCGCGCAGGAACCGCGCGTCGTAGCCGGGCGGCGCGACCTGCGCGAGCGGCACCAGCGTGTCGCGCAGCGCGCGGCTCACCGACGGCATCGGGCCCTTGCCGGTGACGACGCCGTACAGCACCGCCGCGAGCGCATAGACGTCGGTCCACGGTCCCTGCACCTGCGTGCCGTCGTCCGAGTACTGCTCGATCGGCGCGTACCCGACCTTCAGCACCGCCGTCAGCGCCTGCGTCATCTCGCCGACGATGCGCCGCGCCGCGCCGAAGTCGAGCAGCACCGGCCTGCCGTCCTGCTGCACGATGACGTTGTCGGGCGCGATGTCGCGGTGAAAGCACTGCCGCCGGTGCAGGAGCTCGACCGCGTCGAGCAGCGGCCCCAGCAGCGCCTCGAGCTCCGCCTGCGCCGGGCGCCACCCGCGGTCGATCATCTCGCGCAGCGTGAGGCCCTCGTAGAACGCCATCGCCATGTACGCGGTGCCGTTCGCCTCCCAGAACCGGTACACGCGGACGAACGCCGGATGGTCGAACTGCGCGAGCAGCCGCGCCTCGTTGATGAAGCTCTTCATGCCCGCGTCGAAGGTCGCGCGGTGCTGCACCGAGTGCGGGACGATCGTCATCGTCGCGTCGCGGTGCGCGAGCGCTCCGGGCAGGTACTCCTTCAGCGCGACCCGCCGGTGCAGCGTGTGGTCGAACGCCAGGTAGACGATGGAGAACCCGCCGTGCCCGACGACGCGCTCGACCTCGAACTCGGCGAGCCGCGCGCCGCGGGGCAGCGCGTGCAGGTCGTCGTGCGCGCCTGCCGGACCGCCACCGCCTGCGGGATTCGGAGCCTGTTGCAACGGAAGCGCGGAGGCGTGCTCCGCCCGAGGGAAGCGATGGCCAAGTATCGCGGGATGCCCGGGGGCGGTCAACACGGCCCCGGCCGCACGCTGCGGTAGACTTTGCGGCATGGCGGGCCACGATGCGATCGTGATCGGCGGCGGCGTGATCGGCGTGTCGATCGCGTACCACCTCGCACGCTTCGGCTGCCGCGACGTGCGGCTGCTCGAGCGCGGGCAGCTGGGCGGCGGCACGACCGCGCAGTCGTCGTGCATCGTACGCACGCACTACTCGGTGCCGGAGAACGTGGCGCTGGCGCGGCGGGCGCTCGCGATCTTCGGCGATTTTGCCGACTACCTCGACGACCGCGAGGCCGACGCCGGGTTCACGCGCTGCGGCCTCATGGTCGTCGCCGGCCCCGGGCCGCGCACGGACGCGCTGCGCGCGACGCTCGCCGTCGAGCGCGACCTGGGCGTGGACGCGCGCGAGATCCCCGCCGACGACGCGCGGCGCATCCACCCGCTGCTGCAGCTCGACGACATCGCGGCGATCGGCTGGGAGCCGGCGTCCGGCTATGCCGACGCCTACCTCACGCTCACCGCGTTCGCGCGCAACGCGCGCCGGCTCGGCGTCACGATCTCGGAGGGCGTGAACGTGACGGGACTCGTGCGCGGCGCCGCGGGCCGCGTCACCGGTGTCGCGACGACCGCCGGCCCGCTCTCCGCCGGCATCGTGATCAGCGCGCAGAACATCTGGTCGCGCGAGGTCGCGGCGTGGACCGGGATCGACCTGCCGCTCACGATGTCGCGGCACGCGGTGATCACGCTGGAGGCGCCGGTGCCGTACACGCGCGACCTGCCGATCCTGAAGGACCTGGCCTCGCCCGGCAAGCTGTACATGCGCAGCTACGGCGGCCGCCAGCTCCTGGTCGGCGACGGCAACGACGGCGAGACGATCGCCGCCCCCGACACCGAGCAGGCGGACGTGCCGCTCGACTTCGTCGCCGACGTCGGCGAACAGGTCGCGCACCGGATGCCGGCGTTCGGCGAGGCGGGGCTCGCCGCGTCGTGGACCGGCGTCTACGACGTGACGCCGGACTGGAACCCGGTGCTGGGGCGGCTGCCCGGCGTCGACGGCCTGCGGATCGCGTACGGGTTCTCGGGCCACGGCTTCAAGCTGTCGCCGGTCGTCGGCCGGCTGATGGCGCAGGACGCGCTCGCGCTGCCGACCGACGTCCCGCTCGCGCCGTACGCGCTCGACCGGTTCGCGGCGGGGCGCCTGCTGGCGGGCCGCTACGGCACCGGCGCCGTTTCGTGAAGGCAGATCTCACAAAGAGGCGCAGAGACGCCGAGCGGCCTCCAATGGCCAGGACCCTCTCTGCGCCTCGGCGCCTCTTTGTGATTTCAGGCGTTGGCGGCGTGGCGCCCGCCGGCCCGTTTGGGCATACTGTCGCGGTCCGCGCCCGCTCGAGGCGCGACGCAGACCGTTCAAGGGAGGATTCGATGGCATTCCGCACCCGTCTCGCCGCGGCGGCGCTCGCCGCGGGCGTCGCGCTCGCGTTCCCGGCAGTCGCGCAGGACCGCGTGTTCTTCGGCATCGCCACCGGCGGCACCGGCGGCACGTACTACCCGTTGGGCGGCATGCTCGCGCAGCTCATCTCGAACAAGGTGACGATCGGCGGCAAGAAGCTGTCCGCCACCGCGGAGACCGCGGGCGCCTCCGTCGCCAACGCGCAGCTGCTGGCCCGCAAGGACATCGAGAGCGCGTTCGTCGCCGCCGACATCCTCGACGCCGCGTACAACGGCAAGGGCCAGTTCGACGGCAAGCCGGTGAAGAACCTGCGCGCGCTGGGCGCGCTGTATCCGGAGCAGGTGCAGCTCGTGACGCTCGCCAGCGCCAACGTGCAGGGCTTCCGCGACCTCAAGGGCAAGTCGGTGTCGTCCGGCTCGCCGGGCTCCGGGCAATGGCAGCTGCTGGGCGACCTCCTCGAGGCGTACGGGATGACGCGCAAGGACATCGGCGAGGACCTGTCGTCGTTTACGCAGTCCGTGGACAAGATCAAGGACGGCAACCTCGTCGCGTCGCTGATCACCGCCGGCGCGCCGACGTCGTCGATCTCCGACCTCGCGAACGCGCGCGACATCCGCATCGTCCCGCTCGCGGGCCCGGAGATCGAGGCGCTGCGCAAGAAGCAGCCGTACTACGCGAACGTGCAGCTGGCGGCCAACACGTACAAGGGGCAGACGGCGCCCGTGAACACGCTCGCCGTGATGGCGATCTGGGCGACGCACGACGGCGTGTCCGAGCAGATGGCCTACGAGGTGACGAAGGCGCTCTACGAGAACACCGAGACGCTGGGGCAGGTGCACCCGAAGGGCAAGGAGATCACGCTCAAGACGGCGCTGCAGTCGGTGTCGATCCCGCTGCATCCGGGCGCCGAGAAGTACTACCGCGAGAAGGGCCTGATCAAGTGACCCGGTCCGCGCGCAGCGCGGATCGGGTCATCCCGACGAGCGCAGCGACGAGGGATCTCGCGCGCCCCACCGGCAGATCCCTCGCTGCGCTCGGGATGACATCAGATTGATGGGACACGCGGAGCGCTTGCGGTCGGCAGGCCGCCGTACGGCTTGCGTCTGCGGCCCCGCTGCGACCGTCAGCGGGAGCTGACGCCATGCCGGTGCTGTTCGGTATTGCGTTCGGCATCAGTGTCGTCGCTGCGGGGTTGGTGCCCGCCTGCGCCGACGCCGCCTGCCTCACGCTCGCCGCGCACCCCGACGGCGGCGTCTTCGCGCGCTACGACGTCGCGGCCGGCGCGCCGGAGTTCACGGTGACCTACGTGCATTCGGTGACGCGCACGCCCGTAACCGAGCGCTACCGCGTCGACGGCGACGCGATCGTGCAGACGCAGATCCGCTTCGCGCAGCACGGCCCCGGCCTGCCGACGCTGGCCGACGCCGGCGGCACGTGGACGCAGCGCGACGGCGAGATCGTCGCGACGATGCAGCGGCGCTTCGACGCCATCGTGATGCGCGTGCACGCCGACCAGCGGCCGCGGCTCGCGGCGGGCGGCCGCGACGTCGACCTGGCCGCGTGGGGCAACCGCGCCGTGGCGCTGCGCGCGGCCGCGGGCCCCTGCAGCGGCTCCTGACCCGCGACGATGACCGCGCCCGACCCTCACGGCGGCACGCTGGCCGACACGATCGAGGCCGTCTCGGAGGAGCAGCAGAAGAGCCTCATCCGCAGGTTCGACCACGAGTCGAACTTCCGCAAGCTCGTCGGCCCGGTCGGCATGATCGTGACGACGATCGCCGTCGTGCTGTCGAGCTTCCACATCTACACGGCGGGCTTCGGGCTGCTGGTCGAGATCAAGCACCGCGCGTTCCACCTGGCGCTCGTGCTGGGGCTCATCTTCCTCGTGTTCCCGCGCCCGCGCCCGGCGACCGGCGCCGCCGGCGTCGCCAAGGAGTGGAGCTGGGCGCTCGCCTTCGGCGCCTTCTACCTGTACCTCGCGTGGGACCTGGTCGAGCGCCTCTCCGGCACCGGGGAGCTGAAGAACGGCGGCGCCTTCCTCGCGCTGGTCGCGTTCGTCGTCGTGCTGACGCTGCCCGTGAAGCGCTACGGCGGCTACGACGACCGCGCCTCGGTGATCGACTGGCCGCTCGCGCTGCTCGCCGCCGGCATCTCGCTCTACCAGCTCGTGTTCTTCGACGACATCTTCATCCGCCGCGTCGGCGCGCCGATCGCGCAGGACTACATGATGGGCGTGCTCGCGATCGTCATGGTCATGGAGGCGACGCGGCGCACGATGGGGCCGCTACTGCCGCTGATCGGCATGGCGTGCCTGCTCTACGCGCTGCTCGGCCGCTACATGCCGGGCGTGCTCGCGCACCGCGGCTACAGCGTCGTGCGCGTCGTCAACCACATCTACGTCGGCACCGAGGGCATCTACGGAATCGCCGTCGGCGTCGTCGCGACCTACGTGTTCCACTTCGTGCTGTTCGGCGTGCTGGCGCAGATGACCGGTCTGGGCCGGCTGTTCATGGAACTGGCCACCATCGCCGCCGGCCGCTTCTCCGGCGGGCCCGCGAAGGTGTGCGTCGTCTCGTCGGGGCTGTTCGGCATGATCTCCGGCTCGGCGGTCGCCAACGCGGTGACCACGGGCTCGCTGACGATCCCGCTCATGAAGAAGTACGGCTTCACGCCGCGCTTCGCCGGCGCCGTCGAGGCCTCGGCGTCGTGCGGCGGGCAGGTGACGCCGCCGGTGATGGGCGCCTCCGCGTTCGTGATGGCCGAGCTGCTGGGCGTCCCGTACAAGGAGCTCGTGATCATCGCGATCGTGCCCGCGCTGTTCCACTACTTCGCCTGCCTGCTGATGGTCCACTTCGAGGCGCGCCGGCTGCGCCTGCTGGGCGTCGAGGCGCACCTCATCCCGCGGCTGTCCGCGGTGCTGGCGTCGAGCTGGCACCTCGTGTTCCCGCTGATCGCGCTGGTGACGATGCTGCTGCTCGACTTCACGCCGTTCCTCGCGGCGTTCTGGGGCATCGTGCTGTGCTTCGTGTGCTCGTACATCCCGCTCGTCGCGCGGCGGTTCGGCAACGACCGGCTGCACGGGCAGACGCTCACGTGGAAGCCGCTGGTCGCCGGCCTCGAGGAAGGCGCCAAGTACGCGCTCGCGATCGGCGCCGCGTGCGCGTGCGTCGGCCTCATCCTCGGCACGCTGACGCTGTCGGGGCTGGGCTTCAAGTTCTCGGGCGCCGTCGTCGAGCTCGCCGGCTCCGTCGCGACGGCGTTCCGCGCGATCGACCCGTTCAGCCTGTTCACCGACACCGGCGGCAGGATCTTCTTCGGGCTGCTGTTCGTCGCGATCGCCTGCATCATGATGGGCACCGGCGTGCCGACGACGCCGACGTACATCATCCTCGCGTCGATCGCCGCGCCCGCGCTCGCCACGCTCGGCGTGCCGCTGATCGCGACGCACTTCTTCGTCTTCTACTACGGCGTGCTGGCGGACGTGACGCCGCCGGTGGCGCTCGCCGCGTACGCGGCCGCCGGCATCGCGGGGTCGGAGCCGATGCGCACCGGCTTCACGGCGTTCCGGCTGTCGATGGGCAAGGCGCTCGTGCCGTTCATGTTCGTCTACACGCCGGCGCTGCTGTTCATCGACTTCACGTGGACCGCGTTCCTGTCCGCCGCCTTCTGCGGCGTCGTCGGCATCGTCGCGCTGTCCGCCGCGTACATCGGCTGGTTCCGCACGGCACTCGGCCGCCTCGAGACGACGCTGCTGACGGCCGCCGGGCTCGTGCTCGTGTTCAACCAGTTCTGGCCGAACGTCGTCGGACTCGCCGTCGTCTTCGCCGTCCTCGGCTGGAACGCGCTGCACGCGCGGCGCGGGCGGCGGTGACGGGCGCGGTTCGCGATCCGGCGCCCGGCGCGAAAGCTCGACCTCCGATCGGGAAGGGAACGACGATGGGACCGCTGACCGGCATCCGCATCCTGGAGTTCGAGGCGCTCGGCCCGGGGCCGTTCTGCGGCATGCTGCTCGCCGACATGGGCGCGGACGTGCTGCTCGTCGACCGGCCGCAGGATCCCGGGCTCGGCTTCGAGCGCGCGCGCCGGCACGACGCGATGCTGCGCGGCCGGCGCTCGCTGACGCTCGACCTCAAGACGCCGGCGGGTGCCGACGCGGCGCGCACGCTGGCGGCCAGGGCCGACGCGATCATCGAAGGCTTCCGCCCCGGCGTCATGGAGCGCCTGGGGCTCGGGCCCGACGCGCTGCTCGCGCGCCAGCCGCGGCTCGTGTACGGACGGATGACCGGCTGGGGCCAGCAGGGCCCGCTCGCCGGGCGCGCCGGGCACGACATCGACTACATCGCGCTGTCGGGCGCGCTGCACGCGATCGGCCGCGCCGGCGGCCCGCCGGTGCCGCCGCTCAACCTCGTCGGCGACTTCGGCGGCGGCGGCATGCTGCTCGCGTTCGGCATCGTGTGCGCGCTGCTCGATGCGCGCACGTCGGGGCGCGGGCAGGTCGTCGACGCGGCGATGGTCGACGGCGCCGCGCTGCTGACGACGATGTTCTGGGGCATGCGCGCGGCCGGCGACTGGACCGACGCGCGCGGCGACAACGTGCTCGACTCCGGCGCGCCGTGGTACGACACGTACCGCACGCGCGACGACCGCTACGTTGCGGTCGGCGCGATCGAGGCGAAGTTCTACGGCGAGTTCCTGCAGCGGCTGGGGCTCGCCGGCGAGGCGCTGCCCGCGCAGCACGACCGCGCGGGCTGGCCGGCGCTGCGCGCGCGGTTCGCCGCGGCGTTCGCCACGCGCACGCGCGACGAGTGGACGCGCGTGTTCGAGGGTGCGGATGCGTGCGTGGCGCCGGTGCTCGCGTTCGGCGAGGCGGGCGCGCATCCCCATGCGCAGGCGCGCGCCGCCTACGTGAGCGTGGGCGGCGTGCCGCAGCCCGCGCCCGCGCCGCGGTTCTCGCGCACGCCGGGCGAAGTGCGCGGCGCGCCGCCCGAGCGCGGCGCCGGCGGCCGCGCCGCGCTCGCGGACTGGGGCTTCACGCAGGCCGAGGTCGCGCAGCTCGCCGACCAGGGCGCCGGCCTCGACGGCTGAGGCCGCTGCGTCGCCGCGGCACGCGCCGCGTAGGACGAGTCCTACAGCCGGCCGGGGCGCGACGCGCTCCCGGCGCGCGCCGTGCGGTGGTAGCATGGCCCGGACACGCCCATGAACCGCCCTCGCGAGGGCGGTGGAGCACTGCATGCGTCTGTCGCTCCGTTTCCTCGTTCCGCTGCTGATCGCGCTCGCGCTCTTCGCGTACGCGGCCGTGCCGCTGGTCGACGCGCTCACGACGCGCTGGTTCGTGCGCGACCTCGACATGCGCTCGAACGTCATCGCGAGCGCCGCGGCCGAGCCGCTCGCCGAGCTGATCGAGGCCGGCTCCACCGCGCGCATCCTCGGCTTCTTCCACCGGCTCACCAGCGACGAGCGGCTCTATGCGGTCGGGCTGTGCACGGATACGGCGACGGCGCCGATCGCGACCGGCGCGTTCCCCAAGGAGCTGCGCTGCTCGGCGCTCGCGCCCTACCTCACGGTCGGCGAGCACCTGCTGCGCACGGCGCAGGGCGTGCTGCACGTCGCCGTGCGGCCGGTGGCGGGCCCCGGCACCGACACCGCGGAGCTCGTGCTCGTGCACGACATGACGTTCGTCGAGCGCCGCAGCGAGGAGACGCGCCGCTATCTCTTCTGGTTCTTCGCGGCGCTGTCCGCCTGCGTCGCGCTGATCACCGTCGTCATCGCGCAGCTGTCGTGGCGCGGCTGGGTCGCGGGCCTGCGCGCGCTGCTGCGCGGCGAGGGCATCCTGCGCCCGTCGGCGGGGACCGCGCCCGAGTTGAAGCCGATCGCGCGCGACGTGCAGGCGCTGCTGTCCGAACTGGAGCACCAGTTCCGGCCGACCGACGAGTCGCAGCAGCGCTGGACCGAGGAGACGCTGCGCGCGGTGCTGCGCGGCGAGATGCGCGGCAACGACGTCATCGTCGTCGCCAACCGCGAGCCGTACATCCACGTGAAGACGGCCGGCGGCGTGCGCGTGCAGCGGCCGGCCTCGGGACTCGTCACCGCGCTCGAGCCGGTGATGCGCGCGTGCTCGGGGACGTGGATCGCCCATGGCAGCGGCAGCGCGGACCGCGAGACGGTCGACCGCCGCGACCGGGTCGCCGTGCCGCCGGGGCATCCGCGCTACCGGATCCGCCGGATGTGGCTCACGCCGGAGGAGATCGCCGGCTACTACGACGGCTTCGCGAACGAGGGGCTGTGGCCGCTGTGCCACATCGCGCACGTGCGCCCGACGTTCCGCTCGGCGGACTGGGCGCAGTACCGCGCGGTCAACGCGAAGTTCGCCGACGCCGTCGTCGCCGAGGCCGACGCCGACGACCCGGTCGTCCTCGTGCAGGACTACCACTTCGCGCTGCTGCCGCGGATGATCCGCGCGCGGCTGCCCAACGCGACGATCATCGCGTTCTGGCACATTCCGTGGCCGAACCCGGAGGCCTTCGGTATCTGCCCGTGGCGCGCCGAGCTGCTCGACGGACTGCTCGGCGCCGACATCGTCGGCTTCCACACGCAGTTCCACTGCAACAACTTCCTCGAGACCGTCGACCGCTGCCTCGAGGCGCGCATCGACCGCGAGACGTTCACCGTCGTCTGCCGCGGCGCGCGCACGGCGGTCCACCGCTACCCGATCGCGCTCGAATGGCCGCCGGCGCCGCTCGCCGAGGCGCTCACGGTCGCCGAGGCGCGCGAGCGCGTGCAGATCCGGCACTGCCTGCCGCGCGGGCACAAGCTCGGCGTCGGCATCGAGCGCATGGACTACACGAAGGGGATCGTCGAGCGCTTCCACGCGATCGGCCGCCTGCTCGAGCGCCACCCCGAGTGGGTCGGGCGCTTCACGTTCGTGCAGATCGCCGCGCCCACGCGCGGCACGATCGGCGACTACCGCGACTACGGCGAGCGGGTCCGGCGGACGGCCGAGGAGATCAACGCGCGCCACGCCGGCGCGGCGCACCCGCCGATCGTGCTGGTGGCCGAGCACCACGAGCCCGACGCCGTCTACGAGTACCACCGCGCGGCCGACCTCTGCTTCGTCAGCAGCCTGCACGACGGGATGAACCTCGTCGCGAAGGAGTTCGTCGCCGCGCGCGACGACGAGCGCGGCGTGCTGGTGCTCTCGCAGTTCGCCGGGGCGTCGCGCGAGCTGCCGGAGGCGCTGATCGTCAACCCGTACGACGCCGACGAGTGCGCGGAGGCGCTGCACACGGCGCTCGCGATGCCGGTGGAGGAGCAGCGCGACCGCATGCGGCTGATGCGCAACCGCGTGCGCGAGTTCAACGTCCACCGCTGGGCCGGCCGCATGCTGCTCGACGCGGCGGCGATGCGCCAGCGCAAGCGCTTCGCGGACCGTGTCGGCGCGTGACCGGTCCGATGCCTGCGCTGCACCGCGCCGACGGCCGATGAACGCGGAGCCGCCGCACGCGACGCCGGCCACGCCGCGGCCCGCGCGCTTCGTCCGCCCGCCGCCGCCGGCGCTCGGCCACGACTGCGCGCTCTTCCTCGACATCGACGGCACGCTGGCCGAGCTCGCGCAGGCGCCGGACGCCGTGACCATCGACGCCGGCATCGCGACGGCGCTGCCGCGGCTCGCCGACACGCTCGGCGGCGCGCTCGCGCTCGTCACCGGCCGCGCGATCACCAGCGCGGACCGGCTGTTCCCGGGCCTCACGCTGCCGACGGCGGGCCAGCACGGCTGCGAGCGGCGCGACGCGACGGGCACGATCCACCTGCACGCGCCGGCGCGCAGGACGCAGGCGCGGCTGCGCAAGCTGCTGCAGCGGCTCGCCAAGCGCCATCCGCAGCTGCTGCTGGAGGACAAGGGCGCCGCGCTCGCGCTGCACTACCGCCGCACGCCGCAGCTCGCCGCGCACCTGCACCGCACGCTGCGGCGGTCGCTGGCCCCCGACGACGGCTACGCGCTGCAGCCGGGCAAGCTGCTGCTCGAAGTCCGGCCGGAGGGCCGCGACAAGGGGACGGCGATCGACGACTTCATGGGCGAGGCGCCGTTCGCGGGCCGGCTGCCGGTGTTCGTCGGCGACGACCTCACCGACGAGCACGGTTTCGCGGCCGTCGAGCGCCTCGGCGGCTGGACCGTGAAGGTGGGCGCCGGCCGCACCGCAGCGCGCTTCCGGTTGCCCGATCCCGCGGCGGTCGGCGCGTGGCTCACCGCGCCGCTGGCGCTCGCGCCGATCGGCGACGGGCTGGCCGCGTCATGAGCCTTTCTCACCGTCGACGCGCGCGCCGGCCGCGTCGACCGGACGCAACGCGATGCGCGACCTCGACCTCGCGCTGATCGGCAACGGGCGCATCGGCGCGCTCGTCGACGCGGCGGGCGCGATCGTCTGGGCGTGCTTCCCGCGCTTCGACGGCGACCCGGTGTTCTGCGCGCTGCTCGACACCGCGACCGGCGCCGCGGCGCGCGGCCTCTGGGCGGTCGAGCTCGTCGACGGCACGGAGACGACGCAGGCCTACGTGCCCAACACCGCGGTCCTCGTCACGAGGCTTGCCGACCGCCACGGCGGCGTGCTCGAGATCACCGACTGCGCGCCGCGGTTCCTGCATCACGGCCGCGTGCACCAGCCGACGACGATCGCGCGCTGCTTCAAGCGCGTCGCCGGCAATCCGCGCGTCGTCGTCCGGCTGCGCCCGGCGTTCGCGTACGGCCGCGCCACGCCTACCGTCACCACCGGCAGCCACCACGTCCGCTACGTCGGCCCCGACTTCGCGCTGCGCCTCACTACCGACGCGCCGCTCGCCGCGATCCTCGAGGAGCGGCCGTTCTTCGTCGACGACGCCGCCACGCTGCTCTTGTCCGCCGACGAGGCGATCGGCGAGGACCTCCCCGCGCTCGCGCGCCACTTCGTCGAGGCGACGCTCGCGCACTGGCGCGAATGGGTACGCGGCCTCGCGATCCCGTTCGAGTGGCAGGAGGCGGTGATCCGCGCGGCGATCACGCTGAAGCTGAACGCGTTCGACGACACCGGCGCGATCGTCGCCGCGATGACGACGTCGATCCCCGAGGCCGCCGACTCGGGGCGCAACTGGGACTACCGCTACTGCTGGCTGCGCGACGGCTATTTCGTCGTGAACGCGCTGAACCGCCTGGGCGCGACCTCGACGATGGAGCGCTTTCTCCGGTACCTGGTCGGCATCGCGGCCGACGCGGGCGACGGTCCGGTCCAGCCCGTGTTCCGCATCAGCGGCAGCGCGCAGCTCACCGAGCGCATCGAGGACGCGCTGCCGGGGTACCGCGGGATGGGGCCGGTGCGCGTCGGCAACGACGCGTGGCGGCAGGTGCAGAACGACGTCTACGGCTCCGCGGTGCTGGCCGCGACGCACGTGTTCTTCGACGCGCGCCTGACGCCCGGCGGCGACGACGCGCTGTTCGCGCGGCTGGAGCCGCTCGGCCGGCGGGCCGTCGCGCTCCACGACCAGCCGGATGCCGGCCTGTGGGAATTGCGCGGACGCGTGAGCGTCCACACGTTCTCGTCGGTCATGTGCTGGGCGGCCTGCGACCGGCTCGCGCGCATCGCGGCGCGGCTCGCGCTCGACGAGCGCGCGCGCGCGTGGCACGGCGAGGCCGACCGCATCCGCGCGTTCATCGAGCGCGAATGCTGGAGCGCCCGGGACGGGACGTTCGTCGCCACCGCCGGCGGCGACGGCCTCGACGCCAGCCTGCTGCTGCTGGCCGAAGTCGGCTTCGTCGCCGCCACCGATCCGCGCTTCGTCGCGACGGTCGACGCGATCGCGACCGCGCTCAAGCGCGGCGAGTTCGTGTTTCGCTACGTCGCGCCCGACGACTTCGGCGCGCCGGCGAACGCGTTCGTCGTGTGCTCGTTCTGGCTGGTCGACGCGCTCGCCAGGATCGGAAGGCGCGACGAGGCGCGCGCGCTGTTCGCGCGGCTGCTCGCGTGCCGCAATCGCCACGGCCTGCTCGCGGAGCACGTCGACCCCGTCACCGGCGAGGCGTGGGGCAATTTCGTGCAGACGTACAGCATGGTCGGGCTCGTCAACTCGGCCATCCGGCTGTCGATGCCGTGGGACGAGGCGTTCTGACGCGCGGATCCCGAAGGCTTCACCACGAGCCGCAATGGGCCGCAGGACCGGCATGCCCGCAGGGACGCGCCCGCCGGCGGCGATGCCCTCAGCCTGAGCGCGCCTGTGCGATCGCGTCCAGCATCGTCTCCGGTTCGTGCGCGCCGGAGAGCGCGGTCTTGCCGCCGAACACGAAGAACGGCACGCCGGTGATGCCCATCGCGCGCGCGCGCCGGTCCGCCTCGGCGATGGTCGCGACCATCTCGTCGGACGCCAGGAACCGCCGCGCGTCGTCGGGGTCGTAGCCCGCCTCGACCGCGATCCGGACGAGCGCCTCGCGGTCGCCCACGAAGACGCCGTCGAGGAAATAGGCGCGGAACAGCCGCTCGACCAGCGCGTCGGGATCGCCTTCGCGCCGCGACTGCGCCCAGCCGATCAGCCGGTGCGCATCGCCGGTGTTGGGCTGGCGCTCGATCGCGTCGAACGCGAACGGGATGCCCACCGTCTCGCCGGCGGCCGCGACGCGCGCGTAGACCTCGCGCGCCCGCTCCGGCCCGCCGAATTTCGCTTCGAGGTAGCTGCGCCGGTCGCGGCCCTCCGGCGGCAGGTCCGGGTTGAGCTGGAACGGATGCCAGCGCACGTCGACCGGGAGGTCCGGCTCCGCTTCGCGCAGCCGCGCGAGCGCGGCTTCGAGCCGCCGCTTGCCGATGTAGCACCACGGGCACACGACGTCCGAGACGACGTCGACGGTCAATCGTTCGAGCACGCGCATTCCTTCTTCGGTTGAGGGTCAGAGCCGTAAGCGGAGAATCGCCCGCTGAATCTTACGGCTCTGACCCTGAGCGGGCTTTGGATCGCACGCCGGATCTTACGGCTCTGACCCTCATGCGACTCTATCCCGCTCTACGGCTCTGACCCTTGGCGGTTTTCACCATGACGGCCGCGGGGCGATGCCCCAACTCTAGGATAATGGAGCAGCAGGCCGCCGTTCCCAACCCCCATGCCGCCCTCGCTCCGCTGGGACCTCTTCTGCCGCGTGGTCGACAACTTCGGCGACGCCGGCGTGTCGTGGCGCCTCGCGCGCCAGCTCGCCCGCGAGCACGGGATCGCCGTAACGCTGTGGATCGACGACGTCGCGAGCCTCGCGCGGATCGCGCCGGCCCTCGCGGCGACGGCGTCCGACCAGGCGGCGGCGGGCGTGCGCGTGCGGCGCCTGACCGACGGCGTCCCGGCCGACGCGCCCATGCCCGACGTCGTGGTCGAGGCGTTCGGCTGCGGCCTGCCGGAGCCTTACGTCGCCGCGATGGCCCAAGCGCCCCGCCCGCCGGTGTGGATCGTGCTCGAGTACCTGTCGGCGGAGCCGTGGATCGACGCGTCGCACGGCCTGCCGTCGCCCCATCCGCGGCTGCCGCTGACCCGCTGGTTCTGGTTCCCGGGGTTCACGCCGGGCACCGGCGGCGTGCTGCGCGAGGCGGGCCTGCTCGCCGCCCGCGACGCGATGCGCGCCGACGCCGCCTCCCGCGCGGAGGTCTGGCGCGTCGCCGGGTTCGAGCCGGACGCCGAGGCGCTCGTCGTCTCGCTGTTCTGCTACGGCAACCCGGCGCTGCCGGCGCTCCTCGACGCGTGGGCCGAAGGCGACGAGCCGATCGCCTGTCTCGTGCCCGAAGGGGTGGCCCGCTCCGACCTCGACCGCTGGACCGGAGGCGCCGTCCCGCACCCGGGCGCGCCCCTCACGCGGGGCCGGCTGACCGTCGCCGTGGCGCCGTTCGTCGACCAGGACGCCTTCGACCGCCGGCTGTGGGCGGCGGACGTCAACTTCGTCCGCGGCGAGGACTCGTTCGTCCGCGCGCAGTGGGCGGCGCAGCCGTACGTCTGGCAGCTCTACCGGCAGGCCGACGACGCGCACCTGGCCAAGATGGACGCGTTCCTCACCCGGCTGGAGACGAGCCTGCCGCCCGACGTCCGGATCGGCCTGCGGGCGTTCTGGTACGCGTGGAACGCCGGGGACCCGGACGCGACGGTGGCCGCGTGGCCGGAATTCCGGGGGCGCATGCCCGGCATCGCCGTGCTGGCCCGCGCGTGGGCGCGGGCGCTGGCCCGGCAGGCCGACCTCGCCGAGCAGCTGGTCAAGTTCTGCGAAAGTCGTTTATAATTATGGGTTTCCCGGGTCGACCCGGGCTTGAGGAACGGGGATTGGCCCCGACATAGACCCTGCGCCGGGCGGCGCCGCGAGCCCCGCGGCCCCGAGCCCCGCGCCCGACAGAGCCCAACAGAGGCAGGAACCCAAATGAAACTCGCACAGGAAGTTCGCGCCGGCAACGTGATCATGGTCGGCAAGGATCCGATGGTCGTGCAGAAGGCCGAGTTCTCGAAGTCCGGCCGCAACGCGTCGGTCGTCAAGATGAAGCTCAAGAACCTGCTGTCCGGCAGCCCGGCCGAGACGATCTACCGCGCGGACGAGAAGTTCGACACGATCCAGCTCGAGAAGAAGGAAGTGACGTACTCGTACTTCGCCGACCCGATGTACGTGTTCATGGACGGCGAGTTCAACCAGTACGACGTCGAGAAGGAGAACCTGGGCGACGCCCTCAACTACATCGAGGAAGGCATGCCCTGCGAGCTCACGTTCTACGAGGGCCGCGCGATCTCCGTCGAGATCCCGAACTCGGTCGACCGCGAGATCACGTACACCGAGCCCGCGGTCAAGGGCGACACGTCGGGCAAGGTGCTGAAGCCCGCGAAGCTCGCCAACGGCTTCGAAGTGCAGGTGCCGCTGTTCGTGACGACCGGCGACCGCATCGAGATCGACACGCGCACCGGCGAGTACCGCCGCCGCGTGTAGGCCGCGCCGGTTCGCGCCGCTGCACCCGCCGAAGGGCGCCGATCCGGCGCCCTTCGCGTTTGCGGGGTGCCGAACGCGTACTTCGCCGCGCCGGTCAGCGCGGCTCGAGCGCCGGCGCGACGGCCTCGGCCACCGCGTGCTCGAGCGTCTGCACGGTGCGCGGAACGTTGCCGAGCTTGTCCAAGCCGAAGAGGCCGATGCGGAACGTCAGGAACTCGGGGCCCTCGTCGCACTGCAGCGGCACGCCGGCCGCCGTCTGCAGGCCCTGGTCGGCGAACTTCTTCCCCGTGTGCACGTCCCTGTCGTCGGTGTAGCTGACGACCACGCCCGGCGCCTCGAAGCCTTCGGCGGCGACGCTCTTGACCCCGTGGCGCGCCAGCATCGCGCGCACCTTCGCGCCGAGCTCGAGCTGCGCGGCGCGGGCCTTCTCGAATCCGAAGCGCTCGGTCTCGCGCATCATGTCGCGCGTGCGCGTGAGCGCGTCCGTCGGCATCGTCGCGTGGTACGCGTGGCCGCCCTTCTCGTAGGCCTCCATGATGCCGAGCCACTTCTTGAGGTCGCACGCGTAGCTGGTGCTCGTCGTGCCGTCGATGGCGGTGCGCGCGCGCTCCGACAGCATGACGAACGC
>JAYRNW010000207.1:0-2572 GCA_041911995.1 Casimicrobiaceae bacterium | reverse complement strand
GGCAGCGCGCCGATGATCACGCCGACCAGCGACGACAGCAGGATCAGGCCCAGACTCAGCGGGTCGCAGAACGACCAGATCGAGTGGCCGAAGGCGATGAGGCCGTCGAACATGGCGGTCGTCTGTGCCGGGCGGCGGCTACGGAAGCCGCACGTAGAACAGCTGCTCGAACACGAGCGTGACGACGAGCGCGGTCAGGCCGCCGCAGGCGAGCGCGACGATCGCGCCGCGCGCGACGGCGTTCTCCGCCTTGCGCCGCGCGTGCTGGAACAGGAACACGAAGGCGCCGACGAAGATCGCGGTGCCGAGCCAGAACGGCAGCCCGCGCCCGACCAGCAGCAGCGCGTAGACGAAGAACATCGCCGCCGCCAGCGCGAAGCTCGACAGCGGGGCGTAGTCGGTCGCGTCGGCCTCGGCGGTGTCCCAGCCGAAGCGCTGCGCGCGCCGCCACGACCGCAGCACCAGAATGCCGCCCAGCGCCGCCAGCGCGAGCCCGACGAGGCCGGGCCACAGACCGGGCGCCGTGTGGATGGTGGCGCCCTGCGCCGTCATGCGGTCCATCTGCCAGGACAGCACGACGATCAGCGCGCCGAACAGCGTCCAGACGATGCCGCCCACGCAATCGCGGCGCGGCGATGACGGCCAGGTCTCGTTTTCCAACGCGAAGCCCCCGCGGCGGACCCGGCGTCCGTGCGGACGCCGGATCGCCGTGGCGTGCGGTTACGGACGCGGGATGCCGATCGTGTCCGGCGCGACCTTCGCCTTGCCGGTGTCGGCCGCGGCCCATGCGTTGGCCTGCACGGCGGGGAACACGGCGCGCTGCGCTTCCGCGCCGGCGTACGGCGCGAACTGCGCGCCGCGGCTCGTCGCGTACTGCTTGAGCGCTGCCGAGTTCGCGATCTGCTCGGCCCAGATCTTCTCGACCGTCGCGATCACCTCGGGCGGTACGCCCTTGGGGATGAAGATGCCGAAGTAGTTGGCCGGCGCCTTGAAGCCCGGCACGGACTTGGTCAGCGGCTCGATGACGCCGAAGCCGTCGAGCTCGACGGGCTTGTCGCCGATCACGGCCAGCGGGCGCAGCTTCTTGCCGCGGATCATCTCGGCCTGCTCGACCGTGAGCTGCGACGTCGCGTCGGTTTCGCCGGCGACGGTGGCGACGACCGCCGGATTGCCGCCGTCGTACGTGACGTGCTTGTACTTGACGCCGGTGGCCTTCGCGATCGCCTCCATCGCGCTGTGGCCGCTCGAGTTGACGCCCGCGGTGGCGACGCTGACCGTTCCCGGCTTCGCCTTCATCGCGTCGATCAGCTCGTTCGGCGTCTTGTACGACGTGGCGGGGTTGACCGACAGCGTCGAGACGTTGGCGACGTTGAGGAACAGCGCCCAGTCGCCGATCTTCGTGTCGAGCATGCCGAGCACCGCGTAGGTGCCGAGGTCCTGCGCGGCGCCGGCCGTCCACGTGTAGCCGTCCTTCGGCGCCTCGAGCGCGTTCTTCGTGCCGATGGACCCGGACGCGCCGGGCTGGTTGACGATCACGACCTTCTGCCCCAGCGCCTTCTCGAGCTCGGCCGCCGTGACGCGCGTCACCTGGTCGGTCGAGCCTCCTGCCGCCCACGGCACGATGATCGTGATCGGCTTGGTCGGCTTCCACGTCGCCTGCGCGGCGGCGGGCAGCGCGAAGACGATCGAGAACGCCGCCGCGAGTCCGGCGGCGAGGGCGGTGCGCTTGCTGCGATCCATGGTTCCCCTCCTGGATGCGTTCCCCGCGGCCGGCGGCCGCGCGAGTTAACCGTCTGGTTAATCAGTATCGCGCCGGAGCGCGCCTGCGCGCAAGTCCTCCGGCCGGTCCGGCGCCAGCGCCCGCAGCACGAGGTCGACCACGTGCGCGAGCCGCTCGGCCTTCGCGCGCGGCGCGAGCAGGTCGCGCCCGAAAATCGTCGACAGCGTGTGGGCGTTGGACAGGTAGAAGTACGACAGCGCGGCGATCGACACGTACAGCTGCACCGGATCGACGCCGCCGCGGAACACGCCGGCGCGGCGCCCGCGCTCGAGCAGGTCGGTGATCGCGGCGACCAGCGGCGAGTGCAGCGAACGGATTCCCGCCGAGCGCTTCAGGTGCTTCGCGCCGTGCAGGTTCTCGGTGGCGAGCAGCGAGATGAACTCCGGGTGCGCGAGGAAGTGGCGCCACGTGAACGCGACCAGCTCGCGCATGCCTTCCGCCGGCTCGCGGTGCGTGAGGTCGAGCCGCTGCTCGGCGCCCCGGATGCGCACGTACGCGGCCTCCAGCACGGCGAGGAACAGCGCGTCCTTGCCGCCGAAGTAGTAGTAGAGCATCCGCTTGTTGGCCTTCGCGCGCGCCGCGATGCGGTCGACGCGCGCGCCCGACAGGCCGTGCCCGGCGAACTCCTGCGTGGCGGCGGCGAGGATCGCCGCCTGCGTGCGGACGGCGTCGCGCGTCGGGGGCGCCCCGCCCGCGCCGGCTCCGGCGGGGGGGCGGGGCGCCGGGGGAGGAGGGATCCCACCCAAATAAACACTTGGTTTAAACGGGGCACACGGGGGGGCCGGGGGGTGG
>JAYRNW010000206.1:0-5373 GCA_041911995.1 Casimicrobiaceae bacterium | reverse complement strand
GTTCGCGGTCACGAAGAAGTTCTGCTCCTCCGGGTGGTAGAACTCGATCGCGCGGGCCGTGCCGGCCTTCGGCGGCGCGCGCTCGGGAACGACCAGGCCGGAAACGGCAGCCGTCATCGTGAACCCGCGCACCTGCTTCCCGGCCGCGTCGAACACCTCGAACCCGGTGATCAGCGGCCCCGCATCCTCGGCGGACACCCAGGCCGTCTGCTCCCTGCCGGCGACGTCCGCCTCGATGCTCGCCACGGCCTCGAGCCTGGTGCCGACCACGAGGTCGACGGCCTTGGTCGAATCCAGCGCCGAGGGCAGCGGCATGGCGACGAAGAACTCCACCGACTCCTCGCCCGGCCGCTCCTTCAGCGTCCCTTCGGTCCACCTGACGCGGGACTCGCCGGTCGCGAACTTCGCCTCCACGTCGAGCAAGAAACCGAGCGACGCCTTGTCGCCGCTGATATCGGCGTCGCCGATGCCTCCGTAGACGACGAGCTTGCCCGCGTCGAAGCGCGCGCCCTCGGGCGGGCGCAGCACGTAGCGGATCGACGTGTTGGCGGCTTGCGCCCGCCCGTGGGCCGTGGACGTCCCCGAGACGCTGGCGTAGACGCTCAGCTCGTCCGCCGCCTCGAACTTGGCGGCGCGCGCGCGGCCGCCCCACGTCCGCCCGTTGGCCTGGCCGGAACTACTGACGGCGACGGACTCCGCATCCGAGTCGAAGACGGAACCGTCGTCGTAGATCGACGGACCCTGCAGCGATACGCTGACGTTGCCGGCGGCGAACGCGGGACCCGCGGCGAACAACGCGGACATCGCCGCCGCAAGCGCGGCGCGGCGCGCGCACGCGCGGGTGCGCGCCGGCGCGCCCCTGTCGGTATCGATCGGTTCAGACAGGGAAGTCAGGTGCATTCGCGTTCCTCCGGGAATCGTCAGTACGGAAAATCGGCCCGCTCAGGGGCCGATGCATTGGCGGAGAGGGCGGGATTCGAACCCGCGGTAGGCTATTAACCTACGCACGCTTTCCAGGCGTGTGACTTAAACCGCTCATCCACCTCTCCGGAGCGCGCATTTTACCCGATGGCGGGCGCCGACCGTGAGTGTCGCTCCGCCACGCCGGCGGCGTCACGACGCCGGTGCACGCCCTGAAGATCACCGGCACCGAATGCTGCTCGCCGACCGGGAGGCGCCGACTGGACGGCCCTTCCCATGACGCGCCCGCCGCGCCGATAATGCCGCCCATGTCGACGCTGACCGAAGTTGCCGGCGAGCTGGTCGCCGCGAACCGCATCCTCGCGGGGCTCGCCGTACTCGATGGGTTCGGCCACGTGAGCGCGCGGCACCCGGACCACCCGGACCGCTACCTCTTGTCGCGCTCGCTCGCGCCGGAGCTCGTCACGCGCGAGGACCTCATGACGTTCGACATGGCGTCGAACGCGCTCGACGGCGACACGCGCGCGGCGTACCTCGAGCGCTTCATCCACGGCTCGATCTACGCCGCGCGCCCCGACGTGCACGCGGTCGTGCACAGCCACGCGCCCGCGGTCGTGCCGTTCGCGGCGTCGTCGGTGCGGCTGCAGCCGATCTACCACATGAGCAGCTTCCTGCGCGCGGGCGCGCCGGTGTTCGAGATCCGCGCGCAGTTCGGGCAGACCGACATGCTGGTGCGCGACAACGCGCAAGGCGCGGCGCTCGCCGGCGAGCTCGCCGACAACGTCGTCGTGCTGATGCGCGGCCACGGCTTCTGCGCGGTCGGCGAGAGCCTGCCCGTCGCGGTGTTCCGCGCGTTCTACACGCAGACCAACGCCGACCTGCAGCAGCGCGCGATCGCGCTGGGCGGCAGCGTCACGTACCTCGACGGCGAGGAGGCGCGGCGCGCCGACGACACGAACCGGCGCGTGATCGCGCGGCCGTGGGCGCTGTGGAAGGCGAAGTTCGCGCCGCGGTAGCGCGCGACCATACGGCCCGGCGGCTTCGACACCATCGTCACCATGAGGACTGCCATCATGTTGCACCCCGCCCGCCTGCTCGCGCTCGCCGTCGTCGCACTGGCCCCGCTCGCGGCGCCGGTCGCGCTCGCGCAGGGCGACGCGTACCCGACCCGCCCGATCAAGCTGGTGCTGCCGTTCCCGCCCGGCGGCGGCGCCGACCTCACGGCGCGCACGCTCGCGCAGAAGATGGGCGAGTCGATGGGGCAGTCGATCGTCGTCGAGAACAAGCCCGGCGCCAACGGTTCGCTCGGCACCGACATGGTCGCCAAGGCGGCGCCGGACGGCTACACGATCCTCGTCACCGACCGCGGCGCGCTCGCCGTCAACCCGCACCTCTACGCGAAGCTGGGCTACGACCCGCTCAAGGACTTCGCGTACGTCGGCATCGCGACCGACGGCCCGTACGTGCTGGTCGTCAATCCGTCGCTCGGCGTGAAGACGTTATCCGAGCTGACCGCGCTCGCGAAGTCGAAGCCCGGCACGATCAACTACGCGAGCTTCGGCATCGGCAGCATGCCGCAGATGAACATCGAAGCGCTGAACCGCAAGCTCGGCATCGACCTCGTGCACGTGCCGTACAAGGGCGCGGGGCCGGCGTCGCAGGCGGTGGTGTCGGGCGAAGTGGGCGTGACGATCTCGTCGGTGCCCGCCGTGCAGGGCTTCATCAAGGACGGCCGGCTGCGCGCGCTCGCCGTCGGGTCCGACAAGCGCTTCCCGGTGCTGCCCGACGTGCCGACGATGGCGGAGGCGGGCTCCGAGAACGACATCCTCGTCCCCACGTTCTTCGCGTTCGCGGCGCCGGCGGGAACGCCGCCGGCGATCGTCGCGAAGCTCAACGCGGAGATGAGGAAGGCGCTCGCCGACCCCGCCATCGCCGAGCGGCTGCTCGCCGCCGGGCTGGTGCCGCACGGAAGCTCGCCCGAGGTGATGACCAACACGGTGCGCCTGGACGTCGCGCGCTTCGGCGCGCTGGTGAAGGCGATCGGCATCAAGCCCGAGTAGCGCCCGGGTCAGTTGCGCGGCGCGCCTCCGAACTTGCGGATCAGCGCGGCGCGCCGCTCCAGCCACCACGCGTACTGCGCCGGCCACAGCGCCCAGCCGGCGTCGCCTTCGAGCGCGACCGCGGCGCGGCCGGCCCAGTGGGGATCGAGCAGCGCCTCGCGGCCGACGGCGATCAGGTCCGCCGCACCCTCCTGCAGGATCGCCTCCGCCTGCGCCGCATCGGCGATGAAGCCGACGGCTTGTGTCGCGATGCCGGCCTCGTGGCGCACGCGCGCGGCGTTCGGCACGAGGTAGCCGGGCCGGTAATCGAGCCGCGATTCGAGGAAGCCGCCGGCCGAGCAGTCGACGACGTCCACACCGGCGGCCTTCAACGCCTTCGCGAGCGCGACGGCGTCGTCGAGCGACCGGCCGCCCTCGATGCCGTCGATCGTCGACGTGCGGAAGAAGAGCGGCTTGTCCGCGGGCCACGCGGCGCGCACCGCACGCACGACCTCCAGCGCGAAGCGCATGCGGCCGGCGAGGTCGCCGCCATACGCGTCGGTGCGCGTGTTCGAGTACGGCGACAGGAAGGAGTGGATCAGGTAGCCGTGCGCGCCGTGGATCTCGATCGCGTCCAGGCCGGCCGCGTCGGCGCGCACCGCCGCTGCGGCAAACGCGGCGACGACGCGGGCGATGCCTTCCGCGGTCAGGGCCTCGGGGACGAGCCAGCCGTCGGAATGCGGCTTCGCGACCGGGCCGACGATCGGCCACGGCCGGTCGCCGCGCGCGTCGTCGGCCGGACCGAGCGCCGCGTTGCCGAACCACGGCCGCTGCATGCTCGCCTTGCGGCCGGCGTGCGCGAGCTGCATGCCCGCCGCAGCGCCCCGGGCGTGCAGGTAGTCGACGATGCGCCGGATCGGCGCGACGTGCGCGTCGGACCACAGGCCCAGGTCACCGTGCGTGATCCGCCCTTCGGGCAGCACGGCGGTCGCCTCGGTGAACACGAGGCCGAAGCCGCCCGCCGCGAACTGGCCGAGGTGCGCGAAGTGCCAGTCGTTGGCGACGCCGTCCTGCGCGGAGTACTGGCACATCGGCGACACGACGGCGCGGTTGCGCAGCGTGACGCCGCGCAGCGTCAGCGGCGAGAAGAGCCGCGAGCGGAAGGCGGGCGCGTCAGCCATCCGCGTGCGCGCCGCGGTGCGCCCAGCCGGTCATCCGCCGCTCCAGCACGGCGAAGAGCTCGTACATCGCCATCGCCATGACGCCGATGACGAAGAGGCCCGCGAACACCAGCGGCATCTTCATCGACGAGCCGGCCGACATCATGAGGTAGCCGATGCCCTCGTTCGAAGCGACGGTCTCGGACACGACGGTGCCGACGAACGCGAGCGTGATCGACACCTTGAGCGACGCGAAGAAGAACGGCAGCGACCGCGGCAGGCCCACCTTGAGCAGGATGTCGCTCTTGTGCGCGCCGAGCGAGCGCAGCACGTCCTCGAGCTCGGGCTCGAGCGTCGCGAGTCCCGTCGCGACGTTGACGACGATCGGGAAGAAGCTGATGAGGAACGCGGTGAGCACCGCGGGCACCGTGCCGATGCCGAACCACACGACGAGGATCGGCACGAACGCGACCTTGGGGATCGCGTTGAACGCGACCAGCAGCGGATAGAGGCCGCGATAGACGAAGCGCGACGTGCCCACGGCGATGCCGAGCGCCAGGCCCACGACGACGCCGATCGCGAAGCCGATCATGGTCGTCCAGAACGTCTGCCACGCGTGGCCGGCGATCGGCTTCGCGTACTCGACCAGCGCCTGCGCGATCGTGTACGGGCTGGGGAAGATGAAGTCCGACACGCGGAAGAACGTGCAGATCGCCTGCCAGACGACGAGCAGCGCCGCCGACAGCAACCACGGTGCCGCCTTCTCCAGCCGTCGCTGCCGTAACGTGGTCATGCGTCGGCCGGCTCGCGCCGGATGGCGCCGATGCGCGCGCGCAGGTCGTGCACGACGTGCGAGAACGCGTCGGAGTACGTGACCTCGAGGTCGCGCGGGCGCGGCAGGTCGATCGCGCGCCGCGCGAGGATGCGGCCGGGGCGCCGGCTCATCACGTAGACGGTGTCGGCGAGGAACACGGCCTCGCGCAGGTCGTGCGTGACGAGGATCACCGTGAACCGGCGCGCCGACCACAGGTCGCGCAGCACGCACCACAGCTCCTCGCGGGTGAACGCGTCGAGCGCGCCGAACGGCTCGTCGAGCAGCAGCATCCGCGGCTGGTGGACGAGCGCCCGGCAGATCGACGCGCGCTGCTGCATGCCGCCGGAGAGCTGCCACGGGAACTTGCCCTCGTTGCCCTCGAGCCCGACCGTCTCGAGGAGCTTGCGGGCACGCACGACGTATTCGTCGCGCTTCTGCT
>JAYRNW010000205.1:0-7568 GCA_041911995.1 Casimicrobiaceae bacterium | reverse complement strand
TCGAGCCCTGGCCGCCGAGGCGCCAGCTCGTTCGCTGCTCGTACGCTTCGACGTTGCCGACGACGCTCCACTGCGGGGTCAGCCTGTATTGCGCGCTCAGCCCGAGCGAGAGGGCGCCGAACGCCGCGAGCCGCTGGTCGCCGCTGTTGTGCTGGCCCGGCTGGAGGTCGGGGAAGATCGGGAAGCCCGCCGGGTCGTACAGCGCCGGCGCGTAGAAGTTTGCGGCGCTCTGGCTGTACAGGCGCACGAGCCCGGTCAGCGTGAGGGCGTCGCCGACCGGCTTGACCCACTCGCCCTGCAGCGTGCTCGCGTTCACGCCGAAGGTGTCGCGGTAGTAGCGATAGCTCCCGCGCAGCGCCGAGCCGTCGCCTTCGAGGAAGTGGTTCCAGCGCGCGAGCACCGTGAACTGGCGCCGCGACGCGGGCCGCAAGTCGAGCGTCTTGTAGGGGTCGTCGTAGTAGCCCGTGCCGACGGTGTAGCCGACGTTGATCTGCGCCAGATCGTTGGCCGACACGGCTTGCGTCACGCCGGCCATGAACTCGGTGACGCGCCGCTTCTGGTCGCTCACGCCGGCCTGTCCGCCGTTCGTCGGGTTGATCGTGTCCCACGCGCCGCCGATGCCGGCATTGAACGTCGTGTTGTTGTCGTCGGTGGACCAGCTGCCTTGCAGCGCGGCGGCGTTCGACACGTAGTCGTTCTCGCCCGAATAGCCGTAGCTGAGCGACACCGAAGAGCGCGTGAAATAGCGCGTCACGGCGACGTCCCCCGCGTTGCGCCGGTCGCTCATGACCGATGCGCTCGAGATCGAGGACTGCCAGCGCGGCGTCGCACCGGACACCGCATCCGTCACCGCCGATGCCTCGACCAGCCACTCGGAGCCGATCGGCTTGCTCACGAGCACGGCCGGCGAACTCACCTTGACGCGCTTCAGCCCGGGCTGCGAATCCTGGTAGTAGAGGTACTTGAAGGCGACGAACCCGTTGTCGGCGCCGCTTTCGGCGTGCGCCGCGTTCGGACACACGCCCGGCAGCGCGAGTGCGGCCATGACGATGGCGCCCGCGCCCGGTCTTGCCGCGGGCTTGCCGGCGCGCGCTCTGGATCGGCGATTGCGATGCATCGGATCTCCTCAGTTGCAGCCGCAGCCGCCGCCGCCGACGCCATAGCCGCCGGCCGCCGCTTCCTTGCTCTGGAAGACGTGCTGGCGGAAGCGCTCGGTGAGCGGATCGCCGCCCATCGTCATCTCCGTCTTGGCGAGGTTGCCCTTCTCCCACGGCTGCGGCGGCGCCCAGACCGAACACGCACCGAGCGTCGAAACCGCGAACACGACCAGCAGCAGCGTCTTCATGGCACGTCCTCTCAAGGCGTCTTCGCGCGGTTCAACGCGGCGACGAACCGGGCCTCGAGTTCGGCGCGGTCCTGTTCGCGAAAGCCCTGATGGACGGCGAGCACCTTGCCGTCGGCATCGATCAGCACCGAGGTCGGCATGCCCTTGACGCCGACTTGGCGGGCGGTCTCGCCCTTGGCGTCGTAGGCGAGCGCGAACAGCGCCGGGTTCTCGGCGAGGAAGCGTTCGGCGTCCGGCCGCTTCGCATCGAGGTTGACCCCCACCACCTGCAGGCCCTTGGCGCCGTACTTCTGCTGCATGTCGTTCATCCACGGGAACGACTGCTTGCACGGTCCGCACCACGATGCCCAGAAGTCGAGGTAGACCACCTTGCCCTTCAGGTCCGAGAGCCTGGGCGCCACCGTCGCCCCGGGCAGCGAGATGTCGGGCACCGCCTGGCCGGCTTCCAGCGCCGAGGCGAGCGGGGTCGAGAGTGCGAGGCACAGGCCCGCCAGCGCGAGCCATGAATTCGGCTTCTTCATCGATCGATCTCCTTGCAGGTGTTGGACAGGACTTCTTGCGCCGCCGCCGGCGTGCGATGGCGCGCGCCGCGCGACCACAGCACGGCAGCCGCGAGCGCGCACAGCAGCCACAGCGTCGGGTCGAACAAGCCGGCTTGCGGATCGACGAGCGAGCAACCGCCCGCGCCCGAAACCTGGCTCGCCGAGGTATCCGCCGCGGGCGCTTCGGGCGCCTCGGCTTCGATCTTCACGGTCGGCGCAACACCGTCGGCGTCGGTCGTCACGACGAGCACGTCCTCGACCTCGCCCGCCGGCACCCCCGTTGCAAGCGCCAGCTCGAGCTCGCACGTCTGCCCCGGCGCGAGCGACAGCGGCAGGCTGCCGCAGGCCGGGGTCACCGTGAAGCGGCCGGCATTCACGCGCAGCGCCGTGACGCCGATGGGCGTCGTGCCGGTGTTCTCGATGACCGCCTTGCCGGACGGAGGCAGCTCGCCGGACCCGCCGCCCGACAAGTGCAGCGACGTGGGCGACACCGTGAGCGCCGCCTGTCCTGGCAGCACGCCCAGCCCTTCGAGCGCGACGGGTGCCGGATCCGTGCCGTTCGAGCCGACGCGCAGCGTGGCAACGCGGGACCCGACCTGCGCGGGGGCGAACACGACGGTGATCGTGCACGTCGCCTGCGATGCCAGGCTCGCGCCGACACTGCAACTGCCGCCCACGCTGAACTCGCCGCTGCCGGTCGAGATCGCATCGAGCGTCACGGACTCCGGCCCCTGGTTCAGCAGCGTCAGCGTGACGGGCGCGGACCGGGCGCCGACACCGGTGTCGGCGAACGACGGACTGGGTGCGGCAGGCGTCCAGCCGAGCACGGCCAGCGGCGCCAGCGCACCGCTGCCGCTGAGGGCGACCTTGTGCGGCGAGCCGGGCGCATTCGAGTTCACCGTCAGCGAACCGCTGTACGCACCGACGCCCGCAGGTGCGAACGCGATCGAGAAGGCGCAGCTTGCACCGGCCGCCAGGCTGGCGCCGCAGGTGTCGGTCGACGAGAAGCCTATGCCGCTGACGGCGCTGCCGCTGAGGGCAAGCGTCGCGCTGCCGCTGTTCGTCAGCGTGATCGAACGCTTGACCGCCGCACCGCCGACCGTCGCGGTCCCGAAGTCCGCCGACGCGGGGCTCAGCACGACGGCGGGCGCCGGGACCGGGACCGCGACGCCGCTCAGGCCGACCGTCACGGCCGGCGCATTGGACGTGATGTCCAGGCTCGCCGTGCGCGTGCCGGCGACGCTCGCGGTGAAGCGCACGCTGATCGTGCAGGTCTGGGCCGCCGCGATGTTCATGCCGGCGCTGCACGACCCGCCGAGCGCGTAATCGGCGGCGTGTGCCCCCGACAACCTGAGGGCGGCGAGCACGAGCGTCGCATGCCCGGAATTCGTCAGCACGAGGCTTTGTGTCGCGCTCGACCCCAACGGCAGGGCGCTGAAGGCGAGCGCATTCATGTTCACCGAGACCACCGGCTGCGGCGATGCCGTCGCGTTGCCGTTGAGCGCCACCACGGACGGACTTCCGGGCGCGTTGTGGGCGATGCTCAGCGTCGCCTTGCGCGCGCCGACCGCGGCCGGCGTGAAGTGGATGCGCAGCGTGCAGCTCGCGCCGGCGGCGACGCTCGCGCCGCAGGTGCTCGTCGATGACTTCGCGAACTCGCTCGCCTGCGCGCCGCCGATCGTCACCGCGGACAGCAACAGCGGCGCCTTGCCGGTGTTCGCCACGGTCACGATCTGGTCCGCCGACGTGCCGCCCACGACCTGCGAGTACGTCAGCGCTGCCGGCGTGACCGATGCGACCGGCGCCGCGGCGGCGCCGGTCCCGCTCAGCGCGACCGCCGTCGTCGTCGGCGTGGCGTTGTGCGCGAAGGTGAGCTTGCCCGTCGCCGCACCCGCCGCGACGGGCTTGAAGCTGACGGTCACGGTGCACGACGCGCCGGCCGCGACCGAACCGCCGGCCTTGCAGGTGCCCGGCAGGACGGCGAAAGGCCCGCTGACCGAGAAGCCGATCGGGCCGAGCGCCGCGCTGCCGGTGTTCGACAGCGTGACGGTCTTCGAAGCGCTCGTCGCGCCAACCGTCGTCGATGCAAAGGCCAGCGACGTGGGCGACGCCGCGGCAATCGGCGCGGTCGGCGACACGTCGGGGTTGCCGAGATAGGCCGCGATGTCGGCGATCTGCTGCGCGGTCAGCGCGCGCAGCACCGTGTTCGTCATCGTGCCGTTCAGGATCGCCAGGTTGATCAGGCCCGGGTTGTTCGCGCCGTTGCCGACCTTGCCATAGCGATCCGTGGCGTTGGACGTGCCGGTATGGCAGATCAGGCAGTCCGCCGGATAGATCGCCTTGCCCGCGAGCGCATTGCCCGGTGGCCACACGGTCGGCGGCGGAGAGACCGACGCCTGCGCGACGCCGCACGCGAGCAGCCCGAGGCCGAGCACGCCGGTGCGCAGTACGGCGAGGCTTCGATGGAACAACGCGAGCATGGAGCTTCCTTTCGAACGTCAAGAGAAGAGCGGAGCCGGCACAGGCCAGGCCGCGCTGGCCGCGCCGGCGAGCAGCCAGACCAGATTCATGCCCGCGTGCGCGGCGATGCAGGGCAGCACGCGGCGGCGCCGTTGGTAGATCCGCCCGATCGCCAGCGCCGGCAGCAGCACCGCGGCGCCGAGCACCCAGGACCGCGTGAACGCGTGCAGCGCGCCGAACGCGGTCGCCGTCAGCAGGTTCGCCGCCACCGGTGCCACGCCGGCGGTGAGCAGCCGCTGCTGCAGGCCGAGCCGAAACACGATCTCCTCGAGCACCGGCGCGAAGAGCAGCAGCACGACCGGGCGCGACCCGCAGGCGAGCAGCAGGCCGCCTGCCGCCAGCAGCGTCAGCGCGCACAACGCCGCCTTCGGCGCGTGCCGCCGGCGCCCGCCGAATGGCGCGGCGGGTAGCGCGGCGGGTGGCGCGATCGGGGACGCAGACGAGGGCAAGGGCGGGAGCATGCCCGCACTATATGGGATAATTTCCCACGTGTGCACGGACAACTCGCGAGAATTTGTAACAAGCGCGACGCGCTCGCCTCGCACCGGTGGCGCAGGGTCTCGGCCGGCGGCATCCGCGGCGAGGCAACCGGCACGGAACTTCTATGGGATAGAATCCCACATAAACGACACAGCTTCGGTCACCCGCTCGAAACCCCCGTGACAAGACGCAGCCGCAGATGAACCGGTCCTCTCCGCCAGCAGGCCCGTCGCCCCGCACGCGTTCGGTCGTGGGCGAGGATCACGCCGCGCTCGCGCTGCGCGAGGCCACGGTGCTGATGGCGCCGGTGGCGCGCTGGCTGCTGCGCAACGGCGTGTCCTACGGGTCGTTCGCCGATCTGCTCAAGACGGTGTTCGTCGATGCGGCGCGCGCCGAACTCGCGAGCCAGGGCACGCCGCCGACGTTCTCCGCGCTCAGCGTGCTGTCGGGTGTCCACCGCAAGGACGTGCGCGCGCTCGAAGCCGCGGCGCAGTCCGACGCCGGGCCGGCGGTGACACCGCGCGGCGTGCCGGTCGCGTCGCAGGTATTCACGCGCTGGATGACGAACCGCCGCTACCGGACGCGCGACGGCAGACCCCGATCCCTGCCGCGCGCCGGCAACGGCCTCAGCTTCGAGAGCCTGGCGCGCGAGATCTCGCGCGACGTGCATCCCCGCACCGTGCTCGACGAGCTGCTGCGCCTGGACCTCGTGCGACTGGACGGCGACGTCGTCGTGCCGCTCAGCGTCTCGTTCACGCCGAGCCGCAAGCTCGACGAACTCACCGCGTTGTTCGCTGCGAACGTCTCCGACCACATCGCCGCCGCGGTCCACAACCTGACCGTCGGCGCGCCGCCCAAGCTCGAACAAAGCGTGTTCGCCGATGGGCTGAGCGCCGAGTCCGTCGATCACCTGATGGCGCAGGCGCGCATTGCCTGGCAAGCCGCTTTCGAGACCATGGTGCGGGAGGCGACCGACCGCGTCGAGGCGGACGCCCGGCTCGAGGAAGCCGATCAACACCGGATGCGCTTCGGCGTCTATTTCTACAGCGAGCCGCAGGCGCAGGACGCGCCGCCGCACGCCAGGTCCCACGCAAAACCTGCCGCGCCGCGGGCACGGTCAACGAGGAGAAAACCATGATTCGAACCCGCGGCGCACGGCGCATCGCCGGCTTTCTGGCCGCCTTCACGATCGCCATCGCTGCCGGCTGCGGCGGCGGCGGCGGGGTGGGCTCGGGCGGCACCGGCATCACGGCCGGCGGCCTGGCCCAGGGCCCCGTGACCGGTTTCGGCAGCGTCATCGTCGACGGCGCGCGCTACGACGACAGCAAGATCGCCACGCTGCGCGAAGACGAGCCCGGCCACGAGGTGCAGACCGAGGCGCGCCTGGGCGACATCGTCGAGCTTGCGTTCGACGACAACAACGTGGCGACGCGCCTCGAAGTGGCCCCGACGGTGATCGGCACCGTATCGAGCGTCGGCGCGCCGGGCCAGTTCGTCGTGCTCGGGCAGACCGTCAGCGTCAATGCCGACCCGGCGCGCGGGCCGGTCACGCAGTTCGGCGGCGGCTACGTCGACGCCGCGTCGGTCGCGGCCGGCGACGCGCTCGAGGTGCATGGGCTGATCGTCCTGCAGACCGGCGGATACACGGTGCAGGCCACGCGCATCGAGAAGCTCGCCGTGCTGCCGCGCTACCTGAAGGTCAGCGGCCTGGCGAGCGCGGTCGGCAGCGGGGAGTTCAAATGCGGCGCGCTGACGATCGACACGCGCACGGCAACCCTGCTCCCCGCCGGCGCGACGGTCGGCAACGGCCAGATCGTCTCGGTGCTGGCGGCGGCCGACTCGCTGCGCGAGGACCTCGGCGGCACCCCGCGCGTGACGGCAAGCCAGGTCCGCATCCAGCAGATCGCCAGCGCGGGCGATGCCAGCTCCGTGAGCGGCAAGATCGGCGATCTCGACGCCAGCTCGGGCCAGTTCGAGCTCGGCGGCGTCAAGGTGCGATCGGCCGGCGCGACGCTCGTGCCCGCCGGAACCGCGCTGCGGGAGGACATGTACGTGCGCGTCGACGGCGTCGCGCGCAGCGACGGTTCGATCGATGCGACGACCATCACCGTGCGCGACGGCAGCACCGAACCCGAGGGCGAGGTGAACGGCAACATCGACAACTATGTCGCGGCGACGCGCCAGTTCCAGGTCCGCGGCGTGCAGATCGACGCCAGCCGCGCGACGCTCGAAAGCTGCCCGGGCGGCACGCTCGCGAACGGGCTCTATGTCCAGGTCGAAGGTTCGCTGACGACGGACGGCATCGCGGCGGCGAAGGTGAAGTGCGAGGACGAACCGGGTGACGCCACCGTCGAGCGCAAGGGGCGCGTGGCAAGCGTCGACACGGCGGCGAGCACGCTGACGCTTGCGCTGGACGAGGGCGGATCGCTCGTCGTGCGATGGACCGGCACGACCTACTTCCGCGACATCAAGCCCGAAACGCTTTCGGGCCAGCGCGTCGAGGTCGAAGGCGTGCTTTCAGCCGCCGTGCTGACGGCGCAGAAGATCGCGCTCGACGATTGATCCGGCGCGTGCGGCTGCAGGGCGCGAGCACCCTCAGCCGCACTGCCCGACGTAGCCGCACGCGGTGCAGAACTCGCAGCCGTCGCGGTGGATCAGCGTCGCGTTGCCGCATTCGGGGC
>JAYRNW010000204.1:0-23809 GCA_041911995.1 Casimicrobiaceae bacterium | reverse complement strand
CTGGTCTCCCCCCGACGCGCGCTGCGCGCGCCTCCCCCCGCAGGGGGGCGCGCCCTTGGGGCGGCCCGGCGGGCGCTGGTCTCCCCCCGACGCGCGCTGCGCGCGCCTCCCCCCGCAGGGGGGCGCGCCCTTGGGGCGGCCCGGCGGGCGCTGGTCTCCCCCCGACGCGCGCTGTGCGCGCCTCCCCTCAATGCGCGACGCCTGACCGCACTCGCGCCCACAGCGCCCGCACCCGGCGCCCGCGATCCTCGAGCAGGAACGAGCCGGCCAGCGCGAGCAGCGCGGACACGAGGCCGGTGAGCAGCGCCTCGCCGTACTCGAGGCCGAAGCGGCCGGGATGCGACCACGCGTCCGCGATGGTCGTGAGGCCGCCCACCAGCAGCGCGTTGCCGTAACGGTGCGTGAACAGCCGCCCGACCGGTGTGAGCGTGATCAGCAGCGCGAGGATCCCGGTGCCGATGCCGGTCTGCAGCGCGATCTTCCAGTGCACGGCGCTCACGAGGTTCGCGAACGTGGGCGCGGACATGCACGTCATGCAGGCGAACGTCGGCTGCCACAGGCGTTCGACGAAGACGCGTACACGAAGCTTCCATCCCACGATCGACATTCACGGCCTCCTGCCGCTCATGGTCGCGCGCGCGCGCCGATCCGTACAGGGGGCCGGCCGGCCCATGCCTGCCGCCCGGGCCCCGCCCGGCTCACTCGGGCTTGATGTTCGCTTCCTTGACGAGCTTCGTGTAGAGCTCGTACTCGTCGCTCATCGTCTTCGCGAACTCCTGCGCCGTCGAGCCGACCGGCACCACGCCGCGATCCTTGAGCTTCTGCTGCGTCTCCGGCATCTTCACGAACGCCTGGATCTCCGACGACAGCCGGTTCACGATCGGCGCCGGCGTCCTCGCGGGCGCCATCACGCCGTGCCACGGCTTGACGTCGAAGCCGGGAACGAACTTCGCGATCGGCGGCAGGTCCGGCGCGAAGAACGCCGGCTCCAGCGTCGACACGCCCAGCGCGCGCAGCTTCCCCGTCTGCACGTGCGGCCACGAGCTCGTCGCCGCGTCCATCGACGCGTCCAGCTGCCCCGCGATCAGGTCGGTGACCATCGGCGCCGAGCCCTTGTACGGCACGTGGACCATCTTCGTCCCGGTCTTCTGCATGAAGAGCTCCATGCCGACGTGCAGCGACGAGCCGGAGCCGGACGACCCGAACGTCACCTTGCCCGGATTGGCCTTGAGGTACGCGATGAACTCGGGCAGCGTCTTCGCCGGAACCTTCTCCGCGTTGACGACGAGGACCAGCGGCGTCACGCCGACCAGCGACACCGGCGCGAAGTCCTTGGTCGGATCGTATGGCGTGGGCTGCACGGCGGGACCGATCGCGTTCGCCGCGATGTTGCCGAGCCCGATCGTGTAGCCGTCGGGCGCGGACTTCGCGAGCGCCTGCATGCCGATCGTGCTGCCGGCGCCGGGTCGGTTCTCCACGACGACGGGCTGCCCGAGCTTCGCGGACAGGTGCTCGGCGAGCATGCGCGCCATGACGTCGGCGGCGCCGCCCGGCGGCACCGGAACGATGAACTTGATCGGCCGCGACGGCCAGTTGTCGGGCGTCTGCGCGGTAGCGGCGCCGGGCGCGAGGGCGACGACCGCGAGCGCGGCGGCGAAGAGCATCTTGTGCATGGGCATCCTTCCTCCTGTCGTGATGTCACGCGTCTAGGCTTGCTTTTTCGCGTGTTCCCAAAGACGATCGTCGGGCTCGATGCCCAGGCCCGGTCCTTCGGGCAGCGCGAACGCACCGCGCGCGCAGCGCATCGTCGTGCGCACGTAGCCGAGATTGCGGTCGAACACCGAGTGCTGGTATTCGTGCATCGGCACGTTGGGCAGCGCCGCGGCGGCGTGGAGGCTTGCGGCCTGGAAGATCCCAACGCCGATGCTCGCGTGCGGGACGACCTTCATGTGGAAGGCGTTGGCCATCCGCGCGATCTGCATGAACTGCGACACTCCGGTGCGGCCCATCTCGGGCTGCACGATCGCCATCGCGCGCCGCTCGAAGCGCGGCCGGAACTCCCAGACGGTGCGCAGCTCCTCGCCGAGCGCGACGGGGACGGGCGAGCGGGCGGCGACCTGCGCCTGCCCGTCGAGGTCCTCGGGCGCGCACGGCGCCTCGACGAAGTGCGGCCGGTATGGGACGAGCGCGGCGATGAGCTGCAGCGCCTCGGCGGCCGTGAACTTCCAGTGCAGGTCGACCATCAGCTCGGCCGAGGGGCCGAGCGCCTCGCGCAGCGCGCGCATCTCCTCGACGATGCCCTCGGCGGACACGGCGGCCGCGTACTTGAACGCGGCGAACCCCTGCGCCGCGAAGCGCCGCGCGACGTCGACCTTGTCGGAGAGCGTGGCGCCGGGGAGGCCCGAGACGTAGGCGGGTACGCTCGCCGTGCGCTGCCCGCCGAGCAGCTTCACGACGGGCTGGCCGACGAGCTTGCCGTAGAGGTCCCACAGCGCGATGTCCACACCTGCGACCGCGTCCACGTAGAAGCCGCCGAAGCAGCCGCGCACGCGCATCAGGTCGTAGAGGTCCTCCTGGATCACGACGGCGTCGCGCGGGTCGCGGCCGACGACGAAGGGCCCGAGCACGTCGTCGACGATGGCGACCACCGCGGCGGGCGCCACGATGCCGTAAGTCTCGCCCCAGCCGACCGTGCCGTCGGCCGCCGTCACCTTGACGAGCACCGAGCGGTCGACCGTGGGGTAGAGCGTCCGGTTGCCCTGGCGCACGACGTAGCCGCGCTCGTTCACGCGCTCGCCGGCGCCGAGCGGGCCGAGGTACGGGACGTCGCGCGGCAGCGTGACGACGAAGCACTCGACGCGCGCGACGGCGGGAAACGCACTCATGCCGAAGCCTCGTTCGGGAGCAGCAGGTCCGCGATGTCGTCGAGAAACGCGTCGACGTCGGCGCGGTCGAGCGCGTCGAGCCGCGGCCCCGCTGCGCGCTGCAGGCTGCAGGCGATGAGGCCGCGGCGCTGGAGCACGTACTTGGTCAGCGCCCAGCGGAAGACCGCCTGCGTGTTGAGCACGGGCAGCATCCGCGTGAAGAGCTGCCGCACGCGCTGCTCGTCGCCGGCGCGGTGCGCGGCGAAGAGCGCGACGTGCACTTCGGCCAGCTCGATGGCGGGCATCGTTCCCGCGGCGCCGCGGCGCAGCTCGTCGGTGATGTAGCGGCCGCCCGCGCCGCCGAAGACGCCCGAGAGCGTCGCCGGCGCGCCTTCGCGCAACGCCGTCAGCCGCTGGCCGGAAGGCAGCGTCTCCTCCTTCACGTAGCGGATCGCCGGGACCGCGCGCACGAGGTCGAGCACGACGGCCGGATCGAGGCCCGCGCCGGCGGGCGGCGGGACGTTCTGCAACATGATCGCGACCGGCGCCTGCGCGGCGACGGCCCGGAAGAACTCGACCTGCGCGGCGAGGCCCGGGCGGTCGGCGGGTGCCGCGATCATCACGGCCGCGGCGCCGCCGTCGGCGGCGAGGCGCGCAAGCTCGACGGTCGCGCGCGGGTCGCGGCTCGACGCTCCAGCGATCACCGGACGCCGTCCGGCGACCTCGTCCAGCACGATTGTGGTGAGGCGGACGCGCTCGTCGTGCGCGAGCTCGGCCACTTCGCTGGCGACACCCGGGTACGTAACGCCGTCCACACCGCAACGCAGCAGATAGCGGACGAGCCCGCGCAGCCCGGCCTCGTCCGGCGCGCCCCGTTCGTCGAACGGCGTCGGCAGGACGGGGAAGACACCTTCGAGCGATGCAGTCATCGGGGGTTCCGCAGGGTTCACGGGCAGGCGCGTCCGCCGGCGCGACCGGCGGCGGCGCCAGATTAGCCGGTGACTGCCAGGGACGCAACGCCGGCGGCCGGGGAAAGAGTGCCAGAATGCGCCAGCAGTGGGACCCCGCGGCGACGCAACGCCGCAACCCGAGGAGCGCCGAGCATGGTCAAGATGGTGATCTTCTTCAAGCGCCGGCAAGGCATGTCGGTGGAAGCGTTCCAGGCGCACTGGCGCACCGTGCACGCCGGCATCATCGCGCGGCTGCCCGGCATCCGCCGCTACGTGCAGAACCACGTGCTGCCGTCGAGTTACCGCAAGTCGGAGCCGGCGTATGACGCGATTGCCGAATCGTCGTTCGACGACACGCAGGCGATGAAGGCGCTCGCGGGCACGCCCGAGTACGCCGCCGTGCTCGCGGACGAGCCCAACTTCATCGACCGCGCGACGATGCAGTCGATCGTCACCGACGAGCACGTGGTCAAGGACCAGCCGGCGCCGGCGGATGCGCTCAAGAGCATCACGCTGATGACGCGCAAGGCCGGGATGCCGGTCGACGCGTTCTTCGCCTACTGGCGCGACGTCCACGGCCCGCTGTGCGCGGCCGTGCCGGCGATGCGTCGCTACGTGCAGAACCCGACGCGGCGGGCGATCTACGACAGCGGCCGGACACCCGCGTTCGACGGCGCGGCGATGACGTGGTTCGACAGCCTCGACGCGCTGCGTGCCTCCGCGCCGACGCCGGAGTTCGCGCGCCTGCGCGAAGACGTCGAGCAGTTCGTCGCGCAGGACCGCTCGCCCACGCTGCTCACGCAGGAGCTCGTGATCGTGCCCTAGGCCGGCGCGGCTTGGCGGCGAGGCTGACCGGTCGCCGCGGTCGCGCCGCGCGGTCGGCGCCATCCCGCGGAGGCTCCGCGAGGCGTGCGAGCTCGGCGTTCAGCGTGTCCGACGCCTTCTTCAGGTCCGCTGCGAGCTGTGTCTCCTGACGCCGCGGGTAGCGGTCGTCCGGAAACACGATCGACAGGCTGCCGATCACCGCGCGGCCGCCGCCGAAGAGCGGCACGCCGATCCCCACGACGTCCGGGTCGACCTCGCCGTGTGAGACGGCGTAGCCCTGCTGCCGGATCGCCTTCAGCGCGGCGACGAATGCGTCGTACGTGCGCCCGAGCCCCGCGTCCGCGACCTCGGCCTGGTTCGCGAGGTAGAGCTGCATCAGCCGCCGCTGCGGCAGGTACGCGAGGATCGCCTTGGCGGTGGCGCCGCGGAAGAGCGGCATCGGGCGTCCACGCGTGTAGGAGAGCGCGAGGCCGCTGCCGCCGCTCATCTGGTGCGTGCAGAGCACCTTGTCGCGGTACAGGTCGCAGAACAGGATCACCTGGCCGCGGTCGGGCACGAGCAGGCCGCGCGTAACGCGCCCGCCGATCGTGAGCAGCGGGTCGCGCTGCCGGATCTGCCGGTCGAGCTCGATGATCCGCGGCCCCAGCGAGTAGGCGCCCTGCGCGACCCGCATCAGCAATCCCGCATCGCACAACTCGCCGACGTAGCGGTACGCGGTGGCGCGGGTCAGCCCGAGCTTCGCGGCCGCGGCGTCGACGGTCCGCACGGGCTCGTCCTCCGAGAAGAGGTCCAGCACGCCGAGCATCCGCGCGAGGCTCGACTTGGGGGCCGGCCGCGCGTCGCCCTTGGGCCGGCCGGGCGGCCGCGGCACCGATTCTTGAGAAATATCAAGTTTTCGTTTTCTCATATGGTGAGATTATTCGTTTGTCGCTCATTATGCAACCCCTGTGCACATCGGAATCCGGCGTCGACCGGCCGGAAGGCCGCCGGGAGACTTCGGCGTGACGCCGGACTGGACCGACGCGCTGGCCGGCCTCGCGGCGCGGGAGGCGGCCGCGCGCGCCGGCGGCGGCGATGACCGGCTTGCCGAGCAGCGCCGGGCCGGGAAGCTCACTGCGCGCGAGCGCCTCGACGCGCTGCTCGACCGCGGCAGCTTCGTCGAGACGAACATGCTCGCCGAGCACCAGTGCCGCGACTTCGGCATGGACGAGAAGAAGTTCCCCGGCGACGGCGTGGTCACCGGCCACGGCCGCATCGACGGACGCAGCGTGTGCGCGTACGCCGAGGACGCGACGGTGCTGGGCGGCTCCACCGGGCGCGTGCACGGCACCAAGATCCACACGCTGCTGCGGCGCGCGCGCGAGGCGGGCGTGCCGGTCGTCGGGCTGCACGACTCGGGCGGCGCGCGCATCCAGGAGGGGATGGACAACGTCTACGGCATGACCGGGATGCTGGCCGAGTACAGCCACAACTCGGGCGTGGTCCCGCAGATCGTCGCGATCATGGGCACCTGCGCGGGCGGGGCGGCGTACACCGCCGCGCTCGCCGACTTCGTCGTGCAGGTCGAGGGCACGGCGCAGCTCTTCGTCACCGGGCCGGCGCTGGCCGACGAGGTGCTGGGGGAAAAGGTCACGGCCGAAGCGCTCGGCGGCTGCGACATGCACGCGCGCCGGTCCGGCGTCACGCACCTCGTGGCCCGCGATGACCGCGCGTGCATCGACGCGATCCGGCGCCTGCTCGCCTACCTGCCACAGAACAACCGCGAGCGCGTGGCCGACGTCACGTCGGCGGATCCGGCGGACCGGCCGGTTCCCGAACTCCTCGACGTCGTGCCGATGGACGCCGGCACGAACTACGACGTGCACGCGGTCGTCGCGGCGATCGTCGACGACCGCGCGTTCCTCGAGCTCCAGCCGGAATTCGCGCGCAACATGGTGGTGGGCTTCGCCCGGATGGGTGGGCAGGCCGTGGGCGTGGTCGCCAACAACCCGGCGGTCGGCGACGGCTACCTCGACGGCGACGCCGCGGTGAAGGCCGCGCGCTTCGTGCGCACCTGCGACGCCTTCGGGATCCCGCTCGTCACGCTCGTCGACGCGCCCGGGTTCCTGCCCGGCGCCGCGCAGGAGGCGGGCGGGCTGCTGCGCCACGGCGCCAAGCTGCTGCACGCGTGGACCGAGGCCACGGTGCCGAAGGTCTCCTGCATCCTGCGCAAGATGTACGGCGGCGTGATCCCGGCGATGGGCGTGCACGAGATCGGCTTCGACCACGTGTTCGCGTGGCCGTCGGCGGAAATGCAGATGGTGCGCGCCGAACCCGCGGTCAAGATCCTCTGCCGGAAGGAGCTCGCGGCGGCCGCGGACCCGGACGCGCTGCTGCGGCAGAAGGTCCGCGAGTACCACGACCTGTATCTCACGCCCTACCACTCGGCCTCGCTGGCGGTGGTCGACGCGGTCATCGCGCCGCAGGACACGCGGGCGCGGATCGTCTCGGCGCTGCGCCTGCTGCGGAACAAGACCGTGGCGGACCGCGCCTGGCGCAAGCATTCCAATCTGCCGCTCTGACGGACGACCGCGATGCCCGATCTCGAGTCCGACGTCCTCCGCTGGCAGGACACCACGCTGAAGCGCACGGTCGAGCGCTCGCCTGAGCGGCGCGCGACGTTCGCGACCGAGAGCGGCATCCCGGTCAAGGCGCTCTACACGCCGCTCGACGTCGCGCGGTCCGACTATCGCGACGATCTCGGCTTCCCCGGCGAGTTCCCGTACACGCGCGGCGTGTACCCGTCGATGTACCGCGGGCAGCTCTGGACGATGCGCCAGTACGCGGGCTTCGGGTCGGCCGAGGAGACCAACCGGCGCTTCCGCTACCTGCTCGCGCAGGGCTCGACGGGACTGTCCATCGCCTTCGACCTGCCCACGCAGCTCGGGCTCGACTCCGACGACGCGCGCGCGGAAGGCGCCGTCGGCCGTGTCGGCGTGGCGGTCGACTCGCTCGCCGACATGGAGGCGATCCTCAAAGGGATTCCACTCGACCGCGTCTCGACGTCGATGACGATCAACGCGACCGCGCCGATCCTGCTCGCGATGTACATCGCCGTGGGCGAGCGGCAGGGTGTCGCGCCGGCGGCGCTGACCGGCACCACGCAGAACGACATCCTGAAGGAATTCATCGCACGCGGCACCTACGTCTTCCCGCCGGCGCCGAGCCTCGGGCTCGCGCTCGACATCGTCGAGTACTGCCTGCGCGAGGTCCCGAAGTGGAACACGATGAACATCGCCGGCTACCACATCCGGGAAGCCGGCGCCGACGCCGTGCAGGAGCTGGCCTTCACGCTGGCCGACGCCATCGCGTACATCGAGCACGCGCGGGCGCGCGGCCTCGCGGTCGACGACTTCGCGCCGCGCCTCTCCTACAGCCTCGGGTGCTTCCGCGACCTCTTCGAGGAGGTGGCGAAGTTCCGCGCGGCGCGGCGGCTGTTCGCGCGGATCATGAAGGAGCGCTTCGGCGCGCAGGACCCGCGCAGCTGCCTGTTTCGCACGTTCAGCGGCTCCTGCGGCTCGACGCTGGTGAGCCAGCAGCCACTGAACAACGTCGTGCGCATCACGCTGCACGCGCTGATGAGCGCGCTGGGCGGCCACCAGGCGATCCACACGGCGTGCTGGGACGAGGGCTACGCGATTCCGTCGGAGGACGCGGCCACGCTGGCGCTGCGCACGCAGCAGATCCTCGCCGAGGAATCGGGCATCGCGAACACGATCGACCCGCTGGCCGGCTCGTATTACGTCGAGTCGCTCACCAACGAAATCGAGACGCGCGCCGCCGCGTACCTCGAGAAGATCGACGCGATGGGCGGCATGCTGCAGGCCATCGAGAGCGGCTACGTCGGCCGCGAGATCCAGGAAGCGAGCATCCGCTACCAGAAGGCGGTCGACAGCGGCGAGAAGGTGATCGTCGGCGTCAACCGGTATCGGGAAGAGGCGAAGGACGAAGCGGATCTCGACCTCTTCGAAGTCGATCCGGCGGTCGAGCGGCGGCAGCGGGAGCGGGTGGCCGCGCTGCGCGCGCAGCGCAACGCCGGCGACGTCGACGCGGGCCTCGCGGCGCTCGACGCGGCGATCGGGCGCGGCGAGAACGTGATGCCGGCGGTGCTGCGCGCGGTCAAGGCGTACGCGACGGTCGGCGAGATCGCGCAGGTCATGCGCCGCCGCTGGGGCGAGTACCGCGGCCCGGTGCAACTGTGACGGCGCCGGCGGAAACGATCGTGGGCGAACGACCGATCCGCGTGCTGCTCGCGAAGGTGGGGCTGGACGGGCACGACCGCGGCATCAAGGTCGTCGCGCGTTACCTGCTGGACGCGGGCATGGAGGTCGTGTTCACCGGCCTGCGCGCGACGCCCGAGCAGGTGGTGAAGGCCGCGGTCGAAGAGGATCCCGACGTCGTGGGCCTGAGCTTCCTCGCCGGCGATCACATGGTGCTCGCGCCGAAGGTCGTCGATGGGCTGAAGCGGGAAGGGCTCTCCGACGTGATGGTGCTGGTGGGCGGGGTGATCCTGAAGCGGGACATCCCGGCACTGGAAGAGATGGGGGTGACGCAGGTCTTCCTGCCCGGAACGCCGCCCTCCGAGATCGCGCGATTCATCGCGGGCAGGGTCGCGCAGACGCAGTGACGCCAAAGGAGCAGCGGAAATGATCATCGACGTACACCGGCACCTGGTCGTGAAGGGCACGGTCCAGGGCGCCTACATCAAGGGCGCCGCGCAGAGCTTCAGCATGATGTACAACAAGGCGAACAAGACCAACCTCACGCCGCGCGAGTACATCGACGACGTCATCCGCAAGGAGACCGACGACCACGCCGACAACATCATCGCGGAGATGGACGTCGCCGGCGTCGACGTCACCGTCATCTTCCCGGTCGACTACGGGCTGCTGTTCGGCGAGCCGCCGATCCACATCTTCGAGCAGAACAAGCTCTACGCCGAGGTCGCGAAGCGCCACGCGGGACGGATGATCCCGTTCATGGCGATCGACCCGCGGCGCAAGGGTGCGCTCAAGCACTGCGAGCAGGCGTACCACGAATGGGGCATGAAGGGCTTCAAGCTGCACGCCGGCACCGGCTACATGCCGGACGACCCGGTGTGCAACTGGGTCTACGAGAAGGCCTCCGAGTGGAAGATCCCGATCATGTGCCACACCGGCGGCGCGCCGTCGGTGGCGCTGCGCTGGGAGAACTCGCGGCCGGCCTACTTCGCGTCGGCGGCGGCGCGCTACCCCGAGGCCGACTTCATCTTCGCGCACGCGGGCGACGTCGGCTGGTGGCAGGAGGCGATGCAGGCCGCGGCGTGGCTGCCCAACGTCTACCTCGACCTGTCGCTGTGGCAGAAGCCGTTCCGCAAGATGCGCGCCGGCGAGTTCCAGAAGTGGCTGCGCCACCTCACCGACATGACCGGCGCGGACAAGCTCATGTTCGCCACCGACGCGCCGCACCCGAACCTGCACTGCCGGCTGCCCGAATGGGTAAAGGTCTTCACCGAGCTCGGAAAGGAATTCAGCGACGAGGAGAAGGCGATGATCCTCGCGGGTACCGCCCGCAAGGTGCTGAAGCTCAAGGACACCGGGACGGTGCGCGACCCGGCGGCCGCAACCGCGCTGGCGGGGCACTAGATGGACGAGCTGCTCGACATCATCAACAGCCGCAAGAGCATCCGGCGCTACAAGACGGATCCGGTGCCGGACGCGATGGTCGACAAGATCCTCGAGGCGGCGCGCTGGGCGCCGACCGGCGAGAACTACCAGCCGTGGCGCTTCATCGTCGTGCGCGACCAGGCCACGCGCGACCGGATCGGGGACTTGGCCAAGCAGGGCAGCGGCTCGCGGATGACGGCGTGGTACTGCATGGGCCACATGCAGGAGCGCTTCGCCGGCATCAAGGACGAGGCGAAGCGGGCCGAGGTCCTGCGCTTCATGTACTCGGGCGAGGTCTCGGAGTTCGCGAAGCAGGCGCCGGTCGTCATCGCGGTGATCGGCACGCTGCGCGAAGGCTCCGTCGACGTGCCCTACGACCTGTCCGCGGCGATCGAGAACATGCTGCTGGAGGCGCATTCGCTGGGACTGGGCGGCTGCTGGGTGCACGGTCCGGTGGCCTCCACGCGCGACGCGCGGAAGTTCAAGGAAATCCTCGGCATTCCCACCGGCATGGGCGAATACAAGGTGATCGCCTACGTCTCGATCGGCTGGGCGGCCGAGGCGCGCAAGTACCCGCGCCCGAAGAAGGCGCTCGACGAGCTCGTGTACTGGGAACGGTTCGGCTGCACGGAGAGGCCCCGCCATGGATAGCCAACGGTACTTCAACCAGCTGCTCTACCGGATGGAAGAGGTCTTCTATCACGAGCTGTCCGACTGCGCGGCGTGGAAGACCGAGCTCGTAGGCACCGACTTCATCCAGGCGCAGGACATCCGCGGCACGACCGCGCAGGAAGTGGTCGAGTCCTGCATCGCGCGCATCAAGGCCGCGGGGCTCGCCGAGGACATCGAGTACTCGATCAGCGGCCGCGACATCCTGCTCAAGCTGAAGATCCGCGGCTGCGGCCTGATGCAGAAGGAGGTCCTGCTCCGCAAGAGCGGCATCAAGCCGTACAACTGTCCGCTCACCAACATGATCCTCGACCAGCTGATCGAGAAGCTCGGCTACTGCACCACGTATGTCGCCGACCTCGCGGTGCCGGAGGAGGCGAACGGACAGCCGTGCTGCGTCAAAGCGGCGATCTACGCCACGCCTTCGATGATCGGCGCCGTGTCGGACTGGTCGCAGGAATAGCGCCACGGCGCGGCCGGCCATGGGATACACGGCGCACGTCGACGGATTCGTCCGCGAGCACCTGCCGCCGCGCGAGCAGTGGCCGGAGTTCGTGTTCGAGCGGCCGGAGCTCCGCTATCCGGAGCGCCTGAACTGCGCGGTCGAGCTTCTCGACCGGATGGTCGCGGGGACCGGCGGCGTCCATGCCGCGGACCGCCCGGCCATCCACGCGCTCGTCGACGGCAAGCCGTGCACGTGGACCTATCGGGAGTTGCTCGCGCAGGCCAACCGGATCGCGCGCGTGCTGACCGAGGACTTAGGCCTCGTCCCCGGCAACCGCGTGCTGCTGCGCGCGCCCAACAGTCCGCTGCTCGCGGCCTGCTGGCTCGCGGTGGTGAAAGCCGGTGGCGTGGCCGTGAGCACGATGCAACTGTTGCGGGCGCGCGAGCTGGCGCAGGTCGTCGCCAAGGCGCGCATCCGCCTCGCGTTGTGCGACGGGCGGCTCGTCGCGGAATTGCAGTCCGCCGCCGCGCAGTGCCCGGACCTCGCGCGGATCGTCTGCTTCAACGACGGCGGCGGCCCCGGATCGCTCGAGGCGATGGCGGCGGCCAAGCCCGACACGTTCGCCAACGTCGACACGGCGGCCGACGACCCGGCGCTGATCGCGTTTACATCCGGCACCACCGGGCAGCCGAAGGCGGCCGTGCACTTCCATCGCGACGTGATGGTGATGTGCGACGGCTTCCCGCGCTCGGTCGTGCAGCCCGACGAGGACGACGTGTTCTGCGGCACGCCGCCGCTCGCGTTCACGTTCGGGCTCGCCGTATTGCTCTGCGCGCCGCTGCGGTTCGGCGCCGCCACCGTGCTGACCGAGCGGGTGACGCCAGCGGGGCTCTTGCAGACGATCCAGGACTTCCGGTGCACGATCGTCGCGACGGTGCCGACGTTCCTGTCGCAGATGGCCGCGCTGGCCGGCGACTACGACCTCACGAGCCTGAAGAAGGCGATCTCGTCGGGCGAGGCGCTGCCCGACGCGACGCGGCGGATCTTTCGCAAGGCAACCGGGATCGAGCTGATCGACGGGCTCGGCGCGACCGAGATGATGCAGACGTTCATCGCGCACACGCCCGAGCGCGTGAAGCCGGGCGCGACCGGCTACGTCATTCCGGGCTACGTCGCGCGGGTGGTCGACGATCGGGGCCGGCCGTGCGCTCCCGGCGTCGTCGGCCAGCTCGCGGTGAAGGGCCCGAGCGGCTGCCTGTACCTCGACGACGACCGCCAGCGCCAGTACGTCCGCGACGGCTGGAACGTGACGGGCGACACGTTCTCGATGGACGAGGACGGCTACTTCTATTTCCAGGGCCGCAACGACGACCTGATCGTCTCGGCGGGCTACAACATCGGCGGGCTGGAGATCGAGTCGACGCTGCTCGCGCACGACGCGGTCGCCGAGTGCGCCGTCGTCGGCGTCCCCGACGAGCACCGCGGGCAGGTCGTCTGCGCGTTCGTCGTGCCGAAGCCGGGCTTCGCGGCCGGCGAGGACCTGGCGAAGGCGCTGCAGGACTTCGTCAAGGCGACCATCGCGCCGTACAAGTATCCGCGGCGGATCGAATTCGTCGCGGCGCTTCCGCGCAGCGAAACCGGAAAACTGCTGCGCTTCAAGCTGCGCCAGTCGCCGGTCACGCCGCTGGCCGCGTCATCGGAGCCCATGGAGGAGCCGCATCATGCCGCAGGCCGCTGAAGTCGCGACGCAGGTGATCAAGAGCGTGTGCCGCAGCTGCCACGGCGGTTGCGGCACGCTGCTGCACGTGAGCGACGGGCGGCTGACCAAGGTCGCCGGCGACCGGGATTCGCCGCTCAACCGCGGCCGGCTGTGCCCGATCGGCGCCTCCACGCTCGACCTCGTCTACCATCCGGACCGCCTGAAGTACCCGCTGCGGCGCACCGGCGCGCGGGGTGCGGGCCAATGGCAGCGCATCACGTGGGACGAGGCGCTGGACGAGATCGCCGGGCGGCTGCAGGCGATCAAGGGTGAATTCGGCGCCGAGGCCATCGCGATGGGCACGGGCACCGGCCGCCACCACATCCGCTGGGTGTCGCGCTTCGGGCACGCGCTCGGCACGCCCAACTGGTGCGAGCCCGGCTTCGCGCAATGCTTCCACCCGCGGGTCAACACGACGCTGCTCACGTTCGGCGACTTCCCGGTCTGCGACTTCACCGGCGGGACGCCGCCGGCGTGCATCGTCTACTGGGGCCACAACCCGGTGAACTCCGGGCCCGACGGCGAGACGCGGTTCAACGCGCTGGACGCGCTGGAGACGCATCCGAAGGTCATCGTCGTCGACCCGCGGCGCACGCGCCTCGCCAAGCAGGCCGACCTGTGGCTGCAGCTGCGCCCCGGGACCGACGGGGCGCTGGCGCTCGCGATGCTGCACACGATCATCGACGAGAACCTGCACGACGAGGCGTTCGTCGCCCGGTGGACGCATGGCTTCGCGGCGCTGGCGGAGCGCGTGCGCGCCTGCAGCCCCGAGTGGGCGGCGTCGATCACGTGGGTGCCTGCGGACATGATCCGCGCGGCGGCGCGGCTGTACGCGCGCACGAAGCCGTCGATGATGGAGTGGGGCTGCGCGATCGAGCACACGCCGAACTGCGTGCAGACCGTGCGGGCGATCTCGCTGCTGCCGGCGCTGACCGGCAACGTCGACGTCCCGGGCGGCTGGGTGTTCGGCATGAAGGGCCTGGGCCGCTTCCCCAGCCTCATCGAGAACCTGTCGCCGGAGATGAACACGAAGCGCCTCGGCGCCGACCGGTTCAAGGTGCTGGCCGGCGAGGGCGCGGACCTGCCGGCCGCGCACATCCCGACGCTGCTGCGCGCGATGCGCGAGGGCGTGCCGTACCCGGTCAAGGCGTTCCTCGTCTTCGGCAACAACACGCTGACGACGTTCGGCAACGCGCGGCAGGCGTACGAGTCGCTGCGCAAGCTCGACCTGCTGGTGGTGGCCGACCTCTTCATGACGCCGACGGCCGAGCTGGCCGACATCGTGCTGCCCGCGGCGGCGTGGCCCGAGCTGAACCAGCTGGCCGGGCTGCCGACCGTCGCCGCGAACGTGGTGCTGGCGCAGCAGAAGTCCGTGCAGATCGGCGAGTGCCGGGCCGACGAGGAGATCTTCATCGACCTCGCCCGGCGCATGAACCTGCCGGTGGGCACCGAGCCGCTCGACGACGTGCTCGCAAGCCAGCTCGCCGCCGGCTGCGGCATCGGCCTGGCCGAACTGCGGGAGAAGGGCTTCCACAAGGTGCCGATGCGCTACCGCAAGTACCTGGAACGCGGGTTCGCCACGCCCACCGGCAAGATCGAGCTCTACGCGACCCGCCTCGAGGCGATGGGCTACGACCCGCTGCCGTCCTGGCACGAGCCGCCGGAGAGCCCGGTCTCGGCGCCGGACGTGGCGAAGGATTTTCCGCTGGTGCTGACCAGCGGAGCGCGGATACCATTCTTCTTCAATTCCGAGCACCGGCAGATCCGGAACCTGCGCAAGGCACACCCCGACCCGATCGTGGAGATCCATCCCGACACGGCGGCGCCGCTCGGCATCGCGAACGGCGACTGGGTCTGGATCGAGACGCGGCGCGGGAAGATCCGGCAGAAGGCGCGGGTCACCGACGAGATCGACCCGCGGGTGGTCCACGTCGAGCACGGCTGGTGGTTTCCCGAGGAGGAAGGACCGGAACACGGGGTGTGGACGTCGAACGCGAACCTGCTGACCAGCAACGAGCCGCCGTACGACCCGGCGATGGGCACGTACCAGCTGCGTGCGCTGCTGTGCCGCATCGCGCCGGTACACTAGGAGGAGGCCGTCGTCGCGGTACGGCGCCCGTCCGGGCCCGTGCCCCAGCGTCGGTCGTGGAGCAGTCCAACGAGGAGGAGGCGCCGTGAAATCCAGGACATCGTCAATGCTTGCTGTCGTCGCGCTCGCCGCGGTCTCGGCGCTGGCCGGCGCGCAGACCATCAAGGTCGGCATCATCACCACGTATTCCGGGCCGGGGTCGGGGCAGGGCGACCAGCTCGACAAGGGCTACAAGCTCTACCTCAAGCTCAACGCCGACAAGCTGCCGCCCGGCGTCAAGGTGGAGCCCGTGTTCCGCGACGACACCGGCGCCAACCCGGACGCGGCGAAGCGCCTCGCGCAGGAGCTGATCGTGCGCGACAAGGTGCAGTTCCTGACCGGCGTGGTGTGGACGCCCAACGCGGCGGCCATGGCGCCGATCGTGACCGAGGCCAAGGTGCCGTTCGTCATCGCCAACGCGGCCGGCGTGTCGGTGCCCCGCGCGTCGCCGTACATCGCGCGCGTCTCGTTCACGCTGTGGCAGTCGTCGTATCCGCTCGGGCAATGGGCGGCGAAGAAGTTCAAGAAGGTCTACACGGTGGTCAGCGACTACGCGCCCGGCCACGAGGCCGAGGAGGCGTTCATCAAGGGCTTCAAGGAAGCCGGCGGCGAGATCGTCGGCAGCGCGCGCGTGCCGATGACGACGACGGACTTCATCCCCTACATGCAGCGCGTCAAGGACGCGAAGCCGGACGCCATCTTCGCGTTCAACCCGGCGGGCAAGCAGGCGACCGCGCAGATGAAGGCCTACGCGGACCTGGGCCTCGACAAGGCCGGCATCAAGTACATCGGCCCCGGCGACATCACGACCGACGAGGAACTCCAGAACATGGGCGACGCGGCGCTCAACGTGCTCACCGTCCACCACTACTCGGCCGCTGCCGACCGCCCGGCCAACAAGGCGTTCGTCGCCGCGTACAAGAAGGAGTACGGCGAGAACGCGAACCCCGGCTTCATGGCCGTCGGCGCCTGGGACGCGATGGACGTCATCTTCCAGGCGATCCGCGAGCAGAACGGCAAGGTCGACCCGGACAAGTCGATGCAGATCATCGCGAACTACAAGAACCCGAACAGCGTGCGCGGGCCGATGCAGATCGACCCCGAGACGCGCGACGTCGTGCAGAACGAGTACCTGCGCGAGGTCCGCAAGGTCGGCGGCCAGCTCGCCAACGTCGAGGTCGAGGTCGTGGCGAACCAGTACAAGGACCCGTGGAAGGCGATGAACAAGCCGAAGTAGCCGCGTCCCGGGGGGCGCGCCGGCCGCCGGCGCGCCCGCCGCGCATCCGTCCGCGAACCAACGCGTAAACGTCCATGCAGGACTTCCTGTCGTCGCTCGTCAGCGTGGCGTTCCACGGCGTCGCGTACGGCATGATCCTGTACGTCATCTCCGTGGGCCTGTCGGTCACGATGGGCCTCATGGGGTTCGCCAACCTCGCGCACGGCGTCTTCGCGATGGCCGGCGGCTACGTGATGCTGTCGGGCATGAGCCGCCTCGGCCTGCCGTTTCCGCTGGCGCTGGCGACGGCCATCGTCGCGGTCGCGCTGGCGAGCATGGTGCTCGAGCGCCTGCTGTACTCGCGGCTGTACACGGCCGGCGAGCTCGAGCAGGTACTGTTCACGATCGGCCTCATCTTCATGTCGGTGGCGGTCGCGCGCCTCGTCTACGGCACGCTGCCGCAGCCGGTGCGCCTGCCCGAGTACCTCAAGGGGCAGATGCAGCTGCTCGGCCGTGACTTCCCGACGTACCGGGCGTTCCTGATCCTGTTCAGCTTCACGGTCGTCGCGCTGCTCTGGTTCGGCGTCGAGCGCACGCGCTGGGGCGCGATGGTGCGCGCGGCGGTCGACCATCGCGCGATGGCGCAGTCGGTGGGGATCAACACGTCGCGGCTGTTCACGCTGACGTTCGCGCTGGGCAGCGGGCTCGCGGCCTTGGGCGGCGCGCTGGGCGCCGACATCATCGCCATCCAGCCGACGTACCCGTTCGAGCACCTGGTGCTGTTCCTGATCGTCGTGTCGATCGGCGGTCTGGGCAGCCTGCGCGGGCCGTTCGTCGCCGCGCTGCTCATCGGGCTCGCCGACACGGCGTGCAAGTACTGGATCCCGGAGTTCGGCGCCTTCTTCATCTACTTCGCCACCATCGCCGCGCTGTCGTGGCGACCCGAGGGGCTGTTCGGGAGAGCCACGTGAAGCTGGCCGGCGGCTACGCGGCCGACCCGCGCATCCGGCCGATCGAGTGGCTGCCGTGGGCGATCGCGGTGGCCTGCTACTTCGCGGCGCCGACGTACCTGCCGCTCGGCAGCTACGTGCTGACGATGATCGTCTTCGCGCTGTCGCTCGACCTCATCCTGGGCTACGGCGGCATCGTCACGCTGGGCCACGCCGCGTACTTCGGCACCGGCGCGTACGTGGCCGGCATTCTCGCGGCGCGCCTGACCGGCGAGCCGCTGACCGGCCTCGTCGCGGGCACGCTGACCGCCGGACTTCTGGGCCTGCTGACCGGCATCGTGATCCTGCGCACGCGCGGCCTCGCGCAGCTCATGCTGACGCTCGCCATCGCCTCGCTGTGCTTCGAGGTCGCCAACCGCGCGACGAGCTGGACCGGCGGCGCCGACGGGCTCGGCGGCTTCGCGATCCAGCCGATCTTCGGCGTGTTCAAGTTCGACTTCATGGGCAAGACCGCCTACCTCTACTGCCTCGCGGTCCTGTTCGTGTGCTGGTGGCTGGTGCGCCGGCTGGTCTGCTCGCCGTTCGGCGCCTCGCTGACCGGCGTGCGCGAGAACGCCGTGCGCATGCACGCGGTGGGCGCGCCCGTGTACGTGCGGCTCGTCGTCGCGTACACGATCTCGGCGGCGCTCGCCGGCCTCGCGGGCGCGCTGCTCACGCAGACCACGCAGTTCGTCGGCCTGCGGGTGCTCGCCGTCGAGCTCTCCGGCGAGCTGATGGTGATGCTGATCCTGGGCGGGATCGGGCGCATCTACGGCGCGTTCGTCGGGCCGCTCGTCTTCCTGGTCGCGCAGGACTTCCTCGCCAAGCAGTTTCCCGAATACTGGTCGTTTGGCATCGGCGCGATGCTCGTGCTGGTCGTGATGTTCGCGCGCGGCGGCATCCTCGGCGTCGTCGACGGCGTCGTCGCGCGGTTGCGGAGGCCGTCGCCGTGAGCGCCGCCCTCGAGACCCGCGACCTGTGCAAGAACTTCGGCGCGCTGACGGTCGCCGCGCGGATCGACTTCCGGCTCGAGGCCGGCGCCCGGCATGCGCTGATCGGCCCCAACGGGTCCGGCAAGACGACGTTCGTCAACATGCTGACCGGCCGCATCGCGCCCACGCGCGGGCAGATCCTGATCGGCGACGAGGACGTCACCGGGCTCGGGCAGGCCGCGCGGGTCCGGCGTGGCCTGGGCCGTACGTTCCAGATCAACACGCTGTTCCGCAACGTCCCGGTGGTCGACAACGTCGCGCTGGCCGTCGCCGAGCGCCAGGGGGTGGCGTGGCACATGTTCCGTGCGGCGGCGAAGCACCGCGACGTCGTGGACGAGAGCATGGCGCTGCTCGGCACGCTGGGGCTCGCCGACGACGCGCACGTGCACGTCGCCGGCCTTCCCTACGGCAAGCAGCGGCTGGTGGAGATCGCGATCGCGCTCGGGCTCAAGCCGCGCGTGCTGCTGCTCGACGAGCCGGCCGCCGGCGTGCCGAGCCTCGAAACGCACCGCATTCTCGAGGTGCTCGAGCGGCTGCCTGCGGACATGGCGATCCTGATCATCGAGCACGACATGGACCTGGTCTTCCGCTTCGCGCGGCGGCTCACGGTCCTGGCGCAGGGCGCGATCCTGACCGAAGGCACGCCGGAGGAGATCGCGGCCGACCGGCGCGTGCGCGAGGTCTACCTCGGGGAGCGCCATGCCTGAGCTTCTGCGCCTGCACGACGTCCGGGCCGGATACGGCGCCACCGTCGTGCTGGAGGACGTCGCGCTCGCGCTCGCGGAGCGCGAGTCGCTGGCGGTGCTCGGGCGCAACGGCGTGGGCAAGACGACGCTGCTCGGCACGATCATGGGCCACACGGCGCTGCACGGCGGCACGATCGAGTACGGCGGTAAGTCCATCGCGCGACTGCCGGTGTACGAGCGCGCGCAGCTCGGCGTCGGCCTCGTGCCGCAGGGGCGCTGGATCTTCCCGTCGCTGACGGTGGAGGAGAACCTCACCGTGGCCACGCGCCGCGGGCCCTGGACCCTCGCGCGCGTCTACGACCTCTTTCCGCGCCTCGCCGAGCGCGCGCGGCACATGGGCAACCAGATCTCGGGCGGCGAGCAGCAGATGCTCGCCATCGGCCGCGCGCTGATGGGCAACCCGGCGCTGCTGCTGATGGACGAGCCGCTCGAAGGGCTGGCGCCGATCATCGTCGACGGGCTGCTCGTCGTTCTGCAGCGGCTGATCCGCGACGAAGCGCTGACCGTCGTGCTGGTCGAGCAGTCCGCGCGGCTCGCGCTGGAGGTCACCGACCGGGCGCTCGTGCTCAACCGGGGCCGCGTGGTCTTCTCCGGCCCGAGCGCCGAGCTGCGTGGCGACCAGGCGCAGCTCGCGAAGCTCATTGCCGTCTGAGCGCGGGGCACCGGTACGGTCCGCTGCCGACGCCCGACCCGGAGCCCGCTTCCGATTACGCCATCCTCGAATCGAACCGCGTCATGACGACGAATGCGAAGCAAGCCCCGAGTGAAGTGGACGCGTTCAGCCTGCGCGGCCGCGTGGCCCTCGTCACCGGCGCGTCGAGCGGGATCGGCCTGCATCTCGCCGGTGTGTTCGCGCGCGCCGGCGCCGCGGTGGCGCTGGCGGCGCGACGCCGGGACCGGATCGACGCCGCCGCCGGCGAGCTGCGCGCCGAAGGGCATCGCGCGGCGAGCGTCGTGCTCGACGTCGTGCGCCCGGAGACGTTCGACGCCGCGTTCGACACGGTCGCGCGCGAGTTGGGCGGGCCGCCGGACGTGCTGCTGAATTGCGCGGGCGTCATCGTGACCAAGCCGTTCCTCGAGCAGACGCCGGCCGAGTTCGACGCCGTCGTCGACACCAACCTGCGCGGCGCGTTCTTCGTCGCGCAGCGCGCCGCCGCGGGCATGGTGGCGCTGGGTCGCGGGTCGATCGTCAACGTTGCGTCGACGGCGGGCCTGCGGCCCGGCGGGTTCCTGTCGAGCTACGGCGCGTCCAAGGCGGGGCTCGTGCACCTCACGAAGGTGATGGCGTTCGAGCTGGCGCGCCACGGCATCCGCGTGAACGTGCTGTGCCCGGGCAACATCGAGACCGACATGCACGGCGACTTCGTCGAGCGCGGCTTCGCCGACGCGCTGTTGAAGCGCATCCCGCAGCGGCGCTTCGGCCAGAGCGAGGACCTGGCCGGCGCGGCGCTGCTGCTGGCCTCAGACGCCGGGCGCTACATCACCGGCGCGGTGCTCGCGGTCGACGGCGGGCAGCTCGTCCACACGCTGTGAAGGTGCGCTGAAGTGGCCCTGCGCGAAACGCTCGACTTCCTGCTGTACGACTGGCTGGACGTTGCTTCGCTCGCGCAGCGGCCGCGCTTCGCCGAGCACGCGCGCGAGACCTTCGACTCGGTGCTCGACCTGAGCGAGCGGATCGCGCGCGAGCGCTTCGCGCCGGCCAACCGCCGCGCCGACGTCGAGGAGCCGACGTTCGACGGAACGCACGTGCACGTGCCCGAAGCCACGCGGGAAGCGGTGCTGGCGTATGCCGGGTCGGGGCTGCTGGCGGCGGGGCACGACTACGAGGTCGGCGGCATGCAGCTGCCGTTCGTCGTCGACATGGCGGCGAACACGTTCTTCGCGATGGCGAGCGTGAGCCTGCACGCGTTCGGGATGCTGACCTACGCCAACGCGAACCTGCTCGTGGCCTGCGGCACGCCGCGGCAGCGCGACGTGTTCGCGCGGCCCGAACTGGAGGGGCGCTATCTCGGCACGATGTGCCTGAGCGAGCCGCAGGCGGGGTCGAGCCTCGGCGACATCGTCACCACCGCCGTGCCCGACGGCGCCGGCTTCGACGCCGATCCGCTGGGCCCGCGCTACCGGCTGCGCGGCAACAAGATGTGGATCTCGGGCGGCGAGCACGATCTCGCGCAGAACATCGTGCACCTCGTGCTCGCGAAGGTCCCCGGCGCGGACGGCCGGCCGGTGCCCGGGCCCAAGGGGATCTCGCTGTTCGTCGTGCCGCGGCTGATGGTCGACGCGCAGGGAAATTCGACGGGCGAGCGCAACGACGTCGCGCTCGCCGGGTTGAACCACAAGCTCGGCTATCGCGGCATCCCCAACACGCTGCTCAACTTCGGTGAAGGCCGTTTCCCGCTGCGCGCGCCTGGCGGATTCGACGGGCGGGGCGCCGGCGCCGTCGGCTATCGCGTCGGCGAGCCAGGCCGCGGCTTGCAGGCCATGTTCCACATGATGAACGAGGCCCGCATCGACGTCGGCGTCGGCGCGACGATGCTGGGCTACGCGGGTTACCTCGCCGCGCTCGACTACGCGCGCACCCGCCCGCAGGGCCGCGCCGCGGGGCCGCGCGGCAAGGACGTCGCCGCGCCGCAGGTGCCCATCGTCGAGCACGCCGACGTCAAGCGGATGCTGCTCGCGCAGAAGGCCTACGCCGAAGGCGGGCTGGCGCTCGGGCTCTATTGCGCGCGGCTGGTCGACGAGAAGCGCACCGGGGACGCGCAGTCGGCGGCCGAGGCGGCGCTGCTGCTCGACGTCCTCACGCCCGTCGCGAAGAGCTGGCCCAGCGAATGGTGCCTCGAAGCGAACAGCCTCGCGATCCAGGTGCACGGTGGCTACGGCTACACGCGCGACTTCGCCGTCGAGCAGCACTGGCGCGACAACCGCCTCAACATGATCCACGAGGGCACGCACGGCATCCAGGGCCTCGACCTGCTCGGGCGCAAGGTGGTGGCCGACGGCGGCAAGGGCCTGGCGCTGTGGGTCTCGCGCGTGCACGCGACGGTCGAGCGCGCGCGCGGGATCGACGGCCTCGCGGAATGCGCCGACGCGCTGGCGCGCGCCGTGGGCGACGTGCAGGCCGCGACGCAGGCCGCGTGGGCCGGCGGCGACGCGCAGGACGCGCTGGCCAACGCGACGCCGTACCTGCAGGGGTACGGCCACGCCGTGGTGGCGTGGCTGTGGCTGGACGTGGCGATCGCGGCGACCCGCGCGCTCGCGACCGCCGACGCGGCGGGCGCCGACGCCTGCCGCGGCCGGCTGCAGGCCGCGCGCTACTTCTTCCGCTACGAGCTGCCGAAGATCGGCGCGTGGCTCGACGTGGTCGCGCGGCGCGACGGCACGTGCCGCGAGATGGCCGACACGTGGTTCTGACCGCCGGGCGGCGCGGCGTCGACGCGTTCCCGATCGGCCTCGCCAACGACGCGCCGGCCATCACGACTTGCGGCCTCCGAAGCCCGTCCGCGCTTTGCTGCGTCGCCGGTTGAAATCGCGACCGAAACAGCGCAGGCTTCGCTGCTCGCGCAGCCGGCCGACCGGCGCGTCGCTTCCAAGGGGGAAACCATGAACAACCGCATCATCGCTGCGGGACTTCTTGCCGCCGCCGTCCTGGCCGCGGCCGGATGCACGACCACCGGGCCGACGGCCCCGGGCAAGCCCGAGTACATGGTCGTCGGCATCGACAACAAGGTGACGTGGGGACCGGACGGCAAGCTGCAGAACCTCGCGCCGGGCAACGACGTCGTGACGATCGTCGACATCGGCACCGATCCCGCGAACCCGAAGATCGTCGCCAATCTTCCGCTGATGAACTCGATCTTCGGGCCGCCGACCAACCTCGCCATCACGCCCAACGGGCAGCTGGCGCTGGTCGCGAACTCGATGGACTGGGTCGCCGACGGCGCCGGCTGGAAGGCGGCGCCGGACAACAAGCTCTACGTCATCGACCTGACGGCCAATCCGCCGGCGCGCATCGCCACGGTCACGGTGGGCAAGCAGCCCTCGGGCATGGCGATCAACCGTGCCGGCAACCTCGCGCTGACCGCGAACCGCGCCGACAACTCGATCAGCGTGCTCTCCATCGAGGGCAAGCAGGTGAAGCTGGTCGGCACCGTGGACATGGGCGAGCAGGTCGCGCACGTGGCGTTCACGCCGGACGGCAAGCGCGCGCTTGCCGCGAAGTTCCCCGGCCACAAGGTCGCGCTGCTCGAAGTGGACGGCCAGAAGGTCACCTACACCAAGCGCGACCTTCCCGTCGGCCTGTGGCCGTACAACCTCGACGTCGCGCCGGACGGCAGGCTCGCGCTGACCGCGGACAACGGCAACGCGGGCGGCTCGGACGGCAACGTCGACACGGTATCGGTGATCGACCTCGAGGCGAATCCGCCGCGGGTGATCGACAAGGTCGTCGTCGGCGACGCCCCCGAGGGCTTCGCGATCAGCCCGACCGGACGGCTCGCCGCCGCCATTCTGCTGCGCGGCTCGAACAACGCGACGACCGACTGG
>JAYRNW010000203.1:0-10099 GCA_041911995.1 Casimicrobiaceae bacterium | reverse complement strand
CTCCCCCGCCGCGCGCTCCTCGTGGGCGACCTCGACCTCCGCCGGGCTGTGCGCGAACGTGTAGGCGAGGGCAGGGATGAACGTGCTCACCTCGCGGCTCGCCGCGACCGCGTCGACGATGTCGCGGCTGTACGCGCGCAGCATGCAGCCCTGGTCGGTCATGCGGATGCGCGTGATGCGCTCGCGCAGCTTGTTCATCGCGCGGGAGGCCATCCTGCGCCACCACGCGTCCTCGCGCGTGCGGCGCACGCCGCCCACGTAGTCGTGGCCCTCGTCCATGCGCGCGAGGAGCTTCGCGATCTCCTCCGGCGGGTTCTGGAGGTCGGCGTCGAGCGTCACGACGCGCTCGCCGCGGACGCGCTCGAAGCCGGCGACGATCGCCATGTGCTGGCCGTAGTTCGCGTTGAACAGCACGACGCGCGTGACGTCGGGCCGCGCCAGGAACTGGTCCTTGAGGATCGCCGCCGACCGGTCGCGGCTGCCGTCGTCGACGAAGACGACCTCGTACGGGACGGCCAGCGCGTCGAGCGCCGGGTACAGGCGGGCGAACAGCGCCGCGAGGCCCGCTTCCTCGTTGTAGACGGGGATGACGACGGAGAGCTTCGGCGCGTCCATCGGGCGGCGCGTTCAGCGGCGGTGCGCGGCGAGCACCTCGGCGCACGCGTCGCACACGCGGTCGACGTCGGCGTCGGTCATCGTCGGGAACAGCGGCAGCGTCACGGTCGTGTCGGCGATGCGCTCGGTGTGGGGCAGGTCGCCGCGATGATAGCCGAAGCGCCGGAACGCCGTCGCGAGGTGCGCGGCCTCGTAGGAGACGCCGGTGCCGATGCCGCGCGCGGCGAGCGCGTCGCGGAATTCCTTGCGCGACAGGGCGAGCTCCGGCAGCGGCAGCAGCGGCGCGAACATGTTCCAGCTGTGGCCGGCCTCGTCGCCCGGGTAGCCGGGGTGCGGCAGCTCGCACGGCGGGTCCGTGCGGAAGCGCGCGAAGTAGCGGGCGACGAGCGCGCGGCGGCGTGCGTTGAACTCCGGCAGCCGCGCGAGCTGGCGCAGGCCCACGGCGGCGTTGACGTCGGGGAGGTTGAACTTGCCGCCGGCCACCGCGACGTCGCGCGTGCCGTCGGGCAGCCGCGTGATGCCGTGGAAGCGCAGCACTTCGACGTCGCGCGCCTCGCGCTCGTCGTTGACGACCAGCGCGCCGCCCTCGATCGACGTGATGTTCTTGTTCGGGTGGAAGCTGAACACCGTCAGGTCGCCGAAGCTGCCGAGCGTGCGCCCGCGCCACGCCGAGCCGATCGCGAGCGCGGCGTCCTCGATCACGCGCAGCTTGTGCTGCCGGGCGAGCGCGTACAGCGCGTCCATGTCGCAGGGGAGGCCCGCGAAGTGCGTCGGCATGATCGCCTTCGTGCGCGGGCCGATGCGCGCCGCCGCCGCGGCGAGGTCGAGGTTGCGCGTGCCCGGCACGACGTCGACGAACACCGGCGTTGCGCCGGCGCGCACGATCATGTTGGGCGCCGCGAAGAACGTCATCGAAGGCGTGATCACCTCGTCGCCGGGTCCGATGTCGCAGAGCGCGAGCGCGATCTCCAGCGCCGCGGTCGCCGACGAGACGACGCGCGCCGGGCGGCCGCCGGCGAACGCGGAGAGCGCCGCCTCGAACGCCTGGACCTTCGGGCCGCTCGTGATCCAGCCCGAGCGCAGCACGTCGGCGACGTCGGCGGCCGTGGCCTCGTCGAGCGTCGGCCGCGCGAACGGCAGCTGCGGGAGCGTGCTCATCCGCGGGTCAGTCGCGAAGGGCCGTCCCGAGCGACTGACCTGCCCCCTCGGGGGGGCAGCGAGCGCAGCGAGCGTGGGGGCTGTTTCACTTCAGTTGCGCGCGACCAGCCACACGCCGAGGATGATGAAGCCGATGCCGAGCCAGCGGGTGACCGACACGACCTCGCCGAACAGGTAGTGCGCGGCGGCGGCGTTGATCACGTACCCGAGCGACAGCATCGGGTAGGCCACCGAGACCGGCACGCGCGACAGGCCCATGATCCAGACGACCAGGCTCACCATGTAGCAGGCCACGCCCGCGACGAAGTGGCCCTGCGTGCCCATCCGCCACAGCATGTCCCACCAGTTGTCCCGCGTGAGCGTGATGACGCCGAGCGCGTTGGTGCCGGCCTTGAGCAGCAGTTGCGCGCCGGCGTTCAGCAGCACGCCGGTCATCAGGAAAGCGAAGGCGGAGAAGGTCATGGCGATGGGAACTCAGCGGCGGGCGACGAAGACGCGGCGGGGATCACGGGCCAGCTCGCGCATCGGCACGCCCCTGGCCACGAGCTCCGCGGCGGCGCCGATGCCCATGAGCGCGTAGGCCTGCGGCGCCGCGCTCCACGCCTCGGTCCACTCCGCCTCGTTGTAGCCTTTTCGCGGCTCGGCGTCGAGCCCCGGGCCCATCTCGTCGCGGTAGTCGACGAGCGGCGTGGGCCGGCCCAGGTAGAACGGCAGCGTCTGGTCGTAGCTCTTCACCTGGTAGACCGGGAACGCCGGGTCGAGCCGCTGGCCCTGCGCACGCTCGGCCGCGCGCAGGATGGCGAGCGAGGAGCGGACCGTGGCGAACGCGTCGTGTCCGACCAGCGCGAGCTGCAGGCCCGCCAGCATCGACAGCGACAGCGCGACGATGCCCCACGTCTTCGCCGGCGGCGTGCCGCGGCGGAACAGCGCGAACGCTGCGATCCCGCCGGCGCTCCACGCCGCGAGCGCGGCGGCGAACCACGGGCCGAATGCCGCGTAGATCGCCGCCGGCGTGAGGTCGGTCGCGACGGCGGCGGTCAGCCGCGGCCAGAGGAACGGATACGCGGCGAGCAGCGCCGGCGCGCCGACCGCGAGCGGCAGCGCGATCCACGCGAGCGCGCGCGCGGAGATCCGCGTCAGCTCGAAGCCCAGCACCAGCGCGAGCGCCGGGAACATCGGCAGGATGTACGACGGCAGCTTCGAGCCGGACAGGCTGAAGAACGCGAACACGAACGCGGCCCAGACGACGCAGAACCGCTCCCACGCGAACCCGTTGGCGGCCACCGGCGCGGCGCGCCAGCTGCGCGGCAGCGTCCACGCCCACACGAGCAGCCACGGCAGGATGCCGAGCGCGAACCACGGGACGAAGTACCACCACTCGCCGGTCCGGTTGTGCGTCTCCGTGAAGAAGCGCTCGAAGTGCTCGTGCACGAAGAAGAAGTGCGCGAAGCCGGGGTTGGCGTCGCTCACCAGGACGAACCACGGCGCCGTCAGCGCGACGTAGACGGCGACGCCGGGCAGCGCGTGCAGCCTTCGCCACGGTCCGGCGTCGCGCGTGGCGAGCGTGTAGAGCACGAGCGTCGCGCCGGGGATGACCAGCGCGACCATGCCCTTGGTCAGCGTCGCGCCGGCCGCCGCCGCCCACGCGGCCACCATCCACGCACGCTGCGCGGACGGCGCGAGCGCGGGCCGCTGCGCGAGCAGGAACGCGCACAGCGCCAGCGCGAGCCAGAACGACAGCACCGCGTCGAGCGTCAGGACCTGCGCGAGCCCCGCGTGCCAGACGCTGCCGGCGAGCGCCAGCGCGGCGTACGCACCCGCGTCGGGGCCCGCGAGGCGCGCGGCCGTGTACCCGACGGCCACGACCGCGAGCAGCCCGGCGAGCGCCGCCGGCAGGCGCGCCGTCCACTCGGCGACGCCGAACGCGCGGAACGCGGCCGCGCCCACCCAGTACTGCAGCGGCGGCTTCTCGAAGTACCGAAGGTCGTTCAGCCGCGGCGTCACGTAGTCGCCGCCGACCGCCATCTCGCGCGCGATCTCGGCGTAGCGCCCTTCGTCCGGATGCTGCAGCCGGCGCGCGTCGAGCCCCGCGAACCACGCGACCGCGGCGACCGCGGCGACGAGCCACCACGCGCCGGGCGGGAGCGCGGCGATCGTCGGCGAGGGGGGCGCGGGAAGAGGCACGGGCGACGGGGCGGAAAGCGCCGCGCATTCTACCGCGCCGCCCGGAGCGCCCCATGCGCCGCGTTGCGCGGCCGCCTTGGGAACCTTTGCACAACACGCGTAGACGCGGACTCGTGCGCAGCCGGTCGCGCGACACTCGTTCTTGCGTGGCATTTTCCTGCGGCCGGCGCCTTGGCCGCCCCAAGGGCGCGCCCCCCTCTGGGCGGAGGCGCGCGCCGCGCTCCGGGGGGAGCCTCCTATCCGGCCGTCCGACTTGCCGTTGCCGTGCCGGCTGCAAAAGGCGCAACGCCGGCATCGCGTCATCCACCGACGCCACGGACGCCTTTTGCAGACGTTCCCTTGCGCGCGGCGCCGCTTTGCGCATACCATCGGCGCCATGCGTTCCGCATTGCGCCTGCGTTGCTGTTGTCCGCGCCCCCGCCGATGGCGGCGCCCGCCCGCGCGGGCCTGACGGTCGCAAGCCCCCGTCCGCAAAAGCCGCCGGTCGCGCCGCCCCGGCGGCTTTTTCATGTCCAAGGTACCCCCGATGTCCGCGCCTCTCGCCCTCTACGACAACTACACGCGCACGCTGCGCCCGTTCGCGCCGCTCGTCCCGGACGCCCCCGTCGGCCTCTACACGTGCGGCCCGACCGTCTACGACTACCAGCACATCGGCAACTTCCGCACGTTCCTGTTCGAGGACATCCTGAAGCGCGTGCTGCGCTGGAACGGCTACGCGGTCCGCCACGTCATGAACGTCACCGACGTCGGGCACCTGACGTCCGACGCCGACACCGGCGAGGACAAGATGGAGAAGGGCGCGCGCCGGACCGGCCGCACGGCGTGGGAGATCGCGCAGCTCTACACCGACGACTTCCTCGTGAACCTCGCGCGGCTCGCCATCGAGGCGCCGGACGTACTCTGCCGCGCCACCGACCACATCGCCGAGCAGATCGCGTTCATCGCCGACCTCGAGCGCGGCGGCTACACGTACACGACGTCCGACGGCGTCTACTTCGACACGGCGCGGCAGCCCGGCTACGGCCACCTCGCGCGCCTCGACGTGCACGGGCTCGAGGCGGGCCGGCGGGTCGACCTGGGCGAGAAGCGGCGGGCGACCGACTTCGCGCTGTGGAAGTTCTCGCCGGCGGGCGAGCGCCGCCAGATGGAGTGGGACAGCCCATGGGGCAAGGGCTTTCCCGGCTGGCACATCGAGTGCTCGGCGATGGCGCAGAAGTACCTCGGCGATTATTTCGACATCCACTGCGGCGGCGAGGACCACATCCCGGTCCACCACACGAACGAGATCGCGCAGACCGAGGCGCGCGTGGGCACGCGGCTCGCCAACTTCTGGATGCACGGGTACTTCCTGCTGACCAACGACGCCAAGATGGCGAAGTCGGCCGGCGAGTTCCTGCGCGTCGACACGCTGATCGAGCGCGGGTACGACCCGCTCGTCTACCGTTACCTCTGCCTGACCGCGCACTACCGGACGCAGATGAACTTCTCGTGGGACGCGATGGACGCGGCGGCCACGGCACTCGACCGGCTGCGCAACGGCGTCTACGCGCTGCGCGACGCGCCGCCGGCCGCGCCGGACGCCGCGCTCGTCGCGCGGTTCACCGACGAAGTGAACGACGACCTCAACGTGCCGCGCGCGCTCGCCGTCGCGTGGGAGGCGCTGCGCGGCGACCTGCCGGCGCCGGCGAAGCGCGCGACGCTGCTCGCGTTCGACGCCGTGCTGGGCTTGCGCCTCGCCGACTGGGTGCCGAAGCAGGAGGTCGTCCCGCCCGAGGTCGAGGCGCTGGCGCAGGCGCGGGCCGCCGCGCGCCTCGCGAAGCAGTGGGCGGAGGCCGACCGCCTGCGCGCGGAGCTGGCGTCCGCGGGCTGGGAGATGGAGGACCAGCCCGCCGGCTACCGGCTGCGCCGGCGCTAGCGGGCGTTCCGCGGCCGGCCGGTGCACGGCCGGTCGCTGCATGGCGGCCGTCGTCGCGGCCGTGAATCCGATTCCGCGAGTCGCGGCATCCAAGGGTCAGGAACGCTTGCCACCGACCCCGACCACGAGGATGCCATGACGCACACGACGATTTCCTATCGCTCCGGCCGGCGCGCGCGGATGCTGCGGCCGGCGTTCGGCTTCGCCGCCGCCTGCACGACGGCCGCCACCTTGGCGCTCGCCGTGGTGGCGCCGATGTCCGCGGCGCCCGCGGCCGCGGACCGCGCGGCCGTCGCGGCGGCCGCGGCGACGGAGGTCGCGATCCTGCCCGGCACGATCGAAGTCGTCGCCACCCGCACCAAGGTTGCGCGGGCGCGCAGCGGATACGTCCCGGCAGCGTACCGGCCGCGGGGCTGACGGGCCGCGATCAGTCGAAGTGCTCGATGCGGCCGGTGTAGAGCATCGGCCCCTGCGGGGCGCCGGTCGGCGAGCCCCCGGCCGGCTCCAGGCTGGCCGCGAGCGCCGGCACGTCGGCGAACGCGACGTCGGGCCGCGCCGGCAGCGCGACACGCGCGACGCCGGCCGCCGGCAGCACGCCCAGCGACCGCGGCGCGGCGCCCCCTTCGGGCAGCATCCAGAGCTCCAGCGACTTGTCGGGAGGCACCGGCGCGCCGCCGACCGCCTTCACCGTCATCGTCCGGCTGTCGCGCGCGAGGGTCGCGATCAGCGCCGGGCGCGCGTCGGGACCCGCCAGCACCACGACGAGCGGCGGGGCCGGAACGTCGGGCCTCGCACCCAGCAGCGACACGCCGAGCCCGGTCGCGGCCGCGAGGCTCGCGACCGCGGTCCCGCGCCAGAACCCGACGCGCGTCCACCACGGTCCCGCCACCGGCGGCCACTCCGGCGCGAGCCCCAGCCGCAGCGCCACGACGCGCCAGACGCGCAGCGGCGGCGTGATCGGCGGCGCGGCCTCGGCCAGCGGCGAGAGCCGCTGCTCCCAGCCGCGGATGGCCGCGGCGACCGTCGTGTCCGTCTGCGCGATCCGCGCGAGGCGGCGGCGCGCGCGGCCCCGCAGCGTGCCGAGCGCGAACTCGGCGGCGAGCGCGTCGAGGCGGGCGGGACGGTCGGGTCGCGACTGGTTCATCCGGCGCGCGCGTCGCCCGCGCCGTCGAGGCACGACTTCAGTCCGTCGAGGCCGCGCCTCACCCACGCCTTCACCGTGCAGCGCGGCTCGCGCAGGTGCCGCGCGAGCTCGGCGTGCGACAGCCCCCGGTGGAACGCGAGCGCGATCGCCCGCTTCGGTCCTGCGTCCAGCGCGTCGACGCAGCCGCGGACCGCCGCCGCTTCGGCGCTCGCCGACAGCATCTCCGCCGGCATCGTCGCGGCCGTGGGCAGGTCGGAGTCCGGTGCAGCATCGGCGTCGGTCGCGGGCGTCACCGTGCCGGTCTCCCGTCGCCCGAGCTGGTCGAGGCAGCGGTTGCGCACGATCGTCGTGAGCCACGTCAGCGGCTGGCTGCGCGCGACCTCGTACGAGCCCGCGTGCTGCCAGATGCTGACGTACGCTTCCTGCAGGATCTCCTCGGCGGCCGGGACGTCGTTCAGGATGCGCAGCGCCGCGCCGTACAGGTGCGCGGAGGTCTCGCCGTAGAGGTCGCCGAAGGCCCGCGGGTCGCCCATCGCCACGCGCGCCAGCAGTGCGGCCAGGCGGGCGTTCCGGTCGGAACTCGGAACGACGGCCACCTTGGTCAGCGGCCCTTCTGCCAGAGCACGTCGCCGTGGCCCGCCACGCGGTTGAGCTCGCGCGCGACGACGAACAGCAGGTCGGACAGCCGGTTGAGGTAGACGCGCGCCGGCGCGCCGATCGCCTCGGTCGCCGCCGCGGCGATCAGCGTGCGCTCGGCGCGGCGGCACACGGTACGCGCGACGTGCGCGAGGGCGGCGGCGCGCGTGCCCCCGGGCAGCACGAACTCCTTCAGCGGCGCCAGCGCGGCGTTGAAGCGCTCGACGTCGGCCTCGAGGCGCGCGACGTGCGCGTCGCCGACGATCGCCGTGCCCGGGATCGACAGCTCGCCGCCCAGGTCGAAGAGGTCGTGCTGGACCGTGGTCAGGCAGTCGGCGATCGCCGCGGGCAGCGGCTCGGCCAGCAGCACGCCGAGCGTGGAGTTGAGCTCGTCGACGGCGCCGATCGCCGCGATGCGCGGCGCGTCCTTCGCGACCCGCGAGCCGTCGCCCAGGCCGGTGGTGCCGGCGTCGCCGGTGCGCGTGACGATCTTCGACAGGCGATGACCCATGGGGAACGGTGTGCGGCCGGAGCGGAGGGAAGCAATCGAGCGTAAAGCAATCGCCGGGGACCGGCAAGCCGCGCGGGCCGTCGCCCGCGCGCCTTTGCTACGATGCACGCGAAGCGCCGCCGAAGCGCGGCAGGGAGGCTCCGGCATGAACCCGTACGAACGCGATCTCGACCGCAACCCCGCCAACTACGCGCCGCTGACGCCGGTCTCGTTCATCGCGCGGACCGCGTACATCTGGCCGCGCCGCGTCGCGGTGATCCACGGTGCGCGCCGCTACACGTGGCAGGAGACCTACGACCGGTCGCGGCGGCTCGCTTCCGCGCTGGCGCGACGCGGCATCGGCAAGGGCGACACGGTGGCGGCGCTGCTCGCCAACACGCCCGAGATGGTCGAGGCGCACTTCGGCGTGCCGATGAGCGGCGCCGTGCTCAACACGCTCAACACGCGGCTCGACGCCGAGGCGCTCGCGTTCATGCTCGACCACGGCGAGGCGAAGGTGCTGCTCACCGACACCGAGTTCGCGCCGGTGATGCAGCAGGCGTTGCGGCGCGTCTCCCGGCGGCCGTTCGTGATCGACGTCGCCGATCCGGAAGGGCCCGGCGGCCCGGCGATCGGCGACACCGATTACGAATCGTTCCTCGCGGGCGGCGACCCCGCGTACGCGTGGCAGCCGCCCGCCGACGAGTGGCAGGCCATCTCGCTCAACTACACGTCGGGCACGACCGGCAACCCGAAGGGCGTGGTCTACCACCACCGCGGCGCGTACCTGAACGCGCTGTCGAACATCATCGACTGGGGGATGCCGCGACATTCGGTCTACCTGTGGACGCTGCCGATGTTCCACTGCAACGGCTGGTGCTTCCCGTGGACGATGGCCGCGAACGCCGGCACCAACGTCTGCCTGCGCAAGGTGGAGGCGGCGGCGATCTTCGCGGCGATCCGCGAGTACCGCGTCACCCACTACTGCGGCGCGCCGATCGTCCACTCGCTGCTCGTCAACGCGCCGGACGAGATGAAGCGCGGCATCGACCACAAGGTCTGCGCGCTGGTCGCCGCCGCGGCGCCGCCGGCCGCGATGATCGAGGGGATGGAGCGCATCGGCTTCGACCTCACGCACGTGTACGGGCTCACCGAGACCTACGGCCCGGCCGCCGTGTGCGCGCAGCACGGCGAGTGGCAGTCGCTCGACATCGGCGCGCGCACCGAGCGCAACGGCCGGCAGGGCGTCCGCTACACGGCCGAGGAGGGGATGACGGTCATGGATCCCGTCACGATGCGCGAGGTGCCGTGGGACGGCGCGACGATGGGCGAGATCGTGTTCCGCGGCAACATCACGATGAAGGGCTACCTCAAGAACCCGACGGCGACGGCCGAGGCGTTCGCCGGCGGCTGGTTCCACTCGGGCGACCTCGCCGTGATGCAGGAGGACGGCTACGTCAAGATCAGGGACCGCAGCAAGGACGTGATCATCTCGGGCGGCGAAAACGTGAGCTCGCTCGAGGTCGAGGACGCGCTGTACCGCCACCCGGCGGTCGTCGCGGCGGCGGTGGTCGCGCAGCCCGATCCGAGGTGGGGCGAGACGCCGTGCGCGTTCGTCGAGCTGAGGCCCGGCGCGACGGCGACGGAGGCCGAGCTGATCGCGCACTGCCAGCAGCTGCTCGCGCGGTTCAAGGCGCCGAAGAAGATCGTGTTCGGCGAGCTGCCGAAGACGTCGACCGGCAAGATCCAGAAGTTCGTGCTGCGCGAGCGCGCGAAGTCGGCGAGCGCGATCGAATAAAAAGTAGGGTCGGAGACGACATTGGCCGCGAGAAAAGTGGGGTCAGAGACGACTTTAGCCCCGACTGCGGGCTTGGGGGTGTTAAGTGGGGGGGGGTGTGTGGGTGTTGGGGGGAGGGGGGGGGGGGGGGGGGGGGGGGGGGGGGGGGGGGGGGGTGGG